>CAYYKV010000283.1:0-4007 GCA_964468605.1 uncultured Occallatibacter sp. | reverse complement strand
GCGTGCGGAATTTCGCGGCGAGCAAAGGAATTCCAGTGAGGATTTTTCCCGCGGACGATGGGCTGGTGAAGTTTCCCGCGGCGTGGCTGATTGAGCAGGCGGGATTTGCGAAGGGCTATGGGATGGGCGCGGCAGGAATTTCGTCGCGGCACACGCTGGCGCTCGTAAATCGCGGGGGCGCGACGGCCAAGGAGATTCTTGGGCTGGCGGAGAAGATTCGAGCGGCAGTTGAAACGCAGTTCGGGATTCGACTGGAGATGGAGCCGGAGATGGTGGGGTTCGCGTAACGCGGTGCATTTACCCACGAGGCGCGCGATTCGGCTTTGGCGTAGAATCCTTATGATTCCCAATAAGGTTGGAGAGAGCGTACTGGCATGCGTCTGGCTTTTCCTTCTGTAGTGCGCTTCGTTCGACAGCAGATTATTTATATCGTCGTTTCTGCAGTTACTGCCGCAGTTTTCTGGGCGATTGGCGTGGAGATTAATCCCGCCACAGTGTTGGTGTACACACTCTGCTACGGAAATCTCATTTCTTTCGCGATGGATCGAACGCAATTTCTCTTTGCGGGAAGACCATTTCCTTACAACTGGCTCATTTTTCTATCCACGCTGCTGATCGTGGCGGTCCCGGTTTACTTGATTTCCAGCGTCATCGTGTGGTTTGTCGCACCGCCGAGTCCGCAGACGCTTTCTCATCTGCTTCGAACGGGATGGAGGCTTCCGATTCTGGTGACATTCATTTTCGGTTTTGTCTCCTTTTTTTACCACACAACGAAGGACCGGCTGGAACAACGCAACGAGGAACTGGAGCGATCGGTAAAGCAGGGAGCACAGCAACTGGAAAAGCAGGAAGAGGAGATGCAGCGCGCGAGCGAGATTCAGCGGTCGCTGCTGCCCAAGGAGATTCCGCAACTGGCGGGATTCGAAGTGGCGGGAGCTTGGCGGCCGGCGCGCGCGGTGAGCGGGGATTACTACGACGTGTTCAAACTGGACGGGGGCAGGCTTGGCCTTTGCATTGCGGACGTCGTGGGAAAGGGAGTTTCCGCCGCGCTGATGATGGCCAATGTCCAGGCGGCTGTGCGCGCTTATGCGGGCAGCGCCGAGAGCCCAGCAGAGTTGTGCGCCAAGGTGAACAGCCTGCTCTGCGAGAATCTTGCGACGGGAAAGTTTGTGACGTTTCTCTATGGAGTGCTGGACAGCGAGAAGCGGACGCTCGACTACTGCAACGCCGGCCAGGTTTACCCGATTCTTGTCTCGCAAGGAAGCACCCAGGCTCTGGACCATGGCGGCGCGGTGCTGGGCGTGCTTCCCAAGTGGGAGTACGATAACGCGAAGATTGAGTTTCGCACGGGCGACCGGTTGTTGCTCGTGACCGATGGCATCACTGAAGCAAGCGGCGCGGACGAAGTGGAATTCGGCGAGGAGAAGCTGGCCGAGGCTGCGCTGCAGGCAAGCAGGCGATCAGCGGCGGAGATGTGCGATGCGCTGCTCAGTGATGTGTCCGCGTTCTGCGATTCGCAATTTCGAGATGACGCGACATTGCTGGTGATCGCGGCGAAATAAGAAGCGGGGAGGGATCCATCGATTTCATGAGTCGCACGATCAGCCACGAATCATCCCTCGGGGGCTAAAGCCCAGATTTCTTTGCGCCTCTCGCGGCACGGCTGAAGCCGTGCCCTTTCAAAACATGATTCAGGCAGCCAGTTTCATTCCTGCGAAGCTTGCAGACGGCTGAGGAGACGCTCGCGCTCCGGGGCGAGGACGTCGCTTGCGGGGCCGAGGGCGGCAAGGCGGCCGCCGCGGAGGAGCAGAACTTCGGCAGAGGTGGCGAGCGCGTCCGTGGCGTCATGCGTGGCCACGACGGTTTGTACTTTGCTTTCGCGCAGCCAGTGTTGCAGGCGGACGAGCAGCGCATCGCTGGCGACGCCGTCGAGCGCAGAGAAAGGTTCATCGAGAAGAAGAAGGCGTGGAGCGGGCGCGAGGGCCCGGGCCAGGGCGATGCGTTGCGCCTGGCCTCCGGAGAGATCGTGCGGGCGGCGCGTGGCGAGGTCGGTTGCGCCGACGAGGTCGAGCATTTCGTCAACGCGGCGCGCGCAGGCGGGCCGATCGAGCGATCGCAGGCCGTAGGCGACGTTGGCGGCGGCGGTGAGGTGAGGGAAGAGCGCGGGCTGCTGCGACACAAGCGAAGTTTGGCGACGACCGGGCGGGATGCGAAGTCCGATTGCGGTTTCAGTGAGCGCGCGGCCGTCGAGAGCGACGCGGCCGTGATGGGGCAAGTCGAGGCCAGCCAGCAAGCGGAGCAGTGTGCTCTTGCCCGCGCCGGACGGGCCGAAGATCACGGTCCAATCGGAGGCGAAGGTACATTCCACGTGAAGGTGGAAGCTGCCGCGGCGCGAGTCGAGCGAGAATTCAAGCACGACCTGCCTCCCCGCGTTTCTGACTGGTGGCGTAGACGGCGACGAGGGCAAGGGCGCTCAAGCCAAGGAGCAAAAGAGCGGTGTGGCCGGCGGCAGCGTAATCGAAGTTCTCCACCTGATCGTAAAGAACGATAGAGAGCGTGCGCGTGGCGCCGGGAATGTCGCCGCCGAGCATGAGGACGACGCCAAATTCGCCGATGGTGTGAAGAAAACTGAGGACCACGGCGGCGAGAAGCGAGCGGCGCGCAAGCGGGATGAGAATGCTGGAGACGAGACGCACCGGACCCGCGCCGAGAAGGCGGGCAGCGTCGACAAGAGCTGCGTCGACCGAAGCGAAGCCTGCAACGAGTGGCTGCACAGCGAAGGGAAGGCTGTAGATGACGGAGCCGACGACGAGGCCATCGAAAGAAAATGCAAGGGGATGGCCGAGCACGGCGGCGATGCCGCGGCCAACGGCTGTGCGGGGCCCAAGCAGAACGAGAAGAAAGAAGCCGAGAACGGTGGGCGGCAAAACCATGGGCAGCGTGGCGATGGCTTCAACGGCGGCGAGCCAGCGGCCGCGGCCGAGCACGATGAGCGCGGCGAGAGGCACGGCGATGGCGAGAAGAATCGCGGTGGTGACGGCGGCGAGACGAAGCGAGAGCGCGAATGCTTGCCAGTCCATGGCGCTCATTTGACCGGCGTGAGGCCGGATTTGGCGAGTTGTGCTTGCATGGCCGGCGACAAGAGAAAGTCGAGCAGCTTGTGCGCGGCGTCGCGCCGCTTGGTGTTGCTGACGATCACTGCACCCTGCTCGATGGGTGGGTAGAGGTCGCGGGGAATGACGAAGTAAGAGCCGTCCGCCGAAAGGCGCGGCGTGAGCGCCGAGGTGAGCGAGATGAGGCCAGCGTCAGCGTTGGCGGTGTCGACAAACTGGGCGGCCTGGGCGATGTTTTCGGCGGTGACGAGACTTGGCTTGAGAGTGTCGTAGAGCTTGAGGCTTCGGAGGGCGGCAACGGCGGCGCGGCCGTATGGCGCGCGGTCGGGATTGGCGATGGCCAGGCGCTTGAGAGCGGGCGAGCGGAGCAGATCGAGCGAGGGTGGGGGCAGGTGTGAATCGTTTCGAGTCCAGAGGACAAGCGTTCCTCGCGCGTAGGTGATGGGGTTGGTGGAATCGGCCGAGCCGGCGGCGTCGGCGAGGCCAGCGTCGATGAGGCGCTTGGGGAAACTGAGATCGGCGGAGAGAAAGACGTCGAAGGGCGCACCGTTCTGGATCTGCGTGGCGAGCGTGGCGGAGGACTGGAAGGTGGCTTCGGCGTGAATGCCTGTGTTTTTCTCGAATTGAACGAGGATCGGAGGGAGAACGGGCTCCAGATCGGCGGCAGCGGCGACGCGAAGAGGTTCCTGCGCGCTGAGCGGCGCAAGAATCAGGAACGCGAAAAGGGCGGCGAGGAATTGCTTCGGCATCGACATGGTTTAGGATCTCTGTCCACAGCGAGAATCGCCGTACACCTGCTAGGCTAACACCTAGATATGAGCGAAAACCTGCATCAGTTGCGCTGTTTTGGATGCGGAAGCCGGATCGCGGGCAAGGAGGCGCAGCCGGACTTCC
>CAYYKV010000282.1:0-4016 GCA_964468605.1 uncultured Occallatibacter sp. | reverse complement strand
CGCCGGCCGGCACTTCCTCCAGCAGCCGCTTCCACGTTTTCTGATTTTTGCGGAAGCTCTTCTTCAGATCCTCGAGCGTCCGCTCGAAGTCCGAATTGGTGCGCAGGTTGTTCCACGCCGGATTCTTCTGGAACCAGGGATAGTTCTCATTGCCGAGATAGATGGCGCGCCGCAGCCAGTGCAGGGCTTCGCTGGAGTCGCCGTCGACGGCGAAGTAGGTGGCGAGGCGGTACGCCATTTCGCTGTCGGCCTCGGCGGCAGCCAGCGTGTCGTCTTTGAGCAGTGCCGCGCCGCGGTCCCGCGAGCCTGCCTGCACATAACAAATGGCCAGGGTGGGCACGGCAATGCGCAGTGAAGCATCGTCAGCGATCACGTTTTCCAAAGTCTCGATGGCTTCATCGAGATTTCCAAGGCGCATTTGCTGATAGCCCGAAGAAGTGCGCAGCAGAGGGTGGCGCGGCTCCAGTGCCAGGCCTTTTTCGAGCTCGTCGCCGGCCAGCTCGATCTGGTTCTGGTAGTGGTATACGCGAGCGCGATGGTTATAGAGAATCGCCGCGTTGGCCGGATTCAGCTTGAGTGCGCGGCTGAATTCACCCAGCGCCTCGAGGTACATCCCATCGCCGCGCAGCGCCAGGCCGGCAACCATGTGCACATTCCAATCGTTGGCAGCGGCGGCGAGCAAGTTCGCAATCCCATGTCGCGCTGACTCCTTTTCGCCGCGCGAAAGCAGCATGTAGATGCGGTAAAGATTAGATTCAGTCGACGCCGGATCGAGCTTCAGGGCTTCTTCAAAGGCGCGGCGTGCTCGCATCACGTGAATTTGCCCGCCGAATCCGTGCCGCGCGTACTGCAACTCGGCGATGCCCAAGCCGCTCCATCCCGCGGCGAATCCGGAGTCGGCCTCGGTGACGCGGGTGAACAATGCGTGCGCGCGATCCAGATCGGCACGCGAACCTGTGCGCACCATGAACGAGCTCAAGAGCGCCCGCGCCTGCAAATATCTTTCGCTGACGGGTCCGGGCAGCGATCCGTCACGCGCCGCACTGCGCGATGTGTCTGTACTTTGCCCTGCGCGCGACGCTTCGATTCCTTCCGCGGCCCCCATTCCCTGCAGGGTTGCGAACACTTCGTTTGAGATTTCCGACTGCACCGCGATCAGATCCAGCGACGCGACGCGAATCGATCCACCGGTCCGCACGCTCTGCGATGCCACATCGAGTAACTGCCAGTTCAGGTCGAATCCGTTTTCCGAGCGCACAAAGTTCCCGGCCAGGACAAATTTGACCAGCAGCTTCTGGCCTACAGCCAGCGGGTCCATCTGCGCCCAGGGCCGCGCGCCGGCCAACGGCATCAGCGCGCTCGATGGCCGCACTACCAGTGCCGGAATTCGCGCCAGCCGGGCCGCAATCGCATCGGCAAGAGCATAGCCGTAGAGTGGCGCCGCCTCCGACGCGCCCAGGTTGGCAAAGGGCAAGACCACCAGCGAATTCTGTGCCTTCTGCTCGCCAGCCGATTCGCGAAACCGCTCGGCCAGCATGGAAAGCAGACCTGTCGTACGCTTCTCAGCCTCAGCGCCCGTCACCGGCAAGTTAGCAGCCGCGTCGCCGGGAATGATCCCCGTCTCGATGCGCAGCGCCTTCATGATGGTCTTCAGTCCCTCGCGCACGTCGGCTGCCGATGCCGTGCGTGCGCCCGGATTTTTTTCGAGACAAGCGGCAATCACGCTCTTGAGCTCCGGAGAAATCTCCGGAACGATCGCGCTCAGGTCTTCCGGCTCGAGAAACTGAATGGCGCGAATGGCCTGAGAGTCTTCGGCGTCAGGACGAGCGAAAGGGTGGTGTCCGCTCGCCAATTCATACAGAATCACGCCCAGCGCCCATACGTCTGACTGCACACTCGAGTGTCCGGTGACGAACTGCTCGGGCGCCATATAGCGGATGGTCCCGCCCCGCGCCGTGAACGTAGGCGCCACGGATTTGTTCTTGGCCAGTGCGGGTGTTGCCGGGTCGAAGCGAGCGTCTTCGGGACTGAGCCGCCGCGCCAGCCCGAAGTCCAGAATCTTCACCAGGCCGCCGTCGGTCAGCATCACGTTCTGCGGCTTCAGATCGCGGTGAAAGATTCCCAGCGCGTGTGCCGCCTGCAGTCCGTCGGCGATCTGAATTCCCACCGAGAGAACAAGCTGCAAGCTGGCCGGCCCACCGGCGATCAATTCGTCCAGCGGCTGGCCCGGCACAAATTGCATCGCAATGTATGCTTCGTCGCCGCTTTCACCCACTTCGTAAATCGCGCATACATTCGGATGCTCGATGGCCGAAGCCAGCCGCGCTTCACGAAGCACCGTCGACCGCATCTGCTCAGCGGTCAGAAGCCCCGTGTGAAGCATCTTAAGCACCACTGGCCGCTGCAGTAGCGTGTCGTTGGCCGCATACACAACGCCGCTGCCACCGGCGCCGAGACGCCGCAGAATTTCGTAATGGGCAATTGTCTTTCGCTTCATCGCTCAACACAAGTCTAGCGGTCATTGCGTAAGGACCGTCTCAAGAAGGGGCTTTCGCCGCACCACCGTCTATCTGTTAACGTCGATGTGGACATGGACGGCAAGAGCGGATTTGCGGAAGAAAGCCACCGACGCAGGGCGCGTGAGTCGTCCGCGGTGCGGCTATTCCTCGCTTCTGCGCTTGCCGTGCCGCTGTGTCCTCTGGCTGCGCAACAAATTGCGGAGCCGGCGGTGCAGCCAATAACGCAGCAGCCCGGCGCGGAAGCGCAGCTCCAAACTGGGACAAGCAGCGGACTTGATACCGACGCACGCTTGCAGAACTTGCTCGCCGATCACCAATACCTTCGCATCCAGGCGCAGCTCAGCCAGTTGCCGTCGGATCAGGCGCAGTTCTATCGCGGCATTCTGGCCAACCGCTCAAATCAGCTCGATCAATCAGTTCAGATCCTCGAGCCGCTGGTGAATCAAGTGACCGCGAGTGGAGATGCCGCGCGCGAGAAGCTGCTCCGCATGACGCTTGCTGAAGACTATCTTCGCCTTGGCAATTGGGCAAAGGCCAGCGAGGCCTATCAAACCCTCAGCGCGCGCCTCGGCGGCAAGCTCACTTCCGGCGAGCAGGATGAAATTGAGATGCCACTCAAAATGTTGCCGCTAGCCAAGGACAATCCACCCATCACGGCCGACCCCTGCGAGCCATTCAGGCTCCAGGTCAGCGACGATCCACTCGGTCTGGTCGATGTTCCCGTCTTTATCGACGCGCGCTCTCACAGCTGGATGCTCGATCCCACCTCTCCCTTCAATCTTATTTCCCGCTCGATTGCACGGGACGTCGGCCTCACCATCTCAAAGGAATCCGCCACTATTCACACCCTTACCGGGCGCCCCATTCAAGTTCATGTCACCGTGATTCCACGCTTTACCATTGGCGGCCGTCTCACGCTGCACGATGTTACCGCATTCGTCTTCGACGACTCGGATTACTCCTTCCCACACTCCGGCTATCGGGTCGAGGGCGTTCTCGGTTACCCCGCGGTCGCCGCCATGGGCCGACTCACCGTTTCCGATTACACAATCGAGGTGGATCCTTCGAGAGAGATCGACCCGCAAGAGGACAGGGATCGCCTCACCACAGGCGCCCGTTTCTATCTCGACGGAGATCGGGTCATTGCCGCGCTCGGGCGGTCGCCCGACCCGACTACCGATTCGTCATCGTTAGGAATGGCGGCGGACGGCCGCGGCGACGCAGGTGAGAACGATGATCGAATGTTCGCCATCGATGCCGGTGGCCAACAATCGTACCTGACCTCGCGCTGGTTCGACGAGCATGCCGCCGCGTTCAACGGCCAGAAGATGGAGCCCTTCTCATTCCCCGGGATGGATACCGGGCTTGGGTCGGCCTATTTGGCTGAGAATGTCCCACTGGTCGTTGGCAATACGTTCATCGACCTCCATTACATTCCCGTTCTCACGCAGCCGTTTGCTTCGGCGGCCCGCGACGATGTTTACGGCGTACTCGGCA
>CAYYKV010000281.1:0-4028 GCA_964468605.1 uncultured Occallatibacter sp. | reverse complement strand
CCCTGTCTTCCACTTCCTCCAGGCGCTCCTCGCGGACCATGTCGATGGCGATTTCGACCAGATCGCGGATCATCGACTCGACATCCCGGCCCACGTAGCCCACTTCAGTAAACTTTGAGGCCTCGACTTTGAGAAACGGCGAGTTGGTGAGCTTGGCCAGACGCCGCGCGATCTCGGTCTTGCCTACGCCGGTAGGGCCAATCATGATGATGTTCTTGGGCATGATGTCATCGGCCAGATCAGGCGGCAGCTTTTGCCTCCGCTGGCGATTCCGCAGAGCAATGGCCACGGCGCGCTTGGCGGCACGCTGGCCCACAACGTGCTTGTCGAGTTCGGCAACGATCTCGCGCGGCGTCAACTCGTCGAGCGCGAGTTCCTGTTCTTCGGCGGATGCGGGAAGATAGATGGCCATGGATGAATGTCCGCGGAGACCCTCCGCTAAACCTATAGCTCCTCGACTGTGACGTGATCGTTGGTGTAGATGCAGATTTCGCCTGCGATCTTCATGGCTTTTTCGGCGATTTCACGGGCGCTCAAATCGGTGTTGTCCATCAGTGCGCGGGCAGCGGCGGTGGCGTAGCTGCCTCCGGAACCGATGGCCGCCAACGGCTCATCTGGATCGATTACATCGCCTGAACCGGAGATGAGGAATGTTTGCCCCTTATCCGCGACGAGGAGCAAGGCTTCGAGGTTGCGCAGCATCTTGTCGGTGCGCCAATCCTTGGCCAACTCGACAGCGGCGCGGTTCAGATTGCCGGCATGCTGTTCGAGCTTGGTCTCAAATCGCGCGAAAAGGTTGAAAGCGTCGGCCGTGGAACCGGCAAAACCGGCCAGAATCTTGTCCTGGAAGAGGCGGCGTATCTTCCTGGCCGAGTGCTTCAGCACGTGATCGCCAAAGGTCACCTGACCGTCCGCGGCCATCACGACTTGCCCGTTGCGCCGGACGCAGATCACCGTGGTCGAGCGGAACCTGGATTGCTCTTTCATTCAATTGCCTCGTACAAAAACGGTGGCAAACAGGAAAAGATGCACCATAAAAAAGCAGAATCCTGCGCCAGATACAACCTAGAGTATAGGTCATTTTCGCGGACCCTTTCACGAGCTTTGAAGGGACTCGGCTCCGAGGGGTGATTGCCATGGCTCCGGAAGATTGGCTCGTGGGACGGAGTCGATTTCGCCTGCGGTATCCTCAGGTTGAGGGCCTCGGCGTCGAGCCGAATTCTAAGATGATCCTGCTGCGCAGTTCAGACAATTGGGAGATTGCCGCCGGGCTCACCGCGACCGTCGTGGTAGCGGCGGCAGCCATCTGGCTGGTGCTGCGCAAGCGCCCCAGCGCAGACGAAGTGGAGCGCGCGCGACGCCAGTTCCTTGTGCAATCGGGGAGGCTGGTCGACGGTATGTTGCTCGACATCTATGAGGTGGAAGCGCAGGACGGGCGGACCCTTACGATGCTTCTGTTCAACTACCGAATCGCAGGCGTGAACTACGAATGCTCGCAGGACATTACCGCGATGCGTGAGCTGGTGAACGCGGCCGAGGTGAGAGCCGGATTTCCGTGCACCGTGCGCTACCAGCCCGGTAATCCGCACAACAGCATCGTTGTGGGGGAAGGCTGGACGGGGCTGCGCGAACGGCTTCCGCAACTGCCCTCCTTCGAAGATCCCGAGCCTCTGGATTTGAGCCACTTGCGGCCCGGTAAAGGCTAGAGCCTGGCGTTGGCGCGCGATACCGACACCCGGTTAAACTATCGATATGCATGTTCACGCGGCGCAGGCGGGCAAGGGAGCAAGTCGGACGACTTTGGTCCTGCGCATCTCGATGGCTGCGACCCTGGCGTACGTTGTCGTTACATTTGTCGCCGGATTGCGCGCCCATTCGCTCGCGTTGCTTTCCGAATCAGGGCACAACGTCTCGGATTTCCTGGCTCTCCTGCTCAGCTTTGCGGCTGTCCACTTCCAGTCGCGGCCGGCAGACCACGCGAGAACCTTCGGTTACCAGCGCGCCGGTGTGATTGCCGCGTTCATCAATGCGGCGACGCTGATTGCCATCTCATTGTTGATCGCCCTTGAGGCCGTGCACCGGCTAAGCTCGCCGGTAACG
Organism: uncultured Occallatibacter sp.; assembly: GCA_964468605.1. Taxonomy (GTDB): domain Bacteria; phylum Acidobacteriota; class Terriglobia; order Terriglobales; family Acidobacteriaceae; genus Telmatobacter. The sequence continues at coordinate 1,928 of CAYYKV010000281.1, read as the reverse complement.
GTGCAGCCAAAGACGATGATGATTGTGGCTGCGGCCGGCGTGGCGATGAACGGCGTGATTGCAGCCCTGCTGTGGGGTGTGGCCAGAGATGTGAACCTGCGCAGCGCCTTTCTTCACATGGCAGGCGACACGCTCTCGACCGCTGCGGTGATCGCGGGCGGCGTTGGCATTCTGTTCACCGGCCGGAATTGGATTGACCCGGCCTTGTCACTGCTCATTGCCGGATTCATCTTTTGGTCGAGCATTGGAATCGTGCGTGAGACGCTGAATATCCTGCTCGAGGGCACGCCGCGCGGCGTCTCGCTGCACCAGATTCGCTCCGTCATGGAAGCGGTCGAGGGAGTGGTCAATGTTCACGACCTGCACGTCTGGTGCCTGGGATCGTACACGCGTGCCCTCTCTTGCCATGTGACGATTGCCGATATTCCTCCGTCGGAGAGCGTATGTATACTGGCCAAGCTCAAGGACGATCTCCGCGGGCAATTCGAGATTGGCCACACGACGATTCAGTTTGAGCATATCGGCTGCGAGGCCCTCGAAGGCTGCGTCACGCCTCCCGAGGAGATGGCCGGCGGGCACGTTCATCATCACGGTCACGCGCATTGAATGCGTCACAGAGTGAGCTGGCTTTTGGCGGGTTTCGGAATCGTCTCGTGGAGGATTGACAATTTGATTTCCCGCCGCGTGCTTCTCACGGCCATTTGCTTCGTGCTCCTTCCAATACCGCCAGCCTTGGCGCGCGCGGGCGCTCAAGCGGTCCAGCAGTCTGCCGCCCCTCCCCTGGAAACCTTCGTCGGCGAATACACGGATCCCGTGGAGGGCGGCGAGGGCTACAGCATTTTCGTTGACGATGGCCGCCTTACGATCGAATCTCCTCGCGTGGTTCCGTCCCAGCTCGTCCCGGTTTCCGGAACGGTCTTCAATATTCCCGCGTTCGACACCGCCGTTTCGTTTGCTCTCGATTCGTCGGGCCGCGCGAAATCCCTTACCACCTCAAGTGCGCCCGGAACGACCTACGTCCGAACCGGCCCGCCGGTACGCGGCGTCTTTCACAATTACCAGCGAAGCGAAGCGATGATCCCCATGCGCGATGGGGTCAAGCTTCATGCGGTGATTCTGAAGCCCGCTGACATAGCGGCGCCCCTGCCCATTCTGATGCAGCGCACGCCGTATGGAGTGGATGGCACCAACTGTGCGTCGTTCTTTGCCCTGCGGCCCGAGTTGGCGCGCGACGGTTACATCTACGTGGCCGAAGACATTCGCGGGCGATACAAGAGCGAGGGCAAATTCGTGATGATGCGGCCGCCCACCGACCACCATGACCCGAAAGCCATCGACGAAAGCACCGACACCTTCGACACCGTGGCATGGTTGATCAAGAACGTGCCTGGCAATAACGGTCGAGTCGGTGTTGTCGGAACGAGCTATCCGGGATTCCTCGCGATGATGGCAGGCATCGATCCGAATCCGGCTGTGAAGGCGATTTCGCCGCAGGCGCCGATGATCGATGTGTGGATCGGCGACGATTTTTTTCACAACGGGGCCTTTCGCCAGAGCTACGGATACGACTACGTGCTGGGGCTGGAGTCGTCGAAGACAGAAGTCGAGGTCAGCTACAAGAACATAGACGGGTTCGACTACTTTCTCCAGCGCGGCAGCTTTGCCGAGGATGTGAAGGAGTCCGGGTCCAAGGTGGTACCAACCTGGAAGCTCTTCCTCAACCATCCGGCTTACGATTCGAACTGGTCGTCGCGTGGGGTGGAATACGCGCTCGATTCTGTCACCGTGCCTACGCTTACCGTGGGCGGCTATTACGACCAGGAGGATATGTACGGGCCGCAAGAGGAGTACGCGAAGCTCGAACAGCACGACACCGCGCATGAGAACTTTCTTGTTCTCGGGCCGTGGAGGCACGGATACTGGTCGTC
>CAYYKV010000280.1:0-4034 GCA_964468605.1 uncultured Occallatibacter sp. | reverse complement strand
TTGCCCCTATTGAAGCGCAGATTCAACGCGCCATTGCCCGCATTGCCGTGTGCGATTGCCCGGTCCTGATTGTGGGTGAACGGGGCGTCGGAAAACGTACTATTGCCACGCAGATTCATGCTCTTTCGCATCGATCTCGCAACCCTTTCACTGAGATTCACAGCGCCCACGCCGACGTCGAGGCTCTACTGTCGGCTTTTTCCAGCAAGGGAACTGTCTATCTGGCGGAAATTGGGGATTTGAGTCTTCCACTGCAGGAACTTATTATTGACACCTATTTTCACTCCGAGCAAGCGCAAAGCGGTCGCCTCGTTTTCGGTTCGAGCCGCGAGCTATTGGAAGAAGTCAAATCCTGGCGCATGAGAGAGGATTTCTACTATTTGGTCTCCCCGGTTACGCTCCGGATCTCCCCTCTGCGGTGTAGAAAGTCAGAAATCCTCTCTATCGCCGATGAACTATTAACGCAGTACTCCAAACAGTTTGACCGCCCCAAGCCGATCCTGCGTGAGGAGATCATCGAGTTCTTGATGGAGCACACCTGGCCAGACAATTTGTCTGAACTTCAGACTGCGATAAAGACGTTTGTCGCCATCGGCAACCAGTCCATCTCCCTCGCCGCGCTCAAGGCAGCTGCCTTAACGATCAAGCCGGATGGGCATCGCAAGCCTCTATCCCTGAAGGCAGCCACAAGGGCCGCATCCACTCAGATCGAGCGTCAGTTGATCTCTGAAGTTCTAATCACGACCGGTGGCAATCGCAAGCGCGCCGCGGACGAACTTGGGATCAGTTATAAGGCCCTGCTCTACAAGCTCAAGCAAGTGGGTGCGGAATACCAACCTGCATCCAACAGAAACGGAGTTGCAGTATGAAACCAGAGAAACTCTTGATTTTGGCTTTTCTTCTGCCATGCCTCTTAAGCCATGCTCAAGACAACACCACCCCCGCCCAGCCTCATCTGACGACCGCGCCTGGACGGGCAGCAGGAGCCGCGACCAATAATGTCAAGCCTACCCTGACAACCGCGCCAGAGCCAGCAGATGAAACCGCGACCGAAAGTTCCAGGCCTCCTCAGACAACCGCGCCTGGCCAAGCAGCCGGGGCTGTTTCCGATAGTTATGTGATCGGCCCATCCGACGTACTGGCTGTCACAGTCTGGAAGGAGCCTACCCTCTCAAGTAGCCTTCTCGTCCGGCCTGACGGCATGATTTCCCTTCCGCTTCTCGGCGATGTTCGAGCCACGGGCCTGACGCCCCTTCAGTTGGCGGATCAGATCACAACTAAACTCAAGAAGTACGTTCAGGATCCCAACGTCTCCGTTGTGATCAGCCAGATTCACAGCAAAGTTGTTTACCTTCTCGGCGAGGTTGCTAGAAAAGGGCCGATCGAAATGACATCCGGCATGACCTTGCTGGAGGCCATTTCCAGTGCCGGCGGTCTCACGGATTACGCCAATACAAAGAAAATCTATATCCTGCGCGACGTATCCGGAACGCATCAGAAAATCCCAGTGCATTACAAGGAAGCGTTGAAAGGTGACAGCGCGCTCAATTTGGTTCTCAAACCCGGCGATACGATTGTTGTTCCTTGAGGCGCTGCGAATGAAAACAACTCTTGCACTTCTGGCGCTTCTTCTTGGTGCTTGCGCCGCGGCAAATGCGCAGGTTGCTCCCGCAGCTACGGGTGGCGCCGCCTCCCTAAATTATTCTCTGCGCTACTCGCAGACTGCTGATTTTTACGGGAACGGCCTTGGCGTCCAACAACGAGCCATCGCGTCAGGAGACTTAAATTACACCAACGGTAGCGAGCGCCTCCCTTTCGCCGTCGACTATGGCGGCGGATACATGTGGAGCATAGCCGGAACAAACTATTTGAACGGGCTTTTTCAGCATCTGTTGCTATCGCAGGGCATCGACTGGCACAAATGGAGAGTCACGGTCAACGACGACGTAAGTTATACGCCCCAGGCTCCGACAACCGGCTTTACCGGAATCCCCGGGGTCGGAGAGCCGGTAGAGCCGCCGCCGTCAGACCAGTCGATCCTGACGCTAAAAACCCACGCTGTTAGCAACGCTGCGAGCGGATATGTCAACCACCCTTTAAACTACGCAACGACCGTCAATGCCGGCATAACTTCGGAATTGCGGCGTTACCCGGACGGGAATGGCTTGAATACCGACCAACTGATGGCAAACGCATCCGTTTCAAGACGCCTCGATGCTCGAAATTCCCTCATTGGCAACTTTACGTTTTCTCAGTTCAGCTATCCTGATGCCGACTTCTCTTTTCACAGTGAAGCTGGGCTTTTGGGCTTCTCGCGCGTGTGGAATGCCAAGATTTCTTCATCCATTTCAGCAGGGCCGGAGTGGAAAGGAAGTTCGGACAGCGCATTCGTGCCTTCTTCAACGACGGTTGCAGCGAACGCTGATGTCCTGTATCAGTATCGATTCGTAACAGCAAGCCTCGCATACGTCCGGGGAGCTAGCAGTGGGGGTGGATATCTGTTCGGAGCGGAAGCGGATACGGTCAGCGCAAACTATATGCAGAGATTCGGTAGGAAGCTGAGCATGGAGTTGTCAGGCGATTACCGGCGTACTGCTGGTTTAATCAATAACGGGGAAACAAACGCGAAGTATGGAGTCGTCCAGCTTACCAGGTCATTTGGCCGGCATTACACAGCATTTGCAGGTTACACGGTTATTGACCAGTCGTCGAGCTTGAACTTGTCGTCGATCCTGACCGGACAGCTTCAGGGCCACATCCTCACCGATGTATTGCAAATAGCCAGCTTCGGCGTGAGTTATACGCCTCAGAAGACACGCCTCGTCAGGCCGGATTTTTAAGGAGTCCTATGCTCGGACATCGTGAAATGACAATGGAAGACTACGTTGGAATCTTGAAGCGCCGCTTTTGGCTAATTCTAGTTTCCTCGACCCTTCTGCTGGGGGTTGGCATCGGTTTAAGTTATTTCCTTACTCCCCAGTACATATCGCAGACGCTTGTGCTTATCGAGCAGCAAAAGGTGCCGGAAGAGTACGTAAAGCCTGTCGTCACTGAAGATCTGGGCGCACGGCTGGCATCAATGAAGGAACAGATCCTGAGTCGCTCTCGACTTGAGCCGATCATCACGAAATTCAACCTGTATGCAGGCGGAAGCAACACCATGGACAATCGTGTCGATCAGGCACGAAAGGACATCGGGATCGCTCCGATTCGATCTGACCAGTCAAGAATGACCGGCGGCATGCCCGGCTTTTTCATCTCCTTCAAGGCGCAGGACGCGCGCACCGCTCAGCAGGTTTGCGGCGAGATTACTTCGCTCTTTGTCAGCGAAAATTTGAATGCGCGTGAGCAGTCAGCCGAGGGCACCACTGATTTCCTCAAGCAGCAACTCGCCGACTCAAAGCGGGACCTTGACGATCAAGAAGCCAAGCTCGCTACCTTCCAGCAAAAGTATTTCGGCAGCCTTCCCGAACAAGAAACATCGAATGCAAACACGCTCCAGGCCCTCACAACACAGCTAGACGCCGTGACGCAGTCGCTGGGCCGCATGCACGAAAATGAAACATTTCTCCAGGCAATGATCTCTCAACAAGCGAGCGAAAGTCAGGACTCTCAGACTGGCTCAGGACTTTCAGTCGATGATCGCGAGAAAGAGCTAAAAGCTCTGATCGCGCAGCAAAAGGAGCTGGAGGCCATCTATACTCCGGACCATCCCGATGTACTCGCCATGAAGCGTAGGATTGCCGATCTGCGGGCCGAGATCGCACATCCGCAGACAGAAACGGCAGCGAGCGCAGCTCCTGGCGCTGTGAGCCATCATGACCCACCGCAGCTCTTAAAGCTCAAGGCTGAACTGAGCTCTCTGCACCCGGCTATGGATGCCGCAAAGCGGGAGCAGGCTCAACTGCAGCAAAAGATTCGCGCTTATGAATCGAGGATTGAGTCGAGTCCGGCAATCGAAGAACAGTATAAGCAGATTACTCGCGATCACGAGTCGGCTTTGGAGTTCTACAACTCGCTGCTGAAAAAGATGA
>CAYYKV010000279.1:0-4035 GCA_964468605.1 uncultured Occallatibacter sp. | reverse complement strand
TATGAGGCGGCGGCGAATTGCGCGAAGTGGGATCGGGCGGCGCTGGAGACAGCGGAGTGAGGGTCAAAGGCTACCGCCCCGGTCCTCTGCCTGGTCGAATTCATCTTGCCGGGGATTCGCTTTGCACGGTACACTCAAGCACCGCTGGTGAATCATGGGTAAATTCACGCGCCTGTTGCTGTTCCTCGTGATTATCGTTGGAGCCATCTGGCTCTACGTGCGTCTCCATCGCCCTTCGCAGGGACCCGAGCAGTTCAACGCTGTCGCCAATTTGACGCCCGATGACCTCAAGTCCCGGTGCGGAACGCCGGAGAATGACACGAGCGGCGTGGTCGCTGACGGGGCCGGCATCCGCGATTTGATTTACCGCGATTCCAACAGCAACGAGATCGTCTTCCGGTTTATTACTGAGGATGATTCCACCTGGGAGAGTCTCGGCGCGTGGGAACAAGTGAATGCGCCGAAGGACCTGGGCACTCCGGTGGATGCGCTGGAGGCGGCACGGCGCATGCCCTGCGCGGCGAAGACCGGCTCGAATACCGCAAGCCTTTTTTCACTGCGGGAGGCCGGCGCAGCAGGTGGATGGACGACCGCACTGGCAGTGCTCGTGAGCCCGCAGGAACCGCAGTTTCAGGAGCCGGTGCCACCACCACCTCCTGAACCTGCGATGCCTCCTCCGATGCCCACGCCGATGCCTGCTCCAATGCCCTCTCCAATGCCCGCCCCGCCGATGCCCGCTGCGATGCCCTCCGCGATGCCCGCTGCGTTGCCGCCGGATTCGACGCATCCTCCGGTCGGACGCACTGAATCTCCCGGCCAAGGTCATTCTCGAGGCTCCGAGCCCGATCTTTCTCCAAATGATGGTCAAAAGCCGGGCGACGGTCTTGGCCCCGGCGGCGAACCCCCGGAGGCGCCTCAAGCCGCCAACCCCGTGGTTCTGCCATGCCCGTCCGACGCCGATCCCTGCGAGTGGCTGAGCTATGCCCAATTTGCGGCGGAGATGAATCAGGCAATCGAAGCGGAGCGCGCGAACGATTTCCAGGCGGCCCTAGACCAGCTCACGCAGCATGGAGTGATCCTGGTGCAACTGCCTGCGCTTGAAGTGGACCGTGCGGCTGCGGTGAAAGCGATTGCCCAATTGGAAGTGAAGGCGATCAATATTGTAGAGGCGCGGCTGCGCGACGATGTTGCCAAGCTTGTCCCGTTTCAAAACGACAGCGCCGACGAGAAAGCGCAAAAGATGGCCGTCGTTCAAAAGGACGATCAGGAGAGACGGCAACTCTGGAAGCAGTCCGTGGAGTCGAACAGCTCGCAGGAGACGGAGTCGTCTTCCTCCGGCGGCAACCTGCGCTTCAAGAGCGAGGCCTACCAGCAGGCGATGCAGATTCACCTGACCGGCAACTGGCCGCAGTAGCACTAAGCGGAGCCAGCGGGGTTCGCGGCGTCTGCAAGACGGCTTCCGGGTGTCAGCCTTGGGTGCTTGGGTTCTTTCGGCCCTGCGGCGGTCGGAGATTGTTTGGGGCGGCTTTCCCAGGGCTGCGTTGCCTCCTCACCCTAACAAGCACAAATCGCTCGGGGGCTCCGACCGCGGAGACATGCCCTGGGCTATTTTCCGGCGCTCCCGATGGGAGCTTTTTGCGGTTCTCGGAATCGAAATCTAGGGCGCCCGGTTGACGGGGCGCGTTCTCGTGTCATACGATATGTATATACAAATGCGGAAAATGAGAAAAGAGCTGACGCGCAGCGCCCCGAAGAGAATGACGTCAGAAGATATCAGAAACAGGAAGTGGACTGAGGCGGAAAAAGAAGTCATCCGTCGATTGGCGGCGAAGCAGGCGGCAGGCGATGATTCCGATATCGACTACTCGGACATTCCGCGGCTGACGGCGGAGCAGCTTGCGAGTATGGTGCGGCTGCGCGACGTGCGGCGCAAGCAGGCGGTGAGCGTGCGTCTCGATCCGGAGGTGCTGGATTGGCTCAAGTCGAAGGGCGAAGGGCACCTGACGCGGATCAACGATATTCTGGCGAATTTGATGGAGGCGGAGCGGAAGGTTCGCAAGTCGGCGAGTTAGCGGGCGCGGCGAGTCGGCGGGTGTGGTGGTGGGTTGGCGGTTGGGGTATCCCCGGTCCCCGAGTGCGAGGGACCGGGGGCACCCATTTTCGCGGTGAGTTGGCGTGGTGAAACTGGGCTACCCGCCACTCCCAATTTGGGTGCCCCATCCTAGCTTCGCTAGGGTGGGGTAAGACGATCAGGGTTCATGCGCGGGACGAAGCTTCTCGACGGCGCTCGGTCCACTCGGACTCGATCTCAACTGCGCCCTTGACTCCAGTCGCATAATGGCGAAAGCTGCTCCATTCCCAATCTTCGGGCTTGGCGACCAATCCGCGCGTGACCGGATTGCGGTGCAGATACTTCAGCTTCTCGATTTGTTTTCTTGCCGTCCAAACGTTGAAGTCGTAATACCGCGGCTCCCAGAATGGTTGGGCACTCCTTAATGCGACCGTCCGCGACACAGACTGCTTGAGAGCCTGCAGAGCCGTGGCCAGCGTTCCATCTTCAGGCTCGCTAAGCAGCAAGTGCACATGCTCAGGCATCACGACATAACCCTTCACGCAAAATCCGTAGCGCCGCCGCGCGTGCTCAAGCGCGCGTTCAAAGGCTGCCGCCGCGGTAATACTCCCAAGCTTTGGCCGGCGGCGATAGCAACTGAACGTGATGAAATGCAGGTCACGACTCTGTTGATATCGCTTCAGATGCGAGGGCATGAGGGCAGTCTTGGTGAGAGTCGTCGGCTATGTCTGTGATCGTTGAGACATCGACATCCTCATACCCCACCCTAGCGAAGCTAGGATGGGGCACCCAGGTTTCCGGTGCTCGTGGCTTGGATAGGGTCTTGGGTTTTGACTGCGGCCAGTGAAATACCGGCGTTTTTCTACCCCACCCTAGCGAAGCTAGGATGGGGCACCCAGGTTTCCGGTGCCCGTGCCTTGGATAGGGTCTTGGGTTTTGACTGCGGCCAGTGAAATACCGGGTTCCTTCTACCCCACCCTAGCGAAGCTAGGATGGGGCACCCAGGTTTACCGCCCCATTCTTTCGTGGTGATTTACGAGATAACTCATTAAGATTCAGGGACGTCCCATGGCGCCTTTCTACGATTTGAAAAGGGTATGATGAAAGAGAGAAACAGATGGGTATTCCCCGGAGATCGACGGTGCGCGGGCGGGCGATTGCGGCCAAGCGGAAGGTGCGCGAGTACGCCATGGTGGCGCGGGCGCTGGCTGATACTTCGCACCCGGTGCTGGTGCAGATTATTCCCACGCGTTTCTGCAACCTGAGCTGCGCCTACTGCAATGAATACGACAAGGTGAGCGAGCCGGTGCCGCTCGAAGAGATGTACAGGCGGATCGACGCGCTGGGACGGCTGGGGACGGCGATGATCGGCATCTCGGGCGGTGAGCCGCTGACCCACCCGCAACTGGACGACATTATTCGCCGGATGAGAAAGACGGGCGCGATTGCGGGGATGATCACGAATGGGTTCCTGCTGAGCCCTGAAAGAATTGAACGGCTGAACCGGGCGGGACTGGACCACATGCAGATCTCGATCGACAACCTGGAGCCGGACGAGGTGTCGAAGAAATCGCTCAAGACTCTGGACAAGCGGCTGGCGATGCTGGCCGAGTATGCCGAGTTCCACGTGAACATTAATTCGGTGGTGGGCGGAGGGATCAAAGACCCAAATGACGCGCTGGTGATTGGCAGGCGGGCGCTGGAGCTGGGGTTCGAGTCGACGATCGGGATTATTCACGATGGCGACGGGCAACTGAAGCCGCTGAAGCCGGACGAGGCGCGTGTATACCACGAGATGAAGGCACGGAAGAAGACGAACTACGCGCAGTTCGACAAGTTCCAGGAGGCGATTGCCGCGGGTCGCGCGAATGACTGGCGTTGCCGTGCGGGGTCGCGGTATTTGTATGTTTGCGAGGACGGGCTGGTTCACTACTGCAGCCAGCAGCGGGGATACCCGGGGGTTC
>CAYYKV010000278.1:0-4063 GCA_964468605.1 uncultured Occallatibacter sp. | reverse complement strand
ACGGAAGCGGCAAACGGGCGCAGATCCGACCTCTTTGAGCGCATCGTTCAGGCAGCGCGCAACACGGGGTTAATGGGCCGGTAGTAGTCGATAGGGCATTCAGCAATATGGTTTACGCGTTCTTTAAGGAGTTACTTGAAGGAAGCAAGAAATCTGAAGGAGTGATGGGCCTGCTGAAAACTTCCCAAACCAGCTCGTCTGATGCTGGCAAGTAGTCTCAATGATGAGGCTCGCTCAGATCGCCAGCCCGTTTCCCGGGATATTCGTGCAAAGCTGTAAGACGCTTGGCCTCTCGGCCAATGAAGTGGTTTCGCTTTCCAATGTCCACATAGTTGGGACATGGGGCACCGATTTGCGTACAGAGTTTCGCTAGGAACTTGAGCTCCCCGCCAAACTTACGTACCCGACACATGTTCGCTTGTTTGACTCCCCATCTGTTTCATCAGCTTGTACTCTAAAGCCTTCAGGAAAGCGTTGTGCAAGTGCGGCTCCAAAGCGCGATTCAGCGCTGCCAATTCTGCACGAATGATCTGCTCATCGCTCTCATGTATCGCATCATGAATACAGAGCCAGGCGCAGAGATGTGGAGTGTCTTGGATGGCACTCTCGGCCAGGGGAGTGCGTGTAGTCCTGAAACAGGCCTACCTTTCTTACGCTCTCGATTCTTTCGAGCATAGCTCCACACCCATTGTTGTACCCGTGTCCCAGAGGCGGTCAGCGAATGTTGCGGCTTCGATTAGACCACGGCCCATGCCGTAAGGCAACGACTTGCACGATTTCTCGCGTCTCGGATTCGGCCCGGCGCGCGACTTCGCCGCAGTGAACGCCGAAGCCGAGCCCGAATTGTCTCCGAACGAGCGAACACCCGAACCGCAGCCCTGCCACCCCCAACCCCGCTGCCTTTCCGCTGTCAAGCCCCCCGAGGCGAATCTGCATTCATCTCCATCAATCCAAACCAATAGAACCGCTGCTCAGATTCACTGGCAGTCGCACTCACCGAATGTGCTAAAAGGGGTCATTTTCAGTGTTTTTGGGTACACTTGGCAGTCCTCGAAACTGCGAAGCGGGGTCCCCGGCTCTTGGGTGGCTTTCCTTTGCACAGTGCTTCCCGTTCTGTACAGCTAAAGCCGGGAATCCCGTGTACAAAGGTGGAATATAGGGACTGCATGGACGAGACGCCAAACGCAGGAACCCCAATAACCATAAAGGCTTCAGCGTGATTGCATAGGGTTCCGGAATTGGATTTGGTGCCGAAGAAGGGACTCAGAGGAGATGTGGGTACGGGTGCCCCTTGCCGTTGTCATGCATCCCGGCCGTTGTCATGCAAAAAACGTCCCAGGGACCGAATTGGACGGAAAATGCGGACAACACGGAGGAAGCGGAAATCTACTAAGCAGCCTATTTTCTATGATTTATGAATGGAATGAACGGAATACGGAAAATCCTGGCGGAGAGAGGGGGATTCGAACCCCCGGTACAGCTTTTGACCGTACAACGGTTTAGCAAACCGCCGCCTTCAGCCACTCGGCCATCTCTCCGGCCCTCAATGGATTATACCGGAACTCTGATTCGCCACGCTTTCTCTTTCCTGCTCCCCCAATTACATTCATTTGTATGCGTGCCATCTTCAGCCCTTCGCCCAATAAGCTGCTCCTTCTCCCGCTGATCGCCGCCACCTTCTTTATGGTGTCGGGGGGCCCGTACGGCATGGAGGACGTCCTCGGTGGTGCTGGCTTTGGCTGGGCTATCGTCATCCTGCTTGTTCTGCCGATGATCTGGAGCCTTCCCACCGCACTCATGATCGGCGAACTCGCTGCTGCAATCCCTGATGAAGGCGGCTTCTATGTTTGGGTACGCCGCGGCCTTGGACCTTTTTGGGGCTACCAGGAAAGCTGGCTCTCGCTCTCGGCGAGCATCTTTGACATGGCTCTCTACCCCTCAATCTTCGTCCTCTACCTGGGCAGATTCAGCCCGGCGCTCACTACCGCTCCTCGTGACTATCTCTGGTCGCTGGCCGTCGTCATCGTTTGCTGCGCGTGGAACCTGCGCGGCGCACCACGCGTTGGCACAGATTCTGTCTGGATGTCCGTGCTGCTTCTCGCACCCTTTGCCGTCTTTGTCGTCCTCGGCTTCTGGCGCGGCCTCACCCTTCATCCCGCCATGCATTGGGGCCGTCCCGCCCCTTCACCCGATGTCGACGCCGGCCTCTCCACCGCAATCCTCGTCGGTTTGTGGAACTATATGGGCTGGGACAACGCCTCAACCATTGCGCGCGACGTCCATAATCCCCAGCGTAATTACCCGCGCGCCATCATCGGCGCCATCATCGTTACTGTCATTACTTACGTTTTACCTCTTGCTGCCATGGCTCTCGGCGGCCTCTCTCCTGATGGTTTCACCACCGGTTCGTGGGCCACTGCGGCCGGCGCGCTCGGCGGATCCTTCCTGTCGACGGCCGTCGTTGCCGGTGGTGTCATCTGTGGCATCGGCATGTTCAACGCGCTCATGATGAGTTACACGCGACTGCCCATCGCTATGGCCTCCGACGCCATGTTGCCCCGCATCTTTGAGCTCCGCAACCGCCGCGGCGTTCCCTGGGTAAGCGTGCTCATTTGCGGTCTCGCCTGGGCGCTCGCCATCAGTCTTCCCTTTGAGCGCCTCATCTCCATCGACCTCATTCTCTATGGCACCAGCCTCATCCTTGAGTTCGTCGCCCTCATCGCGCTTCGTATCCGCGAGCCCCGGCTTCCACGCCCATTCCGCGCTGGCAACTTCGCCTTCGCCTGCCTGCTCGCCGTCGGCCCCACCGTACTTATCGTCTACGCGCTCTATGCCTCGCGCAGCGAGAAGCTCGGCGATCCGGGCACCGCCTTCGCCAACGTCTCATCTCTTCTTTTTGCTTGTGGGATTGCCCTGCTCGGGCCGCTGCTCTATTGGTTTACCGCGCGTCCGCTCGCCCGCCGCCGCGCTCTGGCTGCCGCGCCCGCAGCCAAGTAGCTCGATCTTTATCTCTGCCCGCCCCGCGGGCCCTGCCCACTGTTCTCTGTTCCTTCGGTCCCTTGTTTCTGGTGTTTCTACACTGCCACCTTTTTCTTACCCTCGTGATGCTTCGCCTTGTTCAACTCAAACTGCTTGATCGTGTGCAACACGCGGTCCCGGGCATAGGAAGCGTCGCGCCATCCCTTCATCTCCACACGCTTCCCCTCAAGATCCTTGTAAATCGAGAAGAAGTGCGTTATCTCTTTCAGCATGTGTGGATAGATATCCGTGTAATTCCAGATGTTCGCGAATCGCGGGTTGTTCTTTCCCACCGCCAGAACCTTCTCGTCCAGAACGCCCTGATCCAGCATCTCCAGCAGGCCGATCGGCCGCACCTCCTGCACGCATCCCGGAAAACTCGGACCCGGCACCAGCACCAACACGTCCAACGGATCGCCGTCGTCGCTCAGCGTCGACGGAATAAATCCGTAATCGCCCGGATAGTGCACTGGCGAATGCAGGTTTCGATCCAACTTGAACACATGCAGTTGCTTGTCGTATTCGAACTTTTGTGTTCCGTCGAGGGGAATCTCGATCACCACCCGAAAGACTTCCGGCGCCCGGTCGCCCACGGGCAGTTCCAGATAATTGACCATTGCGTTTTAACTCTCCTTGGGAATTTGCGGGAGCTTGGCAGTTGCGCGGCCCTGGGGAATCGCGCAATCCCAATCTCTTTTTCTTTTCAGTTCAACTTTTGCGCTTCGTCCCGGTCGTTTCTGAACACTGACCACCGAAAACTGTTCCCTGTCCCTGCCTCTATAATCAGGGATCATGAAGGCGCATGTCTATGTCACCCTGAAGACATCGGTCCTCGATCCGCAGGGCCAGACCATCCACAACGCTCTCCGCAAGATCGGTTTTGCCGATGTTACCGCAGTGCGCCAGGGCAAGTACTTCGCGCTCTCGCTCGCCGACGGCCTCCACTCCGACGCCGCTCGTGCCGAAGTCGAGCGCATCGCTCGCGAAGTTCTCACCAACCCCGTCATTGAGGAATACACCTATCGCATCGAGGAGTAGCTGGGCG
>CAYYKV010000277.1:0-4073 GCA_964468605.1 uncultured Occallatibacter sp. | reverse complement strand
CCATCATTTGTTCCTAACGGCCGGCGCAATAGCTTTATTGTGCACCGCGGGGGATGCGGCGCGGGCGGCGGCTAACGCAATTTCAGCGTGGTGAGTGCAAACAATGCAAACACCAGGGCGGCGATCCAGAAGCGCACAATCACCTTCGACTCGCTCCAGCCCAGTTGTTCGAAGTGGTGGTGCAGAGGCGCCATCTTGAAAATCCTCTTCTTGCGCAGCTTGTAGCTGCCCACCTGCAAGATGACCGAGAGCGCTTCAAGAATGAACACGCCGCCGATGAATGGCAGCAGCAGCTCCTGGCGGATGACGATGGCCACCGTGCCGATGGCTCCGCCCAACGCCAGCGACCCAACGTCGCCCATGAAAATCTCTGCCGGGTGAGCGTTGTACCAGAGAAATCCAATCGACGCGCCAACCATCGACCCGCAAAAGACTGTCAGCTCGCCCACCATGGGCATGCGCTGCAGTTCAAGATAGCCGGCAAAAACGACGTGGCCGCTGATGTAAGTGAGCACCGCGAGCGCGCCGGCGGCAATGATGGTGCACCCAATCGCCAGGCCGTCGAGGCCGTCGGTCAGGTTTACCGCATTCGATGTACCCACCAGCCACAGCACTACCCACAGTACGAACGGCACAAACGCGAAGAGGGCCATGTGCGGAAGCGTCGCAGGCCACGCGTGCCAAAGCAGATCGGGATGCAGGCTCTTGATGAAGGGGACAGACAATCGAGTGGAAAAAACGTCGAACTGGTCCAACACGATCAGCGCTACGGCGACCAACACGCCGGCCAACCCCTGCCACAACAGCTTGGCCCGCGCCGTCAATCCCAGGCTGCGCCGCTGCACCACCTTGATGTAATCATCGGCAAAGCCGATGGCGCCAAACGCCAGCGTGGAGAAGACCACCACCCAAACGAACGGATTCGCCGGGTCGGACCACAGCACCGTGGGCAGCAAAATGGCGATGCAGATGAGCACGCCGCCCATGGTTGGCGTTCCCGTTTTCTTCATGTGCGACTGGGGCCCGTCCTCGCGCACAAACTGGCCGATCTGGAACTCCCTCAGCTTCTGAATCACGTACGGCCCGATGAAAAGCGCAATCAAAAGCGCCGTAAGCGAGGCAAACGCGGTACGAAAAGTCAGGTAGCGGAAGATCCGGAACGGGTGGAAGAACGGAAACAGCTTTTCGTAGAGCAGCCAGTAAAGCAAGGAGCCTCCACAGCCGGATTGAGGCGGAGTTTCAGGTTGATTCTACAGGGCTGAGGCGAGGCTGTTGGGTCGCGCCGCGCTGCACGTAACCAACTCTGCACTAACCCAAGCCGAGGAAGACGGCGAGTGAGCGGTCAACGGCCTTGAGTGTTCGCATTTCCAGTTCACCAAAGGGAACGCCAGCTTTGTCGCGCGGAATCGTGTGTGCCTTGTCCACCATAATCTGCGACGGAGCGCGGAGACCGTTCTTTTGTGACGGATCAACGGTGATTCGGAATGTCTCGATCGGACGCAGCTCAGTTGTGACTGGCAGAATCGTTACGGATGGATGGAGTGCGAAAAGGTCCGATTGAATCACTAACGCGGGCCGCGGCTTGCCGTACGCTCCCGCCAGAACGACCGGGATCAGGTCTCCGCGCTTCACACCCAGCCGTCCGTGTCGGCAGCTTCAGCGATCCATGCGAGGGTTTCGGCCTCGAGCGGATCGTTCGTCAACGACAAGGACTCGCGCTCGCACTTCCCGCGGAAACTCTCCGAGGAAGTATCAGGCAGCCAAAGCTGCACGGGCCTCAACCCGGCGGCACGGAGCTGCTCGCGGTGTTTGCGGACGCGTTGTGTGATTGCAGAACCCATCTTGAGCCCCTGTTACATGAAACATGTTACGCCACATTCAAGTTTCATGCAACAGGTAATTTGCGCCTTATTTTGTTAGGTTTACGTATAGAACACATCGACCTAGCGATGGGCTCTTGGCGAGATGGATTCTGCAGGGCAGTGAGGGAAAACATCAGCTACCAAAAGGGAAAAAGAGAGGCGAGGCTTCAGCTAAGAGCCAATGGCTATAGGCTCGCCTTTCGTCACCGCGTCTTCGCCACTTCCTCCACCGTCACCGGATCGAGGAACGGCATCGCTGCGCGCAGTTGCTTGCCGACAATCTCGACCGGGTGCTTCGCCTCGGCCTCGCGGAAGGCAAGAAATTCTTTTTTCCCGGAATTCTGATCGGCGAGGAACTTCTTCGCGAAAGTCCCGTCCTGAATCTCTGCAAGAATCTGCTTCATCGCCTTCTTGCTCTCGGCGCCGATGACGCGCGGCCCGGAGACATAGTCGCCGTATTCTGCCGTGTCCGAGATCGAGTAGCGCATGTAGGCCAGGCCGCCGCGATAGATCAGGTCGACGATCAGCTTGAGCTCGTGCAGGCACTCGAAGTAGGCGCTCTCGGGCTGATAACCGGCCTCGACGAGCGTCTCGTACCCGGCCTTGATGAGCGCGCTCACACCGCCGCACAGCACCGCCTGCTCGCCGAAGAGATCGGTCTCGGTCTCTTCCTTGAAGGTCGTCTCCAATGCCCCTGCGCGCGTGCAGCCGATGCCCTTGAGGTAGCTGAGCGAGAGCGCATGCGCCTTGCCTGTAGCGTCCTGGTGGACCGCGATGAGGCCGGGAACGCCGCCACCCTCAATGAAAACTTCGCGCACGCGATGACCGGGCGCCTTGGGCGCAGCCATGCCCACGTCGATGCCCGCGGCGGGCACGATCGTCTTGAAATGAATGTTGAAACCGTGGGCGAACATCAGCAGCTTGCCCGCGCTCAAATTCGGCCCGATCTCCTCGGCATACAATTTGGCCGCGGTTTGATCGGGAACGAGCACCATCACCACGTCGGCCCATTTTGTGGCCTCGGCGACGGTGGTCACTTCGAGTCCGGCCTTCTGCGCCTTGGCAATCGATTTTGAATTCGCCGCCAGGCCCACCTTCACCTGCACGCCCGAATCTTTCAGGTTGAGAGCATGCGCATGCCCCTGCGAGCCGTAGCCGATGATCGCCACTTTTTTCGCCTGGATCAAGCTGAGGTCGGCATTGTTGTCGTAGTAAGTCTTCGCCATGTTTGGTCTGATTCTTCCTTTGCTTGGTTGGATTTCAGTTTTCAGAAAGTCTGGGTCTGACTCGAGCCCTCGCAGCTCTCACACCGCTTCGTCCGCCGCGCTCTCCGGAACAGACTCGTCTTCCTCCGCAGATTCGCCCTCGACGACGCCCATCGCCCTGACCACACTGCTCACGTGATGTCCCCGCCGCATGGTCATCTTGCCGCTGCGGCAGATTTCGAGAATCCGCCCATCGTCCTCGCGCAGCACTTCGATGAGCCCTTCAATCTTGCTCTCCACACCTGTCATCTCGATCATCAGCGACTCCGAGGTGAGATCGACGATGCGCGCACGGAACACTTCAGCCAGGTCGAAGATTTGAGCGCGGTTGCGCGGTGTTGCCGCAACTTTGATCAGCGCCAGCTCGCGCGTGACCGAAGGCGCCTGGGCGATATCGTCGACATCGACGACATTCTCGAGTTTAAACAGGCTGGCACGGATGCGATCTCCAGCCTCCGCCGACGCTTCGCACACCAGAGTGAGCCGCGACAGGCCCGGCCGCTCGCTGCGCCCCACGGTGAGCGAATTGATGTTGATGTTCAGGCGCCGGAACAACGACGCCACGCGCGTCAGCACGCCCGGACGGTCTTCAACGTATGCGACAAATGTGTGCAGCATGATCGAACTCACTTTCCTACTTATCCTCCGCTGACTCTTCCAGCGGATCGTGGTCGGGCCGGCGGATCATCTCGTGCAGCGCGCTGCCCGCGGGAATCATCGGGTACACCGAGTCTTCCTTCTCCACCATGAAGTTGAGCAGATATGCGCCGGTCGCTGAGCGCGCCGCCATCACAGCAGCCTCAACTTCGGAGCGCTTCCGCACTGCGCGACCGGGAATGCCGTGCGCATCGGCCAGCTTCACAAAGTCCGGGCTCATCAGCGGCGTGGCCTCGTAGTTGCGCTCGTAGAAGAACTCCTGCCACTGCCGCACCATGCCCAGGTAGCC
>CAYYKV010000276.1:0-4078 GCA_964468605.1 uncultured Occallatibacter sp. | reverse complement strand
CGGATCCCGCAAAGCGCTACCAGAGCGCCGAAGAGCTGGATGCGGATCTTCGCGCTTGGCAAGGCCGGGGCGGCAAATCCCGGGTTTCTGCTTCGTCGGTTCGCCTGCGCTTGAATCGTATTCGGGAGCTGCCATGGCAACGTACAGCGATCACTGGCGCTCTGATTTTGGCGATCGCGGCGGGGATCTCTTGGTACGTGATCAAAAGGCAACTCGCGGCGAAATCAGGGACGCACGCCCCAGTCTCGGTGCTTGTCGCCGACTTTACGAATCTTACGGGCGACCCGGTTTTGGATAACACGCTGGAGCCGATGCTCGGCGTGGCCTTGGAAGGCGCCAGCTTCATCAACGTCTACGGTCGGGGGGATGCGCGTAAGCAGGCTGAAAAACTCCCAAGACCCACCGACAAACTTGACGAACAGACGGCGCGGCTCGTCGCTGTAAACCAGGACGTTAACACGGTCGTCACGGGCGAGATTGAATTGCGAGGTGACGAGTACGATATTTCGGCCGTGGCTCTGGACGCCGTGAGCGGCAAGGTGCTCGCAAAGGCGGAAGTCACCGTCTCCAACAAGCAGGAGATTCTGAGCAGCCTTCCGAAGCTGGCGGCGCCGATTCGCAAAGCCCTGGGTGACTCCACGCCTGCCTCGGTGCAGTTCGATGAAGTCAGCGGAGGGTTTACCGCCGCATCTCTTGAGGCTGTTCACGAGGACGCTCAAGGTGTTGACGAGCAGTTCGCGGGCAAGTTCCAGGATGCGTTTGATTCGTTCCAGAAAGCTTCGCAACTGGATCCAAAGTTTGCGAGGCCTTACACCGGCATGGCGGCGATGGCCCAGAATCTGGGCAGACCGGGAGACGCAGTAAAGTACATGAAGCTTGCGATGGAACACGTCGACAGCATGACGGAGCGGGAACGCTATCGCAACCGCGCGCTGTACTACCTCATCACGGGTGACTGGCAAAACTGCGCACAGGAATACACGCAGCTCGTTACTCACTACCCTGCCGATCGCGTCGGCCAGTACAACCTTGCTACTTGCTATATGCAGCTGCGCAACGTGCCGAGTGCGTTGCAAGCAGCGCAACATGCGGTTGCGATTGTCCCCAAGGGAGTGGGGCCCCGTCTGAACCTGTCATTCATCAGTTCCTTTGACGGAGATTTTGCGGCGGGCGAAAGGGAGGCGCGTGCCGGGTTGACGCTCAATCCCTCGTCCGTGCAGGGATACCTGGTGCTCGCCGAAGCTCAAGTTGGCGAGGGCCAGATCGACAACGCGACCGAATCGTACCGCCGGCTTGCGGACCTTGGACCGGCGGCGGCGTCAATGGCGAACGCTGGATTGGCCGATCTCGCCGCCTATCAGGGGAAGTATGCAGAGGCAGCGAGCATCCTTACAAACGGAGCCGCTGCCGATGTTGCGGCGAAGAATACCGACGATGCCGCGAGGAAGTACGCAGCGCTGGGAAACATCGAGGAATTGCAAGGAAAGCATGCGGCAGCGCTCTCTGATGTTGGCAAGGCGCTGACATACAGCCAGTCAACTCAGATTGAATTTCTGGCGGCCGGAACGTATGTCGATGCTGGAGACATGGCTAAAGCGCAAAAGCTTGCTGCAAGCCTTTCTTCCGCGCTGACAGGTGAGTCGCAGGCTTACGGCAAGATCATAACGGGCATGATGGCACTGAAACGGAAAGACTCGAACGAAGCAATCCGGCAAATCACGGCGGCGAACAACCTGCTCGACACCTGGATCGGTCATTTCGATTTGGGGCAGGCTTACCTGGAAGCGGGAGCGTTCACTGAGGCTGATTCGCAATTCGATCAGTGCATGAAGCGGCGAGGAGAAGCCATCGAATTGTTTTTGGACAACACGCCGACTTATGCCTATTTCCCCCCTGTTTATTACGATCAGGGTCGCGTACGGGAAGGAATGAAGAGCGATGGATTCGCTGACTTCTATAAGAACTATCTCAACATCCGCGGGCAGTCGAAGGAAGATCCGCTGGTTGCCGACATTCGGCGCCGTCTTGGCCAATAATCGCTCGCTAAAAAGCCGGAAATCGAACAACTAAGGGAGTGCCGGACGGCACTCCCTTTTGCTGGCTTCGTCGCGTTGCTGGGTGCTCGCGATTCGCCGCGGAGATTTGATATCGCTAGCTTCCCGAGAGCGAGACGGTCTGCGTGGCAGTCTGGGTGTTGTCGGTGACTGTGATGCTGGCAGAGGCTCCCTTGCCGCTCGAATTGAACGTGACTGTGATGGTGCAGGTCTTCGTCGGCGCGAGTGAACTCGACGCGGCTGGACAATTATTGGTTTGGGAGAAGTTGCTTGCGTTCGTGCCCGTAATAGCGATGCCGCTGATGATCAGTGGTGTTGTTCCCGTGTTTGTGAGGGTCAAGGGCAGAGATGCGCTGCTCTTATTGCTCACCGGCCCAAAACTCAGGCCCGCCGTTGGAGTCAGGCTGGCCTTGGAATAGACCGCGGTTACCGTCGTTGTAATCTGCGGCGCCGCAGCGTAGTTAGTGTTGCCTGCCTGGCTGACAATCACCTTGCAGGTTCCCGTGCCGCTGGTCATCGTGTAGGTTGCGCCTGAATTGCTGCACACCCCGGAACTCGTGTAGGTCACGGCGAGCGTACTTGAGGCGGTAGCCGCGACTGTAAAGCTGGTCTTATACGATGCGCTGGTCGGTGGGCTGGTGTTGAACGTGATTGTCTGCGGGGCCAAAGTCGCGGTTACGGTTTTCGTAACCTGCGCCGCTGCCGCGTAGGTGGAGTTGCCTGCCTGGTTGGCAATCACCGAGCACGTTCCCGTGCCGCTGGTCATCTTGTAGGTTGCCGTGCCCGGCGTTGTGCCCGTGATGCTGCACACTCCGGAACCAGTGAAGGTCACCGCATTCCCGCTGCCGCCGCCGGTGGCAATCGCCGTGAAGGTGCTGTTGTATGCGGCCGTCGCCGGCGGGTTGTTGGGGTTGAACGTGATTGTCTGTGGCTGCAGAACAAGCGCGCTCAGTATCACCGGCTGCGGATTGCCTGGCGCATTGTCCATGATCTCCAGGGTCGCGGATTGCGGTGTGTAGTACGGACCCGCAACGAAGGCGATCGTAATCGTGCAGCTTTTTCCCACTGCTAATGACGCCGGGCAGAGACTCACTGCCACAAATTCATTGGAATTGCCTCCATGCACGATCGAGAGGAGGGGTTGGGTGATGGTGACGGGCGCCGTTCCATTGTTGGTCACTGTGATGTTCTTTGTTGTGATGCTTCCCAGGGTCACCGAGCCGAAACTGATTGCAGATGGAGTCACAGTCAGCAGCGGGGCCGGCACGATGGTCAGCGTTCCGTTCACAAAATAGAAGGAGTAATTGGCCGCGGCCAGGGAGCCGGTCGAAATCGTAATGGGGTAGCCGCCGGGACTGCTCCCTTGACTGGCAGTCGTGGACAGCGCCGGCGCGGTGCTGCCCAATACCGACGCGGCCGAATCGCCGGGTTCAAAGCCAGTGACGCTGTAGGTGAGCGCCGGAATTGGCGTCCCATACGGAACCGAGGGGAAGCTCGTTGCTGTCACTGTGAGCACCGCCGGGGTGATGGTGAAGGACTGGGTCACCGAGGCGACGCTATAGGAGTTGCTCCCGACGGTGCCTGCTGGCGCCGTCGCCGTAATCGTACACGGGCCGACGCCGGTCGTGGTCCCGGCTGTCGTGCATGGGCCGGACGCCTTGAAGGTCACTGGCAGCCCATCGGGCATGCCATTCGATTCAGCGGTCGCGCTCAACGAGAATGTGCCGCCATACTGCACGTTCGACAGAGTCGTCCAGCTAATCGTCTGCGGCAGCACGTTGGAACCCGCCGGCTCGATCGTGAACGATTCGGAGACGGAATTGGCGGCGTCGTAATACGGTGGCATGCTCGACGCTGTCGGATTCGTGCCGGGTTGTGACGCGGTGACGATGCAGGTAGCCGGGTTGCTTCCCGGGTTGTTGACAGACACAGTGGCCGTGGAAACCGACAGAACGGTGACGGAGCACGGACCTGTTGCGACAAAGTTCACTTGCAGTCCGTTCGGGCTCCCGTTCGTCTCGGCT
>CAYYKV010000275.1:0-4100 GCA_964468605.1 uncultured Occallatibacter sp. | reverse complement strand
TTCGACGGCCATCCCGGCTACCTGCACGGCGGCATCATCGCCACGCTGCTCGATGAAGCGATGAGCAAAGCGGTTCGCGCCAGAGGGCGGCCGTCGATGACGCGGAGAATGGAAGTGGACTACCTTCGCCCCGTTCCCAGTGGAGTGCCGCTTCGCATTGAGGGCCGCGTGGTTCGCGACGAGCGGCGCAAGCATTGGGCCGAAGCGCGCATTCTCGATGAGAAAGGAACCGCGCTCGCCGAGGCTAAGGGGTTGTTTATCGAAGTTCTCCCATTTTCCAAAGGCCTGGGCGGTCCGAAGACCGCCCCGGAGTGAAGCAGCGAACTGCAAAGTCTAATGAACCATGTTGATGGTGTCCTGCGTAACCGTGTCGAATGTGGTCACCGATTTGGCATTCGCTTCGAACGCGCGCTGCGCAATAATCAGATCGGAAAACTCCGTCGAGATATTCACGTTCGATGCTTCCAGCGCATCGTCCTGCACGGTTGCCAGGCCGCCCGCGCCTGAAGTTCCCACCACGGCTGTGCCGCTGGCTTGGGTTGTCTGATAGTCGCCGTTCCCCATCAAGTTCAGTCCCTGGCTATTGGTTACATTGGCCAGCGCCAGTTGCCCTACATTTTGCTGCTGCCCGTTCGAGTAGCTCGCCGTGACCGTTCCGTCGGAGCCGACGGTGAAGCTTTGATACTGGCCGCTGGCATAGCCGTTTTGCGTGGTGGCCGAGACGGCGGAGGTCGTGTCCACCTGGCTGATGGTCGGCGTGCCGGCTGCCCCGAGCAGATTCCACTGAACGTTCAACCCAGCGGCTCCATCAGCCAGCACGTTGGCCGCGGCGGGATTGAAGTTGAGCGCGATGGACGAGACATCGCCCGGCGCAGTTCCGACTGTCGAGGGGTTCGCTGCGCCGGTTGGCTGCACCTGGGTCAGGTTGCCGTGTTGATCGAATGTCATTGTGCCGGTGATCGCCGCCGGGGCCGCGTCTCCGCCTGCCGCTGAATAATCCGAAGCCGGCAATGCAACCGAGTAGGTCCAGGTGTTCGCGACCGCGCCCGGCTCGTAGGTTACCGTCGCGACGTGCGCTTCACCGAGAGAGTCGTAGATCGTGACCTGCGCGGGAAATGTGGTCCCTGCCGCTGTTGCCGAGTCAAGATTGGCTGTCATATTCATGGTCGTCGTGGCCTGCGGCTCCTGCACCTGTCCCACGGGAACATTGACCGCCGTCAGCGGCGCATTGGTGTTCACCACGCCGTCGACCGCCGGGTAGCCCATCACGTTCAGGCCGTTTGAAGTGACAAGATCTCCATTCGAGTCCAGCGAGAAATTGCCCGCGCGGGAGTACTCGTAGCCGCCCGATCCGTTGCCAACAACAAAGAAACCGCTTCCGTTTAACGCCACATCCGTGGAGTCGCCGGTGGAATTGATGGAGCCTTGCGTGAACGAGATCTCGTTTGAGGCCACCTTGACGCCCGCGCCCACCTGGATCGGATCGCCAGAGCCGGTGGAACCAATCTGCTGGTAGAACAGATCGGAGAAGTTGGTCGACTCGGACTTGTAGGCCGTGGTGTTCATGTTCGAAAGATCGTTCGCAATGGTGTTCAAGGCAGTGGAATCGGCCTCAAGGCCGGTCAGCGGAATTGAAAAACTTGCCATGGTCCTTCTCCTCTTTATTTAGGATCTGTTTGGCGGGCTTCAGCGCCCCATTCCCTAGGCGCCCCATTCCCTATTTGATTCGGATCAGTTCGCGCCGGCCTCATTGCCCGACGTCGCTTCAGTTATGCGGGCCATCGCGCCCGGCGGATGAATCTCGTGTTACTGCAATGGGATCGCGCTGCCTTTCGCCGGCCGCGTGTGCGATCGGCCGGGAAGCGCGTGCCCCACGCGCTGGGCCGCCGCGTTCACACCCGGCACGCTTACGTTTCCTGCGGTGTGGCGGGCGGCAGTTGTTTGCGCGCCGGCTGTGGGGACTGCGGATGCAGCCGCGGGCAGGGCTGCTTGCGTGGGCGCCGTGCTCGCCGCGGATGCCGTCAGCGGGCTTGTTGCCGTCGCGCCCGTTGTGTCTCCGGCAATTTGCGAGGACGCGCCGCTGCCGGTGCCTGAGGTGGTGCTGCCCAGTGCTCCGCTGAGCGTCTGATTGATATCGATCAACTGTTCCAAACTGTTCACCTGCACCAGCTGGTTGATGTACTCGTTGGGGTCGGTGTCCGCTGTCGGGTCCTGATTCTGCATCTCCGTCACCAGCAGCGTGAGAAAGTCGTTGGCCGAGATCGTCGCGGAACTGCTGCTGTCGTCCGAGCTGTCGGCGCCGCTCGTCCCCGATGTTCCTGTCGTTCCGCTCGTTCCGCTTGTAGCGCCGGCCATCGGGGTTGCGCTTCCGGTCAGCGCCTGCCCCGCCGTCATCATGTGATTCAAGATTCCAGTTGCCATCGTCCCTCCCTGCTTTGTCTCCAATCCTCGTTGCATCCGCCCGTCCCTCTTCGATCCAATGCCCGGTTTTAGGCCAACACCGAGATGTGCGTGCCGCGGCTGCCTTCTGCATGCGCGATTGCATCGAAGCCGACGCTGGTTGCCGCTGCGCTCATCGCCGCGGCCGGTGTGCTCGCGCCTGTGAACTGCTGCGCCTCCGTTTGCGCTGACGCCGGACTCTGTTCTCCATGGCGACCTGCGTTCTGTTGCATGTTCTGATCCACGCCTGTATCCGCCGCGCTCGTGCCGGGAGCCGCCATGGTCAGCGTGGCCACCGGCGCATGTTGTTCGGCGAGGTACGCGTTCAGCCCCGCGAGATGTCCGCTCAGCGCCTGCGCCGCTTCTGTCGAACCCGGAACCAGCGCAGCGTGCACGCTGCCGCCGCTCAAATCCGCGCGCACACCAACCCAACCCAGCGCCGGATCCTCGAATCCCGCCTCGGCCTGATGTCCGCCGGCATGAATCCAGCTCGGCGTTCCCACCGATGTACCGACATCGAGCGCGGCGAAGGTTTCCTGCGGCGCCGCGACATCGATTGGAGCGGATTCACCATGAGCCGCTGCTGCTTCCGTAGCGCCGCCCGGATCGCGTACCCACGCCGACGCTTCCGGCGCGGAGCTCTGCCCGACAACGACATGTGCGCCAATTCCCTGCCCCGCCGCTGCGCTTGCGCCTCCGGCGCTTGCCTCATGCGATGAACGCGCCATCGCTTGTGGTAAGGACGAAGAGCTGCTCTCTGAATTCGAGTTGTTCGCGCTCTGTTTGTCCGTGCTCGCAGCCGAGACAGAGGAACTCACTGAGGTGCTGTTGGTCGCGTTCGCGCCGCCATGCCCCGCGAAATCTCCGGACAGCGTTTTATGTTCTTCGAGGCCGGAACTCGTGCTCTGTACTCTTTGCCGGCTCGCGCTCGCCGGCGATGCCCCGGCCGCCGTCGCCGATAACTGAGTTTGTGCCGCCGATTCTTCTGGTTCTCCGACTGCGATCGCAGCGCCTCCGGCCGTCGCTTCGCCGGTCGTCTCGTAATCGCGCATCGAGTTTTCGGCCGCACTCGCCGGAACGGGGCGAGAATGTTCATCCATTTGTTTCGCCGACCGAAGGCCAAGCGAATCTGCCGGATTTGCGGGAGCGATTTGCAGTTGCAGCTGTGTCACCGAAAGCGAGGGCCCGGTTGCATCCACCGGCGGGGCCGGCGACCCATTTGCTCCCGGGACGACATTCTGCTGCGCTCCTGCATTGAGCGCGCCACTGGTCTTCTTCTCGTTTTTCGCGCTCGGGCTCGCGCTTGTGGAGCTGCGAGGGACTCCTGCCGCGCGCATCGCCGTTGCGCTTTGCGCATTCGCTGCGACAATCTCAGTTGCGCTCGCCGCATTCGCCGCACTTTGCGCATCAATCGCTCTCGCCGCATTGCCGGCTCGAGAGCCCGCGTACGCCACCGGCCCATTGCTCCGGCTCGCTGTCAGCGCTGGTTCGGGCAACTGAGCGCCAGCGTGCGCGAGGGTTGTATTCACTCCGTCCGCGCCCTCGCGCTCGTTGCTTCCAGTTGCCGCGCCGGTCTCGGCTGTCTCGTTCGTGGCTTGATTCGCCGTGCCGCCGCTCGTGCGCGCCACCATGCCCCATGCGCGCAACATCGACTGCCAGCT
>CAYYKV010000274.1:0-4107 GCA_964468605.1 uncultured Occallatibacter sp. | reverse complement strand
CCTGGTCGCGCAGCCGCGGAATCTTTGCGGGCATCGATCTGAATGGAGCAACGGTGAGCCAGAATACCGAGGACACCGATGAGCTTTATGGCGGACCCCATCACTTCGACGCCATTCTCCGCGGAGACGTGCCCCCGCCTCCGCAAGCCGAGGGATTTCTGCACGCGATCAGGAGGTATTTCGGCGAAGCCGAGATGCACCGCTAGGGTCTGTTAACGCTACCGGGGCCGTTTCGCTGGTTGGCGCGAACCGAACACCGGCAACTTCGCGCCAACGGCCCGGTTTGGGCCGCTAGCCCCTAGAGTTGAATTGCTGGATTGGAGGGGGAGGGCTGAGAAGAACGAGACAAGCAGGCTCCAGAGTACGTACATCGAAAAAAGAGGAGTTCCCAGGCATCATGCTAAACATGTCGCCGGGGAACTCCTTTCCCCAGATCTGCGTTGTTTCTGTGGATAAGAATGCTGAAATTCGGGTAACTACACAAGAGTACTTAAGTGCGGTGGCAGAAAGTAATCAGAATTTCACATATTTTGCTGCACTTTGGTTACTAAGATCCAGCCCTTGCCCGTCAAGGTCTCTGGGCACGATCGAGCGGCCGAGTGCCGACATGGAGAGCTTGATGCGGTTGTCGGCGCCCGCCTTGCGCATGAGGCGGCCAACGTAGGCTTTCACGGTCCGCTGCTCGATCCCCAGTTCGCTGGCGATCTCACGCGTCGAATGAGCCCCCATGATCAGCGTAAGGACTTCTTGCTCTCGTTTTGTAAGCTGCTGATTGGCAGCAGCTTGTGAGACTCCAGGAACCTTCAGCAGGCGATCGATCACGCGGCAGAGAATCCGTCTGGGAGCCCAGATCGACCCCGAAGTCACCACGTCGATAGCGCTGCGAACCAATTCAGGACCGGCGGTCTGCCCGAGGTAGCCTCTGGCCCCGGCGATGATCGCGCTCAAAATCAGCTCTTCGTCGCCTTCCGGGCCAATCACGATCGATCGCACGTCGGGCCGCTCGCGCCGAATCGTCTCCAGCGCCTCAAAACCGCCCAACTCCGAATGCAGGTCGACAACAATGTACTCGACGTCGTCGAGCGCCAGCAGTTCTTTCAGGCCGGCAATCACGGGAACGAGTTGAGCCTCGCCCTGCCCCGCGGGCTGGTCAAAGATGCTTGCAAGGCCGGCGACGCGAATCGGTTCATCCGCCGCCACACCAATTCGAATTGCGCCAGGAATACGTTTCGACGATGTCATCCCCACACCGGTCCACGTCTGGCCGGAGTCAAACCGGCCGTTCAGATTTGATCGATTTCGTCTTCGCTCGATCCGGAAGAAAAATGACCGTGCAGTTTTGCAATTCGATGAACCCGATCGACGGGTTGCCCCAACAACCGCGCCGATCTTGCTTCACTTCAATCTCTTGAACGAGTCCTTTCGTGAATCTTTCACGGCATGTGTCGAATTCGAAATCCCACTAAAATCTAATTGGCTAAGAATTACGTGCTAGCTCATTGACGCAAAGGTGGCATCCGAAGACTTTCTAAAGCTTCGGCAGCACAATTCCCTGCTGCTTTTGATATTTGCCCTTGCGGTCGGCGTAGCTCGTTTCGCACGGCTGATCGCCATGGAAAAACAGAATCTGGCACAGTCCTTCGTTGGCGTACACCTTCGCGGGCAGGGGCGTCGTATTGGAAATCTCAAGCGTGACAAATCCCTCCCACTCGGGTTCGAAGGGCGTCACATTCACGATGATGCCGCAGCGCGCGTAGGTCGACTTGCCCACGCAAATCGTCAGCACATCTCTCGGAATCCGAAAATACTCGACCGACCGCGCCAGCGCGAATGAATTTGGCGGAACGATCACCGAATCCGCCTGCACGGAAACAAACGACCGTTCGTCGAACGCCTTGGGATCAATGATGGCGCTGTTTACATTGGTAAAAATCTTGAACTCGTCGGAGACCCTCAGGTCGTAGCCGTAGGAAGAAAGTCCATAGGAGATCACGTTGCCCGCGACCTGCTTTTCGCTGAACGGCTCGATCATCCCATGTTTCAGCGCCTGTTCCCTGATCCATCGATCGCTCTGAATCGACATGCGTCTCCTGTTCCGGGCGTTGCGCCCGGCTTGCCCCAGCTTATTCAGCTCCGTTTACGGCTCCGATTCACCATCTTAAATCACTCCGCCCATCGACAATTCTCGCCGCCTTCGTGCCCGTCCTTCTACTCCCTATTGGCTGCTCGCTCCTCCGGGCCTTGTTGGCCCCCGCTTTTCTAATTGCAACAAAATCTGTAGTATGGGCGGTGTTGGTGGTAAGATACGCACAATTAAGATCGCGCCAGCGAGGTCACTCCATTGATTAAGCAGGATATTGTTCACAACGTGGTTGAGCGCACGGGCCTGCCGCGCACCAAGGCTGAAGCGGCAGTGGACACGGTCTTCGAGGGCCTCAAACAGGCTTTGGCGGCCGGCGAACGCATTGAACTGCGCGGATTTGGCGTCTTCAGCGTCCGCGCGCGTAAAACCGGCATTGGCCGCAACCCCCGCACCGGGACTGAGGTCAACATCGCTCCGGGCAAGGCCGTTCGCTTCAAGCCAGGCAAAGAACTGCACACGCTCGAGCCTGGCGCATCAGGCAGCTAGCAGAATCGCCGGCTCTCCCAAATCCGGCCGCCCTCGCGGGTTACCCTCAGCGAGTTGCTCCGCCGTGGTTTCTATGCGTACGCGCTTCGCAGTTTAGGATCACCGATTCTCGACCACTCATTCCCGAGTCGACCAACCCCAGGGCACGACTGTAGGGCGTATCGGCATTTACGCCCCTCAAGAAAGGTCCCGGTTGCGTCCACTGTTTCGAGATTATGGCTTGCCGGTGCTGCTGCTCCTCGCCAGCATCGTCACCACCACCGTGAACGGCGCGCGGTTCATGCAGAACTTTCTCGAGGGCCTGCCGCCTGTCGCGAGCGAGAGCGATCTTTGGCCGTGGGGGTGGATTCTGCGCCACCCGGCTCTCTTCGCCGCGGGTCTTGCCTATTCGCTCACTCTGCTCGGCATTCTTCTCATCCACGAATTCGGCCACTACGCGGCATGCCAGGCGCATCGCCTGCGCGCCACTTTGCCCTGGGTTATCCCGGCTCCCACGCTCAGCGGAACCTTCGGCGCCGTCATCCGCATCCGCACGCGCATCCCCACGCGCGACGCGCTGATGGACGTGGGAATCTACGGCCCACTCGCCGGCTTTATCGCCTCCGCGCTCGCCGTCGCCGCGGGCCTCCTACTCAGCGTTCCCCGCGCACCCGGCGCACCAGAGTCCCTGATTCGCTTCGGCGGCGATCCGCTTACCATTCAGATCCTCCGCCATCTCCTCGCATTTTGGAACCCTGCAATCCCCTCCTTCAATCAAGCTTCGCCGCATCCCATCCTTGTCGCCGGCTGGATCGGCCTCTTCATCACCGCGCTCAACCTCATTCCCGGTGGCCAGCTCGACGGCGGCCACATCCTCTATGCGCTCTCGCCACGCATCCACCGCATGCTCACCAACGTTCTGCCGTTTCTGCTATTCCTTGCGGGAGCCGTTTACTGGGTAGGCTGGATGTTCTGGGGCATTTTTCTCCTCATTCCCGCGCTGCGCCATCCGAAAGTCTCCGAGGTCACCAATCTGTCGCCGAGCCGCGCCATTCTCGGAGTCTGCGGACTCATCCTCTTTGTGCTTACCTTCACGCCCACGCCCTTCTACGACAACTCGCTGTTGCAACTGCTCAACATTGATCCCTTCACCGCCCCGCACTAGCGGCAATCATTGATCCGGGACTTGTTATCGCGGGCAAACACAAGCCTGCGCAGCGAGCGAAAGATCCACTCCTCCGCCGCCGCGCGCCTTCCTATTCCTTGTTGGCTATTCCCCGCTTCTCTGCGCCTTCAGAATCCCTCTACCGTGTCCGCGTTGAACTGTAGAGCATGCAACTGGCAAACATCGATGCCCTGCGGGTATGTTTCAGAGGTTCCGTCACTGAAGACGAGCTTGAAATCCTCGTGGCACACGCCGCGCCATGTGGGCGGAAACACGATTAACGTTCCCATTCCGAGAGGCAGAGCCGAACGCCCCAGCACATCCGCGCCCCAGG
>CAYYKV010000273.1:0-4165 GCA_964468605.1 uncultured Occallatibacter sp. | reverse complement strand
CGCATCCCTCGCCGGACGGAAAATCGATCCTGATCCTCTCCTACGACAAGGATGTGACCGGGCACGCGGCCAACAAGGACGTGACCTTGCGGATCATCAACACTGCCGACGGGAAGATTCGCGACCTGGTGCAGATTGTCGGCGGATCGGGCAGCGACAACGTGCCCAATTGGGCTCCCGATGGCGCGCACTTTGCGTTTGTGAGCTACCAGTTTCTGCCCGCCGACGACAATGGCTCCACGCAATGACGGGTAGCGAGGCCGGCAAAGCTGAAGATTGCAGGTCCGCGGGCTTCGGCGATCCTACTTGCCAATCACGTCGATCGGAACGTTGATGGTTTTGGGGGGCATGCACTGATTCTGGTCGCAGGCCTGATAGCGCAACTTTGCCTGCACAAGATGGTTGCCGGGCGTTGCCACGATACGCGCCTGAATATCGAACTCGCCGGTGTAGACACTCAGTTTGGTTTTGGGATCGAAGGCGAGCGAAATGATGGTGCCTGGCGGATAGCTGGCTGCTCCGAGCCGCACGCCCATGCCGTCGGGGATGGAGAAATCCGTAGGGATCAGGAAATCGTCGCTGGGTGTGTGCGAGTTGATGTGCAGACCCTGCGCGACGCGGAAGTGCAACGTGACTGCGCTCGGCTTGCCCGCGGGAACGCTCACCTGTTCGGGGAAGAGGTATTGCACCGCCTCCGTCTTAATCACAGAGCTGTTCCGCGGCGAGTTGGAAATGAACTGGCCGTGGGCCTTCGCTGCTGCCATTCCGGCGAGCCCCAGGAGCACCGCAGCGCAAATCCGATTCCAATTCATTCGACCCATCGATTCCGATCCTCAATCTTGACAACCATCTGACTGACAACTGATCACCGACAACTGACCACTCGCTTCTAATCCGCCAGTGCCTTCTTGATATTCCCCTCGATGTCGCTCTCCGAAGTCAGACCCAGGGACGCTGCCACCACCTTGCCGCTGCGATCGACGAAAAACGACGCTGGGAGATCATCGAGCCCGCCGTAGTCGCGGCTGATACTGTCGCCGTCAAGCAGTACCGGGTAAGGCACCTTCATCTCGGCGACGAATTTGCCTGCATTGGCCTCGGCCTTGGCCCATCCCGCCTTGTCGCCCGGCTGCAGGTCGTCGCCCTCAGTGTCCACGCCCAGCACCTCAAAGCCCTGCGCCGCGTACTTGTCGCGCAGCTCCACGATCCAGGGCGTCTCCACCTTGCACGGGCCGCACCACGTGGCCCAGAAGTTGATCATCACAGCCTTGCCCTTGTAGCTCGCGAGCGAGACTTTGCTGCCGCTCAGGTTCTCCAGCGCGAAGTTGGGCGCAGGCTTGCCGTCAAGCGGCGAAACATAATTCATGGCATCGCCGCCGGAGGTCGGAACCAACTCGCCCTGGGCGGCCCCGGCCAGCAATCTTTCAGCGGCCTGCTTGCGATACTCCCAATTGGCCCAGCCCGCCCAGGCAAAGACAGCCAGAATAAAAAGAACGGCAATAAGAACGATGGTGTTTCGGCGCAACGGAATCGACCTCGTAGAACTATTGTACGAGCGGAAAGCAGAGAACAGAGATCGGGGGTCAGAGACCAGAGATCAGACTGCAAATGCACAGTACCGGCAGACAGGATCGCGTGTCTCCAGCCGCGGTCACGGATGGACTTCGACACAAACCAATCTCTGATCTCTGTTCTCTGCTCTCTGTCTTTGTTACTATCAATTGCCAATGAGCCCCACAGGGAAAGACGAGCCATTCAAGCCCGCATCGCTGGTGCGCACCGAGGCCGCCGCGCTTGAGGCTCTGGCCGCGCGCCTCGATGGACCGATGGCCGGGCCGTTCTCGCGCGCCGTCGACATGATCCTTCACTGCGGGGGGCAAAACGGCCGCGTGGTGGTCACCGGCATGGGCAAGAGCGGCATCATCGCTCAGAAAATCGCCGCCACGCTCAGCTCCACCGGCTCACCCGCGCTTTTTCTGCATCCGGCTGAGGCCGTGCACGGCGACCTGGGCGTGCTCATGCCCGGCGACGTGGTGATTGCGCTCTCGGCATCGGGAGAGACCGAAGAGATTCTGCGCCTGCTGGCCACGGTCAAGCGCAAAGGCGATGCGCTCATCAGCTTTTGTTGCAATCTACAGTCGACTCTCGCCGCCGCCAGCGACGTGGCGCTTGATTGCAGCGTGGAACGCGAGGCATGCGGGCTGAATCTGGCTCCGACGGCTTCAACGACGACGATGCTGGCGCTCGGCGACGCGCTGGCGGTTGCCGTGAGCCTGCGCAAGGGATTCCGGGCTGAGGATTTTGCCGAGCTGCATCCGGGCGGCAAATTGGGCAAACAACTCGCCAAGGTCCGTGAGTTGATGCACACAGGCGAAGACGTTCCCGTTGTCGCGCCTTCCACTCAGATGTCCGATGTGATCTTCGAGATGTCTTCGAAGAAGCTGGGAATGACGACGGTGCAGGAGGCAGGCCGGCTGTGCGGCGTGATCTCGGACGGCGACTTAAGACGGTTACTGGAGCGCGAAGGCGGCGCGGCGCTGGGCAAGACGGCCGGCGAAGCGATGAATGCGCATCCGCAAACCATCGCTGCAGGGGAATTGGCGGCCCACGCGCTGGCGATCCTCGAAGAGCGCAAGATCACCTCGCTCATCGTCGTCGACGCCGAGCAAAGGGTCGAAGGCGTGGTGCACCTGCACGATCTGTGGGGCGTGGAGCTGATTTGAGCGAAGGGTAGACGGATACCACTGGAGAGTCACGGAGCCATGAAGGACGAGAGACTGGAGCATATTCGGGAAGACGTCGAGGCAAGGCAAAGGGCGACGGTGTGGCCGGACACTGTCCGCAATGGAGGATCAATCGATGCGTTCCTGTGGAAGGGCGACCCAAACGCAAAGCCGATTCAGCGAGCCGGGCTTGTTGTCTGCGCCTTCCCTTTTCTCTTCATGGCCGCCTTCGCGGTTGCGACTCCGTTCGTGAAGAATTTCAAAGATGGCTCGATCATTGCTTTCTTCGTGGCAGTCGTTCCGCTCCTCATTTCCGCCCGTCTAATCCGTAACGCGTTCTTACGGCCGCTCCGACACCGCGGCGAAAACCAATCGGACTAAATGACAAACCTCGGGGAGAACCCCAACAAAAAATGTCACCGATACTGCGGCGCCAGCAGCGCAATCACTTCCAGGTCGCGATCCAGAATGACGGACTTTTCGGGGTTGGAAGCGTCGTAGTGAACTTGAACTCGCTTGTCTTTGACCTGGCGCACGAACTCATCGGCTTCTTCCTCGCGGCGAAAATGGTGGACATGCTTGCCTGAGCGGTACTCGCCTACGTAATAGGTGTAGGTAAGCTCAACCCAGTAGCGCATCCCTTGCTTATGAACCTGCCCGCTTTGGATCGTTCCGTCGGTCGCGGGCCAACCGGCCATCGCCTTGTTCTGCCGCCATTTCTGGTAAAGCTTCCGCACCCCAAACGCCGCCAGCGCGCCGGGAATAATCCCGCCCATCTTGAGGAGCTTGACCAGCACAAAAACGATCTCTCCCCAGGGGATGTGGTGGAAATTCATGCCTGAAAGTATGCCACGCGGCTCCAGCAAAGCGATGTGCGCCCCAAAAGTCGTCTTTTGGACTCTCCAACACGCCGGACATTTAGAATGAATACTGCTTTAATTTGCCTTGCGTTCGCCCCCGCGAACGGGAAAGTTCTCTTACCCCTTCTATGCATCGTTGGTCAAAGCTTTTTATCCCTACATTGCGCGAGGCTCCGGCGGATGCCGAAGTGGCCAGCCACAAGTTTCTTCTCCGCGCGGGCTACATTCGCCAGCTCGGCGCGGGAATCTATAACTACCTCTTTCTCGGCCAGCGCTCGCTGAACAAAATTGTCGCCATTGTCCGCGAGGAGATGGACCAGATCGCGCAGGAGTTCTATCTGCCGGGGATTCTGCCGCGCGAGCCGTGGGAGGAGAGCGGTCGCTGGACGGGGATGGGCGAAAACATGTTCCGCCTGAAGGATCGCAAGGGCGCGGACCTGTGCCTGGGCATGACGCACGAAGAGATCATGACCACGATCGCGCGCGGCGAACTGCGCAGTTACAAGCAGTTGCCGCAGATCTGGTATCAGATTCAAAGCAAGTTTCGCGACGAGCCGCGGCCCAAGGCTGGCCTGTTGCGCG
>CAYYKV010000272.1:0-4169 GCA_964468605.1 uncultured Occallatibacter sp. | reverse complement strand
CCTATGACGTTGCCATGGAAAACTTCGACACCGCGGCAGACGCCATGGGCCTGGAGAAGAACACGCGCGAGATGATCAAGTACCCCGAGCGCATGCTGACAGTGGGTGTGCCGGTGCGCATGGACGACGGCAACATTCACCGTTTCGTGGGCTATCGCGTGCAGCACAGCTCGGTGCGCGGGCCCGCCAAGGGCGGAATCCGCTACCATCCGCAGGTCACGCTCGACGAAGTGAAGGCGCTGGCCACGTGGATGACGTGGAAGTGCGCGGTGGTGAACATCCCCTTCGGCGGAGCCAAGGGCGGCATCACGTGCGATCCGAAATCGATGTCGCGGGGTGAATTGGAACGGATGACGCGCCGCTATACCAGCGCGATTCTGCCGCTCATCGGTCCGGAGCAGGACATTCCCGCGCCCGACGTCTACACCAACTCGCAGACCATGGCCTGGATCATGGACACCTACAGTATGACCAAGGGCTATGCTATTCCCGGCGTGGTGACGGGCAAGCCCATCAGCCTGGGCGGATCGCTGGGACGCAACGAGGCAACGGGCCGCGGCGTGTTCTCGACGATCGAGTGCGCCTGCGAACATCTGCACATTCCGTTGAAGGGCGCAACCGTCGCGGTGCAGGGCTTCGGCAATGCAGGCTCCATCGCAGCACAGTTGCTGCATGAGGCGGGGGCAAGGGTCATCGCCGTCAGCGACTCGACCGGCTGCGTCTACAACCGCAACGGCCTGGACATTCCCGAGTTGATCCATATGAAGTCGCTCTGCGGACACGTGGACGGCTTTCCGGAGAGCGAGCCGATCCTGCCGCACGAGCTGCTGGCTTTGCCGTGCGACATCCTGGTGCCCGCCGCGCTTGAGAACACTGTTCACGCGGACAATGCAGGCGCGGTTCGCGCGCGCATCGTCGGCGAGGCCGCCAACGGGCCACTTACACCGGCGGCAGACAGAATCCTCGAGAGCAAAGGCATCTTCGTGATCCCGGACATTCTGTGCAACGCGGGCGGTGTCACTGTCTCCTATTTCGAGTGGGTGCAGGACGAACAGCACCTCTTCTGGGAGGCTCGGGACATTTATAAGCGCCTCGATCACGTAATGAAGAGCGCTTTTCACGACGTGCTTAAGATTCATCTCGAGCGGAAGGTTCCCATGCGGATCTCCGCCAACATGCTTGGCATCGGCCGCGTGGCCGAGGCTGTGCAGATTCGCGGCATCTATCCGTAACTGATTTTGAACCGTTCTCCCTGGTCCCAGCCTTTCTCCGCCGTGGGCTATCGCGGCGGAGAAGGGACGGGACACCATCGTGCAGCCGCCCGATTCGGTCCGGGCTCATACCGAGAAGCTCAACGTTATTCTCTCGAAGGATGGGATGGGCAGCGCGCTTGTCCCCCCAATCCTTAAGGTGCGCGCGAAGAAGACAGACGACGGCGACGACTAGCGAGCTTGGGAGCCGTGGCCAGCCAACGGTTCACCTGATGGGATAAATGGTGGAAAAAGCACCTTGGATGGCTAGAATCGACGCCAAGTCCTTCGCCAAAACCGGGCTTAAACTGGTAGCTTGAAAGAGTACGAAACTCTTTCTTGCGATGGCTCTTAGTCCCTACTTTTCTTTGGCAGTTTTGTTCGCAGCCGCGCTGGGCTTTGGCCTTGCCCCGCTGGGGTTGGCCTGGCTTTGGGCGCGGGTATATTCGCCGGCCAAGCCCAACGCAGTCAAGAACGCCATTTACGAGTGCGGCCTGGAGTCGAAGGGCGACGCGTGGATGCAGTTTCGGTCGGCCTATTACCTTTACGGCATCATTTTTCTCATCTTCGACGTAGAAGCCGTCTTCCTGCTTCCATTTGCGGTTGCATTCACTGGCCTGGGCGCAGCAGCGTGCGCGGCCATGCTGGTGTTTGTCCTGCTGCTGGTTGAGGGGCTGGCGTGGGCATGGGCGAAGGGCGTGCTGACCTGGCAGTGAAGAAAGCGAGTTCACGGTTTCAAGTTCGTAGTTCGCAGTTTGCAAGCGAATGAGAACTGTGAACTACGAACTGTGAATTGATAACTGGAGCGGAGCGACAGATGGCTGTTGACCAAAACCTGAAGATCGAACTGGGCAAGCAGGGCGTCTTCGTCACGACCATCGAGGAGCTCTACAACTGGGGCCGGCGCAGCTCAGTGTGGCCCATGCAATTCGGGCTGGCCTGCTGTGCCATTGAGATGATCGCCACCACGATGGCTCGCTACGATCTGGCTCGCTTCGGCGCCGAGGTATTCCGGCCTTCACCGCGGCAAGCCGATCTGATGATCGTCTCCGGCACCGTGACCAAAAAGATGGCGCCGCAAGTGGTGCGCCTCTACAACCAGATGGCCGAGCCGCGCTATGTCATCGCCATGGGCGCATGCGCCATCTCCGGCGGGCCGTTCAAGCAGGGCTACAACGTGCTCAAGGGCATCGACCGCTACATTCCCGTGGATGTGCATATTCCCGGCTGCCCGCCACGGCCTGAGGCGCTCATCCAGGCCTTCATGACGCTGCAAAAAAAGATCGACGGTCAGCCGTTGACTGGGGAGGACCGGCCGCGCCACCTGGACCCTGAAGCGCAGGGCGAATTTCCTGTTCCTGAGCAGGGCGAGCACGATCTGGAGCCGACCTCAAACAAGGGCGTATGGCCGGTGCCAATAACGATTCGTTAGAAGCAAAGAACAGAGAACAGAGAACAGAAAACGGAGAACGGAGAACAAAGAACGGATCGCAGTGTCGAGTATCAGCAGAAAGCTGGGAGCTGAATTTGAAGTCAGTCGAAGAGATCAAGGCGGCAATTGAGGCGGCGGTGCCCGGCGCGGGCGTGGAGTTTGTGCAGAATCCCAGCCCCTCCGCGCAGCACTCGCTGTGCCTTGCGCCAGAGTTCGCCGTTGAGGTCGCAACCTTTCTGCGCGACGATGCGGAGCTTGCGTTTGATTTTCTTTCAAACGTCTCCGGCGTTGACTGGCCCGACAAGGAGATCGCGGAAAAAGTTAAAGTAACGCGCCAGGTCGTGAAGATGGTTGACGGCGCGGAGCAAACCGTCGAGGAAACCGTCGAAGAGACCCGCAAGCACGTTGAGCCCGGCTGTCTTGAAGCGGTCTATCATCTGTATTCGATCGAGAAGAAACACGGGCCGCTGGTGCTCAGGATGCGCACGGTGAACCGGTCGGATCAGGTCGACCTGCCGACGCTCACGCCCGTCTGGCGCTCGGCCGAATTTCAGGAACGCGAGGTCTTCGATCTCTACGGGATTGTTTTTACGGGCCATCCGGACCTGCGCCGGCTGCTGATGTGGGATGAATTCAAGGATCACCCCATGCGCAAGGATTACGTAGAGCCGGACGACTTTGAATACGAGCCGACGCCGCACGATGAGGTGCTCAAGCGAGCGCAGGAGCATCGCGCGGCCGAGGGCGGGCCAGGGAATAGCCAATAGGGAACAGGGAGTAGGACGGACGAAGAATGAGCGTTGCGGAGACCAAACCCGAGAAGCTTGAGGGCTGGAACCGGCCGGCGGTGATTGAGGCGGACGGCGAGGGCGAGTTGCTGGAAGTCGCCATGGGGCCGCATCATCCCTCGACGCACGGCGTCTTCCGCATGGATGTGGCGCTCGACGGCGAGCGTGTCGTCCGCCTGAAACCGGTCTTCGGATACCTCCATCGCAACCACGAGAAGATCGCCGAGGGCGCTTCGTATCTGGCGTCAATGCCGTACACCGACCGCCTCGACTACTTCTGCTCGCTCACCAACAACTGGGCGTACGCGCTGGCGGTGGAAAAGCTCGTGGGCCAGGAAGTTCCCGAGCGCGCCGAGTACATACGCGTAATTCTTGCCGAGCTGACGCGCGTGCAGAACCACGCCTCGTCCATCGGCTTTCTCATCCAGGAGATGGGCGCAAGCGGCACGCCGCTCATGTACGCCTTCAAGGAGCGCGAAAAGATTCTCGACCTCTTCGAATCGCTCACCGGTTCCCGCATGATGTGCAACTACATGCGCTTCGGCGGCTGCCGCGTGGATGTTTCGGCGGCGTGGCTCGACGCCACGCGAAAGGTTGTGGCAGGACTACCGGCGTTTGTCGACGAATTCGAAGCACTGCTCTCCTCGAACGAGATTCTGATGGCTCGCTGCCAGGGCGTTGGCATTCTGCGGCCGGAGC
>CAYYKV010000271.1:0-4178 GCA_964468605.1 uncultured Occallatibacter sp. | reverse complement strand
ATCGACGTCTCCGAGCTTCTTCGCGATCTCGTCTTCGACCAGATCCCTACTGTCGTCCTCACTTCGGCTACCCTCACTGTCCAGGGCGGTTTTGAGCACCTGCGCCGCCGTCTTGGCCTCGCCGACACGCGCGAGCTCGTCGTTCCGTCTCACTTCCAATACGGTAAGCAGGCTCTCCTTTATCTCCCGCCGTCCATGCCTGACCCCCGCGAACCCGATTTTGTCGACGCTGCCGCCACAACCATCGAGCGCGTCCTGCGCATCACTCGCGGCCGCGCCTTTTGCCTTTTCACCAGCTACGGCCAGATGCGCGCCCTTTACGAGCGCCTTCTTCCTGTCCTCGATTTCCCGCTCCTCCTCCACGGCACCGCGCCACGCAAGGCTCTCCTCGAGGAATTCCGCGCGACTCCCAACTCCGTGCTCTTCGGCACCTCCAGCTTCTGGCAAGGTGTCGACGTCCAGGGCGAAGCCCTCAGTTGCGTCATCATCGATCGCCTCCCATTCGCCGTCCCCTCTGACCCCGTCGTCCAGGCACGCATGCGCGCCATCGAGGAATCCGGCGGCCGTCCTTTCTTCGACTACCAGGTTCCCGAAGCCGTTCTCACGCTCAAGCAGGGATTCGGCCGCCTCATCCGTTCCCTCGAAGACCGCGGCGTCCTCGTCCTTCTCGATCCGCGCATTACTCGCCAGCGCTACGGCCAGATCTTTCTCCAATCCCTGCCGCCCTACCGCATCACCAACACGATCACTGACGTCGAAGCGTTCTTCTCGCCTAAGCCCGCTTGATCAGGTGCAGTTCCGCTGCCCCTCGGAATAGACCTGGGTCAAAAGCTGCACACGTCTCCCAGCCCGCTCGGGAAGGCCGAAAACCAGAGCACGATTCCTTGAGTTTTGGGGTTTGCCTCAGTTGCTTTCCGCTTCGTCAACCGTCGCGGCGATCGGAATCACCTTGTCCATCTTTGTGATCCGGAAAACCTCGCGGACCTTTGGGCTCAATCCGGCGACCATGAACTTCAAGCCTTGCTTCTGGCAACGAACGTAATGAGTAGCGATGATGCCCAGGCCGGAGGAATCCATATAGGGGCAGGCAGACAGGTCCAGAATGTTGAGCTTCGGCGGTTCCTCTCCCGGAGCCGGCTCCAATCCCAGAATCCTGTTCAGCTCTCCCGGCGGTAGAGAGCTGTAAGCGTCGCGTATCGTAAAGGGTCCGCAGAAGCAGAGAATCACAGTGCCCGGCGATTTCCCCGGTTTGCGCTGGATGCTGAAGGGGCCGCTGTTCCACGTTTGCCATCCGGATGTCGCCATGACAAGCTCCTGTTTCCATGCTGCTGAAACGCGTTGTACAACGCTGCCGGCCCGCGAATCGTCCGCAGTTGGAGCAGCCTTTGTTCGCGCAAGCGCCACTCTGATTGTCGGTATCCCCGGGGATTCATCGGCTGGCGCCGAACACTCGAATTCTCATCGACTCCGGCGCTGAATTGCAAGAGCAATTGATGAATTGCGATGAAAAAGTGCAGCGGGTCGCCCCGACCCGCTTCGCTTGCACCGAGAACGACCGGCCCCTGAGCGCATCTCGATGTTAGAGGCTAGCAGCTAGAAGCTAGTAGCTGCCTTTCCACCTAACGCCTCATACAGCGTCGCCGAGTCCGTTAACCGGCTGGCGGCCGCATTCTCGCGGTCGAGCGACGTCTGCAACTGCTGCCGCTCTGCGTCCAGCAGGCTGATCTCGCTGATCCCGCCGGCCTCGTGACGCTTCGCCGCAATGAGGTACGCGCCCTGGGCCTCACCCGCAGCCGCACTGCGCGCCTTCAGCGTCTCCGCATCGTGCTCCGTCGCATACAGTGCATCGGCCACCTCGCGAAAGCTCTCGAGCACCGTCGCGCGATACGCACTCGCCGCCTCGTCGTACGCGTCCTCCGCCTTGCGTTTCTCCGCTTGCAACGACCCTCCGTTGAAGATCGGCGCCGCCAGCGATGCGCCCACATTCCACACGTCGCCGCCCGAGTCGAATCGCGTGCCCAGACCGCCTCCGCTTCCCGTCAGCACAATTTGCGGAAGTTCGTTCGCTGTCACCACGCCCACATTCGCGCTGGCCTCGTGCAGCAGCGCTTCCGCTGCACGAATGTCCGGCCGTTGCCGCACCAGCTCCGACGGCACCGTCAACGGCAGCTCCTCAGGCAGATGCAACGCGTCGAGCGAAATTCCCGCGACCTTCGCTTCCGCCGGGCTCAGTCCCATCAGCGCCGCCAGTTGATCATCGATCGTGTCCAGCTGCAATTCGAGCGGTGGAATCGCGGCTTCGGTCTGAGCCACCAACGTCTTTTGGCTGCGCACATCCGCTTCTGAAGCGCCGCCCGCCCGTTCGCGCTCTTCAGTAATCTTCAGCTCCTTCTGCTCCACCGCCAGCAGCTGTCGTGTGACTTCGATATCTTTCCGCACCTCAGCCTGCCGGATCGCCGCCGCCACCACGTTGCCAGCCAGCATCAGCCTCGCGCCTTCGAGCTGCCACGCCTCATAATCGCGCTGCGCCTTCAGTCCCTCGATCGCTCGCCGATTCGCACCCCACACATCGAGCGCATACGAAACTGCTACCGATCCATTCAGCAAAGTGAACGGCGACGGATTGGGGAAGGGAACTCCCAGTGCTGCCAGGTTCAGTTGCTCCTCGGTCACGGACGCGTTTCCCGTGACTGCCGGGTACTTCGTCGCCCCCGTCCGCGCATTCACTTCTTCCTGCGCCTGCTTCAGCCGCGCCGTCGCTTGCTCCAGGGTCGGGCTGTTCTTGAGCGCTTGAGCGACCATCGCATTCAATTCGGGCGATTGAAAAGCACTCCACCAGTCCACTGGAATCGCCGCGGACTGATTGAAGCGTTGCGCGTTGCCCGCGGGGCTTTCGCCGCTCGCCGTCTCAGCCGGCAGCGGTTGCGGAGTATAGGAAGTCAGGGTCGGCGCCGCTGGCGCGCGATACCGCGGTCCCACCGTGCAACCTGCGACCATCACCAGCCCCGCCACTCCGATCATCCACTTCCAATTCGACGAACGCTGCACGGCCTCACCCTCCTTAGTCCAGAGTTCTCCGGTAGGTGGCCACAGCCACGCACATCACCACCGCGGTAAACACCATCATGGGCCACACGCTGGGCCACGAATCTGCCCACCCATTGCCCTTCAGCAGAATTCCACGCACCAGCCGGTTGAAATACGTCAGCGGCAGCAAATTCCCAATGGTTTGCGCCCATCCCGGCATTCCTTTGAACGGGAACATGAATCCCGACAGGATAATGTTGGGCAGAAAATAGAAGACCGCCAGTTGCACTGCCTGCAGTTGATTTCGCGCCAGCGATGAAAACGTGATGCCTACCGTCAGATTTGCCGCGATAAACAGCAGCGCCGAAAGATAAACGGCGAAAACATTGCCGAAGAACGGCACAAAGAACACGTAGCGAGCGGCAAGCAAAATGATTGACGCCTGCAGGAGGCCGATGCCGATGTAGGGGACGAGCTTTCCCGTCATCACCTCCAGCGGCGTCGACGGCATTGCCAGCAGATTCTCCATTGTGCCGCGTTCGCGCTCGCGCGTCACCGCCAGCCCAGTCATCATGACCATGGTCAGCGTCAGGACCATCCCCATAAGCCCCGGCACCACGTTGTACTGCGTAATCTCATCGGGGTTGTAGAGCGGATGTACGTCCACTGCGAACGGCGCCGGACCGCCCTGCAGAGTCGCCAGCGGCCCGGTCAGTTCCCGCTGAATTACCGCTTGCGTAATTCCGTCTACCGCGGCCAGCGCGCTTCCCGTCGTCGTGGGATCGGTCGCGTCGGCCTCGATCAGGATCGATGGCCGCTCGCGCCGCAGCACCTGCCGCGTGAATCCCGCGGGAATATTCACTACAAACAGAAGCTTGCCCTGCGCCAGCGCTTCGCGCCC
This sequence comes from uncultured Occallatibacter sp., assembly GCA_964468605.1. Taxonomy (GTDB): domain Bacteria; phylum Acidobacteriota; class Terriglobia; order Terriglobales; family Acidobacteriaceae; genus Telmatobacter. The sequence goes on along the minus strand of CAYYKV010000271.1, from coordinate 250 downwards.
CGCTTCCTCGTTTGGCAGGCGCTCCACAATTTTGAAGTACGACGAGTTCTGCATCGACTCGATGAAATCGCGCGTCACGGCGCTGTCGTCCGCGCTGATGATTCCCGTGTCCAGGTGCCGCGGAATCGTGTTGATGGCAAAACCGAAAAGCGCCATCTGCATGATCGGAATGCCCACGATCATGGCAAACGTCAACCGGTCGCGCTTCAGTTGCGTGAACTCCTTCAGCACGACGGCCCACCATCGCGCC
>CAYYKV010000270.1:0-4187 GCA_964468605.1 uncultured Occallatibacter sp. | reverse complement strand
GTGAGCGGCGAAGCCGACGCTGACGCTCATGTTGGAGCCGGCATATTCGAGGATCAGATCCCAGCCAATGATCCAGGCGATGAGCTCGCCGAGTGTGGCATAGGTATAGGTATAAGCTGAGCCGGCAATGGGAATCATGGAGGCCAGCTCTGCGTAGCAAAGGCCAGTGAGGGCGCAGACGAAGGCCACCATCACCATGGAAAGAGCGATGGCGGGACCTGCGCCGGGGCGGCCGGCCAGTGCAGTGTGCGTGACGACGTAGTGGATGAGCGGAGTGTTTGTGATGGTGGCGTTGGGAAGCTGCTCGCCGGAGATTGCGGTGCCGATGACAGTGAAGATACCCGAGCCGATGACCGCGCCGATGCCAAGCGCGGTGAGCGACCAGGGCCCGAGGCTCTTCTTCAGCGCGTGCTCGGGTTCCTCCGAGTCGCTGATGAGCTTGTCAATCGACTTGCGGGCGAAGAACTGGCTGGGCAGAGCAGATCTCCTCTGTGAAGCAGCTTCTGGCTGCTAGCCTCGAGCTGCCAGCTTTCTTGTGCTGAGACAAGATCTCGGCTTCAGCAGGAGGAGGCTAGAAGCTAGCGGCTAGAGGCTGGTCTTAACGCTTCGACTGGCCGCGGACCATCTTCTTCACTTTTTTCTTGAGCGAGCCGCGAGGCGTGGTGCGCTTGGCCTTGGGAGCGGCTTTCTTGCGCGCTGCGCGCTTGAGCTTCTTGCGTTCTGCCTTGTCCTTGATTTTTGTGGTGTCGGCCACGTTAACCTCTTTCCATCGAATGTGTTCAGGGCGCCCGGAGTGCGGGCTTTCAAGAGATTTATGTTAACAGGCTGATCGTGTGCGGCGAAAGCGCGGCGGAAGCGGCCATTGCAGCGTACAATGAAAGCAGACCCTTTCAGAGCGATTTCGATCACGTGTGGGGCCGAAACGCTTTCGAGGATCTTCGTTCCCCGTTGATTCCACTCCACCGATCAAAGCTGTCGTTGGGGACCCAGGGCCGGCCGCGCCGGCTCAAAATGTGACGGAGTGGGAAGCAACATTTCCGAAATGCCTGGCCTGCTCGGCTCCGGCTGACTGATCGCTTCTGACGAGCTTCGCACCTCCACGCAACAATCACCTTGTTCGTCGGAGTTTGTCATGCGTTCTGATCAGATCCACCGCGCACTCGCGCAAGGAATGAATCGCTTTGAGGTTTGCAGGCTGGTTTCGAAGGGCGTTAGAGTTACGCACAAAACGGGGGCGCGCTTTGAGGATTCCATCAACAACGTACTGCAGTACCTGGGGACGCACGATCTCCCGGCAGGGGGACTGCATCCCGCTGTCAGCGCAGAGAGCCTGAAGCCCGCGGCGTAATAAGAAAGAGATCAGGGAAAAGAGAATGCAAAAAGAGGGACGGCAGTTTCGCCGTCCCTCTCGTTTTTTATTCCGATCCGGTTCGCAGTTGCGAACGGTTTCAGGCTTGTCGCTTAGACAACCTGAACGTTCTCGGCCTGCCATCCCTTGGGGCCCTTGGTCACGTCGAACTGGACCTTCTGGCCTTCCTGCAACGACCGGAAACCGGTCGACTTGATGGCGGTGTGATGGACGAAGACGTCCTCGCCGTTTTCACGGCTCAAAAATCCAAATCCCTTTGCGTCATTGAACCACTTCACTGTGCCTTGTTCCATTGTGTTGCTCCTCAAATTACTGAATTACCGCTGAATGCAATGTGGAGTGTTGCGTGTAGGCGGTAACCGGAACAGGCAAGAACTTCAAATCGAATTCTACGATTGCATTCAGTGTAGCACGAAATGGGCTTGCGGGCGGAAAAGTCATTGCGCCTGAAATGATTAAGACGATTGGTTTGAGCGGTTTAAGAGGTGCGAGCAGAGGGACACAGATGGCGCCGAGGAAGGCAGGGTAGACTCAATGTCGCTGGAAGGTCGCCAGAGAGGTGAAGCTTGAGCGGGGGGCACGAGAGGGTCGAAGATAGGGTCTTGGAGAGGGTTTTGGTCCTGAACCCCGGGACGACGTCGACGAAGCTTGGCGTATTTACGCGCGCGGGCGAGGAGATGGCGCGCAACATTCACCACGGAGACGAGGAGATCGAGAGATTCCGCGGGAGGCCGATTCTGGACCGGCTGGAGTATCGCGCGGCGCGGATCGAGTCGGCGCTGTCCGAGGCAGGATTCACTCCGAAAGGCAAAGGCACGGAGTGCTGGGCGGCGGTGGCCGGACGGGGCGGGCTGCTGCCGCCGATGGATTGCGGGACGTATCTTGTGGACGACACGATGGTAGAGGAATTGCGGCGGGCGCGACGCGGAGAACATGCGTCGAACCTGGGCGCGGTGCTGGCGCTGCGGTTTGCAACGGCGGCCGGCGTGAAGGCGTACATCGTGGACCCAGTGACGGCGGATGAGTGGCAGGAGTGTGCGCGCCTGTCCGGCTCGCCGCTGGTGAAGCGGTCGTTCGTGGGGCACGCGCTGAACACTAAGGCCGTGGCCAGGCGCCATGCTCGAGGGCTGGTGCGGCGATACGAGGAGATGCGGCTGATCGTAGTGCACATGGGCAGCGGGGTTACGGTGACGGCGCACCGCGGCGGGCGCATGATCGACAGCAATTCCATCGAGGAAGGCCCGTTCGGGCCGGATCGGACGGGATCGCTGCCAACGCGGGAGCTGATCCGGCTGTGCTTCAGCGGGAAGATGACGGAAAAGGAGCTGGATCGCCACGTCTTCGGCGACGGCGGACTGTTTGCGTACCTCGGAACGCGCGACCTGATGGAGGTGGAGCGGCGCATGGATGAGGGCGACGCGCAGGCCGCGGCGGTCTTCGAGGCCATGGCCTATCAGATTGGAAAGGAGACGGGCGCGATGGCCGCGGTGCTCGAAGGCAAGGTCGATGCGGTCCTGCTCACCGGCGGCATGGCGCACTCCGAGCGGCTGGTGGGGCAGTTGCGCGGTTCTGTGGAGTGGATCGCGCCAGTGGCTGTGTATCCCGGCGAGGACGAGTTGCGGGCGCTGGCCGAAGGCGTGTTCCGCGTGCTGGACGGCGAGGAAGAGGCGAAGCGGATGGCGTAGAGCAGGCACCAAGGGAACGAGGGACCAAGAGACCAAGGGACCAAGGGTACGGATAAGAGCTGGAAGCCAAAGCTGAAAGCCAATAGTCAATAGCCAAAAGCCAACAGCTAAAAGCCAAAAGTTGAAACCTGAAACCTGATACCTGATACCTGACAACTGACAACTGACAACTGAAAAACAAAGCAATAGAATTCGGTAGAGAATCAAGAGACAGCGAGGGATTGAGTTGGCGGTTCTGGCGGTACAGCAGATCCGGCGCATGCGGGGCGGCGCGCAGGGCCAGTTGATGCTGGGCGCGGACGGCCACGTGTACGTAGTGAAGTTCAAGAACAATCCGCAGCACATGCGGGTGCTGGCCAACGAGCTGATGGCCTCGCGGCTGGCTGCGGCGGCGGGACTCACGGTGCCTGAAACCGATCTTGTCGAGGTTTCGAGCTGGCTGATCGAGAATACGCCGGAGCTGGAGATCGACATGGGGCGGACGCGGGCGTGCTGCCAACCGGGATTGCAGTTCGGATCGCGCTTCGCCGGGGGCACGATGCCGGGCCAGGTGGTGGACTACCTGGCCGAAGAACAGATGGCCGAGTTGAAGAACCTGAGCGAGTTCGCCGGCATCCTGGCTCTGGATAAGTGGACGGGCAATGCCAACGGGCGGCAAGCGGTGTTCACGCGGCGACAGCGGGAGAAGCGCTACAAAGCTGTCTTCATCGACTTCGGGTACTGCTTTCACGCAGGCGAGTGGCGCTTTGAGGATGCTCCCCTGCGGGGTGTCTACTTTCGCAATGATGTTTATCGCGAGGTGAGGGGATGGGAGTCGTTTGAGCCCTGGCTGACGAGACTTGAGACGATGTCGGCGGAGACAGTGTGGGAGGCGGCCAACGACGTTCCCCCCGAATGGTATGGCGGCGACCAGGCGGAGATGGAGGCGCTGGTGGAAAAGCTGTTGGCGCGGCGGAGCCGGATCCGGGAGCTGATTGAGGCGTTTGGGAACTCAGATCGGAGACCGTTTCCGAAATGGGGAGAGGAGGGAGGAGAAAGCGGGGAAGAGGCTTGGAAGACGGGGCGATGGGGGGATAGGATGAGGGTGAATTGAGGACGGGAACAGGTTTCAGGTGTCAGAGAACAGGGAACAG
>CAYYKV010000269.1:0-4201 GCA_964468605.1 uncultured Occallatibacter sp. | reverse complement strand
CGGCGCTGGGGCCTTCAGCGAGGAGGGTGAGCTCGCGGCCGACCCAGTTTTTCTTTGCACGGCGCGAGATGGATTGCTGGAGCTTCATCAGGCGGCGGCGGCGCGATTCGATGGTGCGATGAGGAGTCTGCGCGTCGAGCGAGTACGCCGCGGAGCCCTCTTCGTGGGAGTAGCTGAAGACGCCGAGCCAGTCGAATTGCGCCTCGGCGATAAACTCCTCCAGAACCTCAAAGTCGCGGAGCGACTCGCCGGGAAAACCGACGATGAACGAAGTACGCAGAGCGATGCCGGGGACTGCGGCGCGGACCTTGTGAAGGGTTTTGAGAAAAATGTCGGCCGATGCGCCGCGCTTCATGCGTTTGAGGACATCGGGCGAAGCGTGCTGGAGCGGAAGGTCGAGATATTTGCAGATATTGTCGTGGCGCGCGATGGTTTCGAGAAGTTTGCCGGTGATGCGGTTGGGATAAGCGTAGAGGAAGCGGAGCCACTTGAGATTCGGAATGCGGGCGAGCCGGTCGAGGAGGGTGGCGAGGCCGTCGCGGAGGCCGAGGTCTTCACCGTAGCAGGTGGTGTCCTGGCCGATGAGGGTGATCTCGCGAACGCCACGGGCGACGAGCTGCTCAGCTTCAGCGACGACGGATTCGAATCGGCGCGAACGGAATTTGCCGCGCAGGTTGGGGATGACGCAGAAGGTGCAAGGGTGGTCGCAGCCCTCGGCGATTTTGATGTAGGCGGAGGCGCGGGGCGTGGATAAGAGGCGCGGGGTGGTTTCATCGTAGAGATAGGTGGGCAGCGCGGATGATGCGCCGGCCCAGGCGTCGCGAAGGAAGCGGCCGGAGCGTTCGCGGGCGTCGCCTTCCGCGCGGGATTTGTGCGTGCCGGATAGGGATTCTTTGCCGGAACGGCCCTTCGGGCGGTTCTCGTCTTGGAGTAGCTCTGAGGCGGGTGCGACGTAGTTGCGAACTCCGGAGGCGTCGCCGGTGAGGATGGTGAAAGGTGATGAAGAAGAGGGGGCAGAGCTGAGGCCGGCGGCTTCGAGAATCGATTCGAGCTCGCCGGTGCCGACAACGGCGTCAACTTCAGGAATGTTCTTCTGGATTTCGTCGCGATAGCGCTCGACGAGGCAGCCGGCGACGATGAGTTTTTTCGCGCGGCCCTGGGTTTTGTGGCGGGCCATCTCGAGGATGGTGTCGACCGATTCCTGCTTAGCGGTATCGATGAAGGAGCAGGTGTTGACGACGAGAATCTCGGCATCTTCAGGGTGCGCGGTGAGGCGTGCGCCGGCGCGGTCGAGAAGGCCCATCATGACCTCGGAGTCGACGAGGTTTTTGGGGCAGCCGAGTGAGATGAAGCCGACGGAAGGGGCCGCGGGCAGGGATGATTGCTTCACTTACCTATTGTAGACGTGGACGGGAAACCGCGGATCGTGAGCCGTGAACCGTGGATCGGGAGCCGTGAACACGGTTGGAATGGTGAAGGGGAGAACGCCTAGCTGTCTTTGCGGTAGAGGAGGTCGCGCATGGCGCGGCGGCGTGCGGCGTTGACTTCGAGCTGGGCGCGGCGCTCGGCGTAGTCGGTGGAAGGGCGTAGTTCGGGCCCAGTGGATTCTTCGGGTTCGCTGCAGGAGGGGCAGCGATTGGCGAAGCCCGGCTTATCGGGACGGAGTTCGAACTCCTCGTGACAAATGACGCAGGTTTTGATCGGGAACGGCATGCACAAATATGTTAGCGAAAAGTGGCTGTGGAAATCGATAGGCAGGGACCAAGGGAACGAGGGACCAAGGGAACAAGGGAGCGAGACGGGTTGACGAATTGGTGTGCTATCCCAGGTCTCAAAACGAGACCTGGGACACCCATTCATCTTGGAGAAACATACGATAGGAAAGTTAGTTCGCGAGGACGGCGCGGTAACGGACTTTGCCTTTTCTGACTTTGTCGATGGCCTCGTTGGCCTTCTCCATTGGGAAGCGCTCGGTGATGGCTTTGACGCCGTGCCGAGCGGCGACGTCGAGCATTTCGCGCAAGCGGAAGGGGCTGCCGACTGGGCTGCCGCCGATGGTGCGCAGGCCGGAGACAAGCGGGAAGGCGTGAACGCAGACAGGAGAAGGAGGCACGCCGACGAACCAGAGTGCGCCGTTGGGGCGGAGTGCCTGAAGGTATGCGCCCCAGTCCTGATCGGCGTTCACCGTGGTGAGAAGGAAGTCGAGAGAGCCGGCCACTTCTTTCATGGCTTTGGATTCGAGGCTGTTGACGAAGGCGTGCGCGCCCAGCGTGCGGGCTTCCTCTTCTTTGGCAATGTTGGTGGAGAAGGCGGTGACGTGAGCGCCGAAGACGCGTGCGAATTGGATGGCGAGGTGACCGAGACCGCCGATGCCGACGACGCCGACGCGAGAAGAGGGATTCACTCCGTAGATGCGCATCGGGTTGTAGACGGTGATGCCGCCGCCGAGCAGGGGCGCGGTCTGTTCGCTGGGCAGGGCGTCAGGGATGGGAACGACGAAACGGGCGTCGGCGCGGACGCGATCGGCATAACCGCCGTGGCGATGGACGCAGGTGCCTTCAGACGACGCGCAGAGATTCTCCCGGCCGCTCATGCACCACTCACACTGGCCGCACGAGTTGGATTGCCAGCCCAGGCCAACGCGCTGGCCGAGCTCAAGCGAGCGGACTTCAGTGCCGAGCGCGGTGACGGCGCCGATGATTTCGTGGCCCGGGATGAAGGGGTATTGGCTGATGCCCCAATCGTTGGCGATGAGGTGCAGATCGCTGTGGCACACACCGCAGTGTGTGATGGCGATTTCGACTTCGTGCAGGCCGAGCTTGCCCGGGTCATATTTGAGCGGAAGAAGCTCAGAACCGGCAGCATGAGCCGCAAGACCTTGAATCATAGCCATGGTTGGTCAACTAGCCTCAGTTTATTTTTTTCAAGCTTGCCCGGCGCGATTCCCCAAAAGCGCAGGTCAACCCCGGAAGTAGTTAAATCGATCTTTCGTCGATGATCTTAGTCTAAACCGCCGCCGCAGCCCATCCCTCGAAAGTAGCGCTCAAGGAATGGCATAAATTGTTGATTTATCGATAGTTCTAGTCCATTCCGCCCGGCTCGATGTTGAGATCGAGAATCCAGTAGCCAGTAAGGAAGCCTCCAGCGGGGGCTTCAGCGACGAGCTCGGCAGATTCCCCGTTAAGTCCTGCGTCCTGAGCATTGCGGAGGGGTTCAAGGGCGTTTGCGACCGAGAGCGGGAGACTGGTGAGGGTCTGGCCGTGAATTTCGCCCTGGGTTTCAGGAGCGAGGAGGCTGACATAGATGCGGTCACCGGGATGCCGATCACGGTCCTCGGCGAGGACAGCGGAGAGATCTTCGGGCGCGGCGGACTGGCGCGGTTGAAGCAAGGTGCGATCGAGCGTGGCAGCGTCAGAGACGAGGAGACGGAGGCTGCCCGGGGCGAGACGAACGGGCAGCTTGAAGGCGATGCGAACATTGCGCGCAGGCTGATGCCAGGGCTGGAGGGTGGCCTCGACTTCGATCGTGTCGCCGGCATGGGCGATGTCAGCAGAAGCGATGCGCGCTCGATTGAGAGCGATCGCGACCTGGCGTGGAATGGCTTGAAAGTGCAAATCGATGGAGCGGATAACTCCCTGGCGCGCGCCGTTGGAATAGATGCGGGTGAATTGGCTGCCGGCGAGGAGAGCGGCGGTCATGGACGCGGGGGTCGGCTGGCCGGAGGGCGCCCAGAGATCGAGCGGGACGGGCGGAAAGCCGTCGAGATCGATATTGCCGGTGACGTGATAGCTGAGGGTATCGGAGTTTTGGTTGGATTCAAGGAGCGAATCGTAGACGACGACCTGGACGGCAAGTGGAGTGGTTGAAGGCAGGTCGAGGACTTCGACGTTGAGCTTGCGGGGCTGGCCGGGGGAGTCGACGGAATCGATGGCGAGGTGAACGGGGATCATGTGAGCCTGAGCGCCGAGCACGCCGCGAATGGCGGACTCGCGGTCCTGGGTGAATGCCCCGATGGTGACGCCGGTGTTGATGATCTTGAAGGAATTGAGCGGCGAAGCGAGAGTGGTGACGACATCTGCGGTGGTCATGGGGAGAGAGATGGGCCCGGCGCCGAGAACGGGGTGGCCGCAGGCGAGGAGTTGCTTCGGATCGACCCAGGTGACCGTGCAGGTGGCGGAGACTTCGAGGTCGCCGCGAATGA
>CAYYKV010000268.1:0-4208 GCA_964468605.1 uncultured Occallatibacter sp. | reverse complement strand
TGATGGTGGAGTTTGCTCGGCAGCAGGGGGCGTCGGCGGTGCTGCGCGGGATTCGAGCTATCTCGGACTACGAGTACGAGTTCCAGATGGCGCTGATGAACCGGCGGCTGGCCCCGGAGATTGAGACGGTCTTTCTGCAGCCAGCGGGGCGCTACTCGTTCATCAGCTCGCGGATGCTGAAGGAGGTCTTCAGCTTCGGCGGAGACGTCAGCGGTCTGGTGCCTCCGAACGTGCTTAAGCGGCTGCGCGGGCGGATGAGCAAGGGCTAGCTCAGAAGAACTCGGCCTGACCCGCATCATGCCGCGGAAAGGCGCAGCTGAATCCTGGAACCGGTGGCTTCGGCGAAGCGCAGCAACGTCTTTGTGCTAGGCAGTGTTTGTCCGCTCTCCAACCGTGCGACGGCGGATTGGCTGGTGCGCATAAGCTTGGCCAACTCGGCTTGAGACAAGCCGGCGCGAAGACGCGCACGCAGCAACTCGGCGGAGATTTCGAACGCCGGGGCGAGGGCATCATACTCTCTCCGCACCTTGGGATCGGCTAGCAGCCGTGCTTTGAGTTCTTCAAAGGGAATGGTCATAGAACCTGGGTTTTCAGGATATTCATCCGTTGGCCGACTTTAGAATATCTCAGATTTGAGATATTTGTACTTATATCCATTCGGATATATTTAATATTGATGCTGGTCCGGGGATGCGAGGTCGATGATGAAGAAATTGGAGTATGAAGAATTCGCAAACGTATGGGATGCGATTGCCGACACGCCGGAAGAGGCGGCGAACCTCACTTTGCGTTCAGAGCTAATGGATAAGATTGAGGAATTGATCAAAGGGAGCGGGTGGACTCAGGCGGAGACCGCGAAGCGCTGCGGAGTGACACAGCCGCGCATCAACGACCTGCTGCGGGGACGCATCTCGCGCTTCTCGCTCGATGCGCTGGTGAATATCGCTTCAGCGCTTGGGCGCAAGGTTACGGTTAGTCTAGATGATGCGGTGTGAGTAGCGGGTTCACTTTCTGTCCGACTGTTGAGTCCCAGGTCACAAATTCGAGACTTGGCGCACCCGGCACCCTCAATATAAGGCTGAAGAAAGAGGGCTGAGTGAGCAGCGGAGTACCATACACCTAATCCTCATCGACGCGGCGCATGTCATGCGGTGTTCCCATTAACTTAAATAGAAATTCTGTCTCCTCGTGTGTCGGACAGCCATTAAAGGACCAACCCTCAGGTCTCGGCTTCTGATCTTTACAATTGCCGCAGTATTCCTGCTTAAACTTCCCGTAGGCTGAATCTAAGTCTTTATCCTCTAGGTGAAAGTTGTGAAAAGTGCAATGTACAACTTTGGAACACGCTGTTTTCATGTTAAATAGCTCGTTAACTTGAATTGCCAGCGGTCCAATTGCTCCGTAACTCACCAACAAATGTTCGCACTCTTTGAGCACCCGATCAGGAGTATCATCCTTTACTGCAATTCTGAGTGCCCGGACTAAAGGCGAGTTCTCATCTGAAATATCGAGGCCCAGTACAGCCGCTATGTTCTGAAGTGCTTGCCAGACGGTGTCGCCGACAATATCTCCCTCAACATCTTCACCTTTCCACCGACGAGTTGCATGTTCTATGCCACGCAGCACATCCTCCCGTATTGCGGTATCAGCTATTGTCTCCGCTGTTTCGAGTGCCCATTTGTAAGTATCCGAATCTTCCGAATGGACAACAAGAATAGAACTGAGCAGGACTAACGCAAATCCGTTCTCATCCTCTGTAGCCCTGCTTGCCCAAGCAGCCAACTTGCTTATCTGAAGCGCAGATTGAGAAAACGCGGTCTCGAGTTCTGCCTCTCCATTAGCATGCAGTGTCCCAACGTATGTACCAAGAGCGGTAATCACATTCGAGAGAGCACGGCCCAAAACCCACGGGTCACTTGAATTCACTGCATATCGCGCTAATCGAACGCACTGATTGTATTTCGCGGCTATATTCTTTGCGAGCCACGCCCGACGCGCATAAATTTTCCAAACCAGAAATGGATCTCCGCCTCGCTGAAGATGCGCTTTCTGAAGCATGCTCAAGCTGAAGTTCTCGTATGCAAGCACGTTTAACTCAGCCGCTCTTCGTTCGACCAACGCATAAAACTTAAAAGGTTTCGGTCCTGATCTGGTTAGTTCTTGGAGGCTTACCGCATGTTCTAAACGATTATTGAAAAGCTCTGCTTGAGGTCTGCCCGAACGCGCGAGAATAGAAAAATCGATATTTGAAATTTGTACCGAAGCCCAAAACTTAGTTTCTATACTTGCATCTAGGTCGCGAAGAAGTGCGTCTGCCCTCACACGAGCAGAAGCTGTATCGCCCTCATGATAGAGGTCGGCAATTCTCTGAATCTTCAGGATGTCACTCTTGTTTTGTAGTTCGGTCCGGAGCCTGTCTTGATCTGCCGAATAGACTAATGAATCAGCGAAATGTGCATTTGCAATCGAGGTCAATTCGCGGTTGGCAAGAACAGTGTATGCACTGCGCAACGCAGAAAGAAGACCTGTAACGGTCTGTGGGAGTTGCTGAGCGGTTGGAACCCTCACTGTGACCGAATCGTTCTGTTGCTGCGTTTGAATCTGGTTGAGTAGGCTGCGGTCCAGTTGGGGGCAAGTCCAATACAGCCGTGCATTTGTCACATCTGCAATCAACAGGAACATCGGCTGGCGGAGTTCAAGTGCGAAATGTCGAGCGTGATCCATTCTGAGGGACTGGGAGATGAATGTGCCCTCGGCGGAGTAGTCAGGACCGAGGCTACTTTTTAATTGAACGTGAAACCAGGCTCCGTTTGGTGATTTGCCGTCGAATACCTGCACATTCGAGTCGACGGAATAGTCTTCCTCTACATCATTAACAACCCATCCCAATGGCTCCAGGATCGAGCGAAGTAATCGCTTGCCGGAGCGGTCAGTTTCATGTTCGGCTGCCTTGGTAACCACTATGCTTTCCTCGTAACCTATTGAACTCCTTGAGTCAATGAACTTCAAGTTTGAAAACAAGATTGGCAACGAACCGGCGACCAACTGCGGTGCGTGACGCGCGTCGCCGGTGAGGGCCTCTTGTTGTGCTGCAGGATACGATTGAAGGACGAGTCGCCCGGATTGCGCATCGGTCCCGCCAAACGCCCTTTTCTTGACAAAACTCGTCTCCCAAGTTGGGGCGCAGAAAACGGTCGGCGAGTGGTTACGAAGAGCAAACGCAGGTCCTTCGACTCCCCGTCGCTGCGCTCAGGGTCGCTCAGGATGACAGATCATAAATTGATCGGTCAGGGGCCGGGTCGCTCGGGATGACAGCTTTTATAGGCTGCTCAGAATGTCGGGGCTTGGGGATTGGGGGCAAATCTGTAAAGATAGAGGTGCTATGACAGTTTCTACTTCTTCTCAAGTTTTTGCCGACCGGATTGGCCGGATCGAGGTTTCTGCAACCATGGCTGTGGCTGCGGAGGCCGCTAAACTGCGGGCGCAGGGCGTTAACCTGGTGGATTTTGGGGCCGGCGAGCCGCATTTTCCTACTCCACGGCACATCAAGGACGCGGCGATCGCGGCTGTTGAGGCCAACTTTACACGCTATACGGTGGTTCCGGGGATTCCGGAGCTGCGGAAGGCGATTGTGGAGCGGCACGCATGCGACTTCGGGTCAGACTACGCGGTGGACGAGGCGATCTTTACCGCCGGAGGGAAGCTGGCGCTGTTTAATACGCTGCAGATCCTGGTGGACCACGGGGACGAGGTGATTCTGCCTGTGCCTTACTGGGTGAGCTTCAAAGACATTATTCAGTATGCGGGCGGGAAGGTGGTTTACCTCGAGACGAGCGAGGCAGAGAGCTTCCGCATCACCGCCGATGCCATTGAGAAGGCGATTACGCCGAAGACCAAGGCGATCATTCTGAATTCGCCGTCGAATCCGGCGGGGTCGGTGGTGAGCGCCGAGGATCTGGAGCGGATTGTGCACCTGGCGCATGATCGCGGGATTTATCTGCTGCTGGACGAGTGTTATGTGTATCTGAATTATGCCGGCAAGCCGGTGAGCGGGGGATCGTTTACCTGGGCCAAGGAGCACATCGTCATTCTGGGGTCGCTGTCAAAGACTTATGCGATGACGGGCTGGCGGGCGGGGTTTGCGCTGGCGGCGAAGCCGGTGGTGGCGAACTTGAGCAAGCTGCAGTCGCAGTCGACTTCGAACGCGA
>CAYYKV010000267.1:0-4219 GCA_964468605.1 uncultured Occallatibacter sp. | reverse complement strand
ACCGGAGCGGGCGACAGCTTTGCCGGAGGCTTCTTCGGCTATCTGGCCTCGCAGCCCGACCAGACGCCCGCCGCCTGGCGCCATGCCATGTTCTACGGCAGCGTCATGGGCTCTTACGCCTGCGAGCGTTTCGGCACGGAGCGCCTGCAGCAGCTTTCGCGTAGCGAGATCGACGCGCGCTTCAACGTCTTTCGCGAGATCACGCACCTTGACTGAGAAGAGCATCTCGAATGCAGAGAGCTGGGCGGTCCTGGCCTTCTGCATGGTCGCCTCGGTGGCCGCCATCGTCTGGAGCTGGCGTCACGGAGCGATGCTCAACTACGGCGACGCTGTCGCTCATCTGCACATTGCGCGCCGCGTCTTCGATTCCCGCACGCCGCGCTTTTCGCAGCTTGGCTCGGTGTGGCTACCACTTCCGCACATCCTTCTTCTTCCCTTTGTGCAGAACTACTCCTGGTGGGCTACCGGCTTCGCCGCCATTATTCCATCGTCGCTTTCTTACATCGCCTCCTGCGCCGGCATCCATCGCCTGGCGCGGAAGTGGCTCGACCCAGCGCCCGCCGCACTTACACTCGCCTTCTTCGCGCTCAACCCCAATCTCCTTTACCTCGAGACCACGGCCATGACGGAGCCGCTCTTTCTTTGCGAATTCATATGGATCGTGGTCTGGCTGGTCGAGTGGCGCACCGCCCTCGACGGTGAGACCGCAGCTTCCGGTTCAGAGCCGCGCTCCTCGCGCTTCCAAGCCTGCATCGCCGCCGCTCTTGTCGCCGCCATTTTCACCCGCTACGACGGCTGGATCATCGCCTTCATCGCGTGGAGCGGCGTTGCAATCACATTGCTCCGCCGCGCGGCCAAGGGCAAGCGGGAACGTATCGGCGGGCCAGCCTTTTGGCTTGCCACCATAGCCATCACCGCTGCGCCGATTCTTTGGTTCGCTTACAACTCCGTTTGCTTTGGCGACTGGCTCTATTTCGCGCGTGGGCCCTACTCCGCTCACGCCATCGAACTCCGCACCGCCGTGCCCGGCTCGCTGCCGCATCCCGGCTGGCACAGCCCTTGGGTGGCGCTTCTCTACTACCTCAAGGTCTGCGAGCTCGACTCTGTTGCCGCTCCCGGTTGGGGCGATCTCTGGGGCAATCTGGTTCTGGGACTCGCCGTGCTCGGCACCGCCCGCGCCTGGCTCGTCGAAAAAACCCGCCGCTGTGCATTTGCCTGGACGCTTCTCCTCTGGCTTCCCGTCCCCTTTTACGCATGGTCAGTTGCCTACGGTTCGGTTCCCATCTTCTTTCCCGCATGGTGGCCCTACACCTGGTACAACACGCGATACGGACTTGAGCTTCTGCCGGCTCTTGCGCTGGGCCTTGGCTTTGCGGCGCAATTGGCCGCCGAAGGCCTCCGCCGCATCAACATTCCGAGGCTTGCCATCCTTCTTCCCAAATTCGCCTTCTCAGCGATCTTTATTCTCGTCGGGCTCAACGTTTTTGCGCTCCTGCGCTCCGATCCCATCGTCTACGTCGAAGGCACCAAGAATGCGGACGCGCGAAAACCCTATGACAATGCCATTCCTCCGGCCCTGCGGTCGTTGCTCGTCCTCGACCCGCACGCGCCCGTGCTCATGAATACATCCCTCTACCCTGAGATTGTTGCCTTCACCGGAATCCCTCTCCGCCAGACGATCAACGAGAGCGACCTCGAAATCTATCGCGCCGCGCTGGCTGCGCCTGCCAGCCACGCCGCCATCATCGTCGCATTCGACGGCGACGAGATCGACAAGGCCGTTAAAGCGCACCTCGCCGACTTCACGCTGATGGGCCGCTTCACCGCCAAAGATCAGCCATTGGCAGCAATTTATGTCTCCACCAAGTGGCTCGATCGCCCGTCCACTTCCTTCTAAGCGCGCGCTCTTGCATCAGTCGGCACGTCTACGCAATCCATCTCAACACTCCGGACTCAGGGGTGTTAGCATCGGGCTGGGAAGCACGGCGAATTCCGCTGCCGCGCTCCTCAATGTCCACGATCCGGAGGAAGATTGATCCCCTTCACCAAGGCTCATGCGTGCGGGAACGATTTCCTCATCGTGACTGATGAAGCTGCGGCAGGCCACGATTTCGCAGCTCTTGCGCGCCGGCTTTGCGACCGCCATACCGGCGTAGGCGCCGACGGCATCGAGTTTTTCGCCTGGAAAAGCGAGTCTGGGCCGGGCCCACGTTCCGGCCGCATCCGCCTCCACAACGCTGACGGCTCCATTGCGGAGATCAGCGGCAATGGCACGCGCTGCGTAGCAGCTTGGATGGCCGAATTTCTCGGTTCGAAGCCCGGCGACACGCTCGAAATCACTACCGATGCGGGCCTCCGCGTCTGCCGCATTGACGCGGTCCGCAATCACGACGACTTCACTGTCGAAGTGACCGCCGCAATGGGCGTGCCACGGATCTCCCCGCGCGCAGTCGAACTCGCGGGAGGCGCAAAGATCAAGAGCATGGAGGTCTCGATCGGCAATCCCCACTTTGTCGTCGAGGTGGACAATCCTGAATTCACCATTGCAGGAAAGTCCTGGCAGGAGATTGGCGCCGAGATCTGCGTCCATCCCGACTTCCCTAACCAGACCAACGTTGAGTTTCTCCGCATCGTGAGCCCAAGCCAGATCGAGATTCGCATCTTCGAGCGTGGAGTAGGGCCCACGAGCTCTTCCGGCACGGGCACTTCGGCTGCTGCCACTGCGGCTCTCGCCTTCAAGGGCTGTACTTCGCCGCTTAAAGTTGTTGCGCCCGGTGGTGCGCAGACCGTTGCCTGGGACGGCCCAGGCATGGAATTGCATCTGACCGGGTCAGCCGCGCTCATCGCTCGCGGGGAGGCGTGGTGAAAAGATCTGGCGAAATGAAGGCCCTGCTCAAGCCACCGCCTGTCGCGCCGGATGCGGCCATTGGCATCGTAGCTCCGGCGTCCCCAGCGAAGCCTGAGCGCGTCGATCGCGGAATTGCGGCGCTCCGCTCGCTGGGCTATGCGCCGAAATTCGCGCCCAACGCTCTCCTGCGCGAGCCACTTTACTTCGCCGGAACTCCGGAGCAGCGCCTCGCCGATCTTCACGCTGCTTTCGCCGACCCTGACACTGCCGCCGTCATGTGTATTCGTGGTGGCTACGGGTCGAACTATCTGCTTGACAGCCTTGACTTCGAAACCATCGCCGCGCGCCCCAAGCCGTTCTTCGCCTACAGTGACCTCACCGGCATTCAGCTCCGCCTGCTCGACGAATTCGGTTTGTCCGTGTTTCACGGCCCCATGCTCGCCGCGGATTTCTGTCTCCCCAACGGCGTACACCTCGAAAGCTTTCGCGCCGCCTTAGCCGGTGAGCTCTACAGCGTTGGCGCCGACGAAGGCCTGCGCCCTCTCAAGGCGTTCTCAACTCACTCCACCGCGCGCGGCACGCTCTATGGCGGCTGCCTCAGCATTCTCGCGTCGCTTCTGGGCACGCCGTGGGAACCGAAGACCGAAGGAACTCTGCTGTTTCTTGAGGACACCGGAGTCAAGCCGTACCAGATCGATCGCCTGCTCTGGCAACTGCGCAACGCTGGAAAGCTCGAAGGCATTCGCGGCATCGTTTTCGGCGAAATGCTCGATTGCGCTTCGCCGGGAGCCCCTGCGTCGCTGCTCGAAGCAGCCATTCTCAATTCCCTCGACGATCTCGACGTGCCTATCGCCATCGGTCTGCGCAGCGGCCACGTTTCGAGCGAAAACGTCACACTCACTTTCGGCGTCGAAGCGGAACTCACTGTCGGCGATAGCGCTCAACTCCAAATTCTTGAGTCGGCGGTGAAAAAGTGACCGCATCGCCGCGCCACATCCACCTCATCGGCATCTGCGGCACTGCCATGGCCTCGCTCGCCGGACTGCTGCAACTCAAGGGCCACCGCATCACCGGCTCCGATAAAGCCGCCTACCCGCCCATGAGCGATCTGCTTCGTGCGCTTGGCATTCCCATCCTCGAGCCTTACAGCGAATCCAATCTCGATCCCGTTCCCGAACTCGTCGTCATCGGCAATGCGCTCTCCCGCGGCAACCCGGAGATCGAACGCGTCCTCGACGTCCGCATTCCGTTCACGTCCATGGCAGCTCTCCTGCGCGAGGAGTTTCTCAAGAGCCGCGAGTCTCTCGTCGTAGCGGGAACTCACGGCAAAACCACCACTACGAGCATGCTTGCCTGGATCTACCAGGTCGC
>CAYYKV010000266.1:0-4237 GCA_964468605.1 uncultured Occallatibacter sp. | reverse complement strand
CCTCCCGCGGTTCCTCCCGGGCCGCCGCCCGTTGAGAGCGTCGACGTCGACCCGCCTTGCGTGCCTGTCACCAGCCCAGACGGAGCTCCCAGCGGCGTCGCCCCGGCCCGCGTCCGCAGAATGTCGGTGTCCGCAATGTCCAGATCGTAGCGCGCAATCGCAATGTCGTAGTTGTTCTCGATCGCCAGCGCGATCGCGTCAGACAGGCTCAGATAAATCTTTCCGTCCTTCAACAGGTCCTTAAGCCGGACGGAGTTGCTAAAGCTCGTCTTGGGAATCGAAGTCGGCAGAAAGATGTTGATCGGATTTCCGATCCACTTCCCATAGGCCTTTGAGTAGTCGCGGCTCGAGGTGCTCAATGGATACGGCTGTGTCGGCACGGGCGCAGGTGCGACCGGCAGCTCAGAAGCCGCCTTGTCTTGCCCATTGGATCCGGCTCCGTTCTGCTGTGCGTAGCCAGGCATCGTCGCCGCCAGTGTCAGCAGCACCGCTGCAACGGCGCGCAATCGTTCACTTCTCATTCTCACCGCTTCTCTCCGCATCGTTCCATTGCGCTCACTGCCTTGTGCACTCCGCTCCTCAGAACCCACACCTATCCTGCAAAAATCCATGGTCTCTCTCCAGAATTGAATACGCCGCCTGTTTGCGCTGCCGGTTGCCCTGCCTGGTTGCTGTTTCGGGATCCCCATGCCTCCGGCGGCCCACTCGCCGCTTCGGGTGCACATCGAATGTTCGTCAAGACGATTATCGCTTCCACATTGCGCTGGAAGACTCTGCCTTGATTACGAAATCGATACCCCTCTCGTTCCCTGCAATTGTTTCATCGCGCCCAATTGCCCACAATCACGAGTCCAACTGCGCGGATCCGGACTCGATTTGCGGCTCATGATTACGTTTGCGGACGATCACCCCATACGGGAACCTGATTGACGAATTGCTGTAGACTTCGACGGCCATGGCCTGTCAATGTCCGCTCCGCAGGGCTGTAAGTCCGGCATCAAGTCGCGCAATCCAGATTCTTAACTAACTGGTTAGTAAAATACCGCCAGACGCACCCCGAACGCAACCCTTCATCGTCTCCAAAAGTCGATTCATCTCACTAACTCTTTTGAGATCAATGCAAAGAGGGTACAGTTTCTGAGGATAAATGGGCCGAAAAGAAGACAGGTCCTACGCCCGGCCGCAGTCCTTCGATCCTTAAGTGCGCCTCGCCCGCATACCTCGGTCAATTACGCTGATAATCAGCAACCCTCGCGACTCACGTGACCGATTCCGCCCAACCCGGCTCGGACCTTCAGACCTGGAAGCTCACCCTGGCCTATGACGGCACGGACTTTCAGGGCTGGCAGGTGCAGCCGAGTCTCCCGACCATCCAGGGAGAGTTGCAGTCAGCGCTCGGCCGCGTCACCGGAGAATCGCCTCTTCCACAGGGCTCGGGCCGAACTGACGCCGGCGTCCACGCCCTCGCTCAGGTCGCGAGCTTCGCTCTCCGCGCTCCCATTCCGCCCGAAAATCTGCTTCGCGCGCTCAATCGCACCCTGCCCCCATCGATACGCGTGTCCAAAACCGGAACTGCACAAAGCACATTTCATGCGCGGCACTCTGCCATCGCCAAAACCTACGAGTACCGCATCCTTCGCGCCGTCGATTGCCCGCCCTTCCTCGCCCGCTACGTCTACGCGTGCGCGTGGCCGCTTTCGCTCGACCTGCTTGAGGCCGCCGCGCGAATCTTCACAGGCGAGCACGACTTCCTCAGCTTTGCCGCAACCGATCCAGACCAAACGCACAGGAATCTCGCCGAAGAAGAGGAGCCCGGCGATCACGACTTGAATCGAGACCCACAGGCGCAGGCCGCGAAGACGGGAACCATCCGCACCGTTTTCTCCTCAACCTGGGAGCTGCGTTCCACTGAATCCGGCGATCTCCTCGTCTACCGCATCCGCGGCAACGGCTTCCTTCACCACATGGTGCGGAACCTGGTCGGCACCATGATCGACGTAGGCCGCGGTCAACTTGCCCTCGAGGAGATTCCCCGCATCCTCGCGGCGCGATCCCGCTCCGAGGCCGGCCCCACAGCGCCGGCGCGCGGCCTATTTCTACACTCCGTCGACTACCCGCCAGACGCACTCTGATCCTGCAAGCGCTCAAATACTCGCACGCACATCTTCGCGTCGCCGCCTCCGAATCCCGCGTCCTGCTACTCTGAATTTACTTCCATGCCGGTTCTCTCTTCAGCCTCGGCGTTCTCGCGCGTCACAGCCCTCGCTTCACAGAGGCCCATTCACACCGCCTTCACCTGGCTGCACGCGAATCCCAAAACGATCATGGATTGGCAAGTCGCGCTCGTCGCGATTCCCGCGCCCACTCACGACGAGCAGGCGCGCGCCGAGTGGCTCGCCGAGCGCTTTACGCAGATCGGCCTCAGCAGCGTCGAAATCGATGCCGCCGGAAACGTACTCGGAACTCTGCCCGCCGCGAACCTTCCCGCCGACAGCACCGGCCCGGTCATTCTGCTTTCCGCGCACATCGACACTGTCTTCCCTGCCGCGACCCCGCTCCAACCCATCCTCAAGGGCGATAGGCTTGAGGCTCCGGGCGCAAGTGACAATGCCGCCGGCCTGGCTGGAATGTTAGCCATCGTTAGCGCGCTTCTCCATGCGGCTGTTGAATTGCCCGTCCCGCTCGTCTTCCTCGGCAATGTCGGCGAAGAAGGCGAGGGTGACCTGCGCGGCGTGCGCCACATCTACGAACACAGCGCGCTCGCCGACCGCATCGCCGCTCATATTGTTCTCGATGGCCCCGGCGCCGACGCTGCCGTCACCCAGGCTCTGGGCAGCCGCCGCTATCAAATCTCCATCACTGGGCCCGGCGGCCACAGCTTCACTGACGCGGGCATTCCCAACCCCATCTCCGCGCTCGCCACGGCTCTGGCCGCGTTCGCTGAAACTCCACTGCCCGATGAGCCGCGCACCACCCTCAACCTCGGCACTATTCGCGGGGGCATCAGCGTCAACTCGATTCCTGAAATCGCTCAGGCCAGCATCGACCTCCGTTCCACCGACCCCGATCAACTTCTCCGTCTTGAAGTCGCTCTCCATCGCGCTGTCGAGGATGCCGTCGATCACTGGAACGAAATGGCGAAAGCAGCCGGCGCAAGTTCGCGCTCGCGACTCTCCTTCGCCGTCACCAAAATCGGCGACCGTCCCGCCGCGCAACTGCCTGACGATTCGCCGCTCCTTTCCACTTTGCAAGCCGTCGACCGCCATCTCGGCCTGCGCACCGAACTCCGCCTCGGCTCGACTGACGCCAACATCCCGCTCGCCCTCGGGGTCCCTGCGCTCTCCATGGGCGCTGGCGGCGACGGCGGCGATGCTCACACGCTGCGCGAATGGTATTCCGCCAAGGATCGCGAACTCGCGCTCAAGCGCGTGCTGCTTCTCACCCTCGCCATGCTGGAATGGGCGCTAGAACGGGCGGCTGACCAGTAGCGCCGCTTCGCTCCCCGCCCGGCCCTCCTTTCGGGCGGCTCTTTTGTTCCATGCCGCGTCTAATCAATAGGGACGTGGCTTTCCCTTCATCCATGCTCCTGGGTCACGCGGAAGAGTCAGTGCCGCACCTGTATGCGGACGGCTATACTGAAGAAGTAGCGACCTTTGCTTGCCGGCCCAGGGCATAGGCGCATGATGAGGTCAGTAAACACTATGAAATCGCTCTTCGAACGGCTTCGCTCGCGCCGTCTCGCCTCAGTCTTCGTTTTGCTTGCCACGGTCTCCGCCGCTGTCCTGGTCGGTTCATTTGCCGCTCACGGCGTGCGCGGCCAGGAAACCCAAAGCAACAGTACCGACGCCACTCCCCTCAAGGTCGTCACCACCCCGACTCCACCCAACGACTTTGTCAGGATCGCCAAGCTCGTAGGACCGGCAGTTGTGAACATCAATACCGAGACTCTGCCCAAGCAGTCGAACAACGGCGGCCGCCGCAACTTCCATCAGTTCCGTTCGCAGCCCAATCAGCAGAATCCCGGCGATGACAATCAGGACAACGGTCCGCAGGGTCAGGGACAGGACGACTTCCAGAATTTTTTCAATCGCTTCTTTGGCGGCCAGGCTCCCGGTCCCGATGAGGGCGGCGCCGACAACGGTGAAGTGCAGGAGTCGCTTGGCTCAGGCTTCATCGTCGACTCCAAGGGCTACATCATCACCAACGATCACGTCATCGACAAAGCCGACAAAATCTA
>CAYYKV010000265.1:0-4265 GCA_964468605.1 uncultured Occallatibacter sp. | reverse complement strand
TATCCTGCTCAAACTGATCCCAGTCAGGGCGCCCGGTGCTCTTGCCGTATCCCGAATAATCAAACACCAAGGACGCAACGCCATTTGCGGCGAGCAACTGCTGCACACCAAACCACTGTTCGACGGTTTCGCCAATGCCGTGGCAGAGCAGGATGGCCGAATGCGCGGGGAAAGAGACCGGCTCGACGAACACTGCGTCCAGCCTGCTAAAAGCGCTCGCAATGGAGTGGCGTAAAGCGCGCTCGTGAATGCCAACCGGCATGCGGCCTTTTCTTGAAAGGCCGAAGACGCGGTCGCGCAGAATCATGTACCGGCTGATGCAGGTAATCGCAAAGGTAAAGTACGTGCGGTGCGCGCGGCTTGGCGCGTGTTCGCCGACGGCCGATGACTCAGGGGCCGGTAATTTGACGCGGGGCATGCGTCTCTCCGCTTCTATTGTCACTCGGTGGGCTTGGCCCTATGCTACTCCAGTTTGCCGTCGAGATAGGTGCAGGTGGCAAAGCGTTTCCTTTTGCTCAGAATAGACGCGTCAGCCTTGCAGAGGCGAAGAGCCCTGCGCGGATACGATAGGCTGGCAGAGGCGGGCGAAAACCAGACGCGGGGCGCTTGCCAGAGGCGAGGATGGAGCGGCTAAGCAAGGATGCAAAGGCTAATTGAGGGACACAAAAAGTTCCTGGCCGAGGTGTTTCCGGCAAGGAAGAGCCGCTTTCATTTGCTGGCGGAGGGGCAGACGCCGGAGTGGCTATTTATCACCTGCGCCGATTCGCGCGTGCTGCCGGATCTGATCCTTGGAACGGCGCCCGGGGACCTGTTCATTTCGCGCAGCATCGGCAACGTGGTGCCGAAACCGAGCCAGGATGTGGACGGGGTGACGGCCACGATCGAGTATGCGGTGGAAGTGCTGAAGGTGAGGCACGCCATTGTGTGCGGCCACTCGGACTGCGGCGCCCTGAAGGCGGCGCTCGACCGGAAGAGCCTGGAGAATCTGCCGAAGGCGCGGCGCTGGCTGGAGCATGTTGAGGCGGCGTTCGCTGACCGACAACCGCTGAACCGGGCCGACGGCGAGAGCGCCGAGCTGGCGGCGCTGATCCGGGGCAACGTGGTTGCGCAGCTCAAGAATCTGCAGGCGCAGATTCCTGTTCGGCACGCGGTGGAGGAAGGCCGGCTGACGGTGCACGGGTGGTACTACGACATTCTGACGGGGCGAATTGAGGAGTACGACGAGGGGCTGAAGAGATTTGTGGGGTTGGCAGGGTAAGGTTCAGTGCGCGCCCGGCGGCGCATCGGTGTGGCTGGGCGGCTTTGAGAAGAGCCAGGCGCAGGCGGCGCAGATGAGGGCGAGGATCGCAGTCCATCGGAATACATCGACGTAGGCTAGCTGTGCGGCCTGCTGCTCCATGAGGCCGTAGATAAGGCCGTAGGAGCCGGGTCGTGCGGCGGCGGGGCCGATGCGATGGCCAAGGTAAGTGGCAATCATGGCGGACTTCTGCTGCAGCGCGGCGGAGCTTGGAGGGAGGTTCGCTCCCAGATCTGTTTGGTGCAAGGCAGCGCGGCGAATGATCGCCGTAGTGGCCATTGCTATTCCTATTGACCCGCCGATGTTGCGCAGCATGTTGAACAGGCCGGTGGCATTACCCATCTCGTTTCTGGAGATAGTTCGGGTGGACAGAGTGGCCAGAGGCACAAAGACAAAGCTGAGAGCAAAACCGGTAAGCGTGATGGGAAAGAGCAGCGTGTAGGGACCGATGTTGAGGTTGACCTCGCCGAAGATGAATGCGCAGACGGCGAAGCCGAGAAATCCGGCGCAGAGCAGCTTGCGGTTGTCGATGCGTGAACCGAGGAATCCGATGAGGGGCGAGCCGATGAAGGAGCCGACGCCACGGGGAAAGACAACCAGGCCCGCGGTGAAGGCCGTGTAGCCGAGGATCTCCTGATAGTAGAGCGGCAGAATGGCGATGGTGATGTAGATGCACATGCCCAGCATGGCAATCATCAGGCAACCCGTTCGGAAGTTGGGGTTCTTGAGGATGTGCAGGTCGACAAGGCCTTTGGGATTGGTCCAGGAGTGCCATACCCAAAGCAGGAACGCGACGATGAGCGCCGCTACCGCCCATCGCACCCAGATGGCGCCGAACCAGTCGTCTTCCTGACCCTTGTCGAGCACAACCTGGAGGCAGCCTGTCCATACAATGAGCAGGCCGAAGCCGATGTTGTCGAAGGCGCCTACTTTGGCGTTCTTGATGTAGGGCGGATCGTGGACAAAGCGGCTGATCATGATGACGGCAAGAATGCCGACGGGGATGTTGATGTAGAAGGCGTAACGCCAGCTCCAGGTGTCGGTAAGCCAGCCGCCGAGGGTGGGACCGAGCACTGGCGCGCATACGATTCCCAGACCATAGGCGGCCATGGCTTTGGAACGATCCTTGAGGGAGAAGCTTTCAAGCAGGATGGATTGCGACAAGGGCTGGAGGGCGCCGCCGCCCGCGCCCTGCAAGACGCGGGCCAGTAGAATGATGGCAAGCGACGGAGCTGCGCCGCAGAAGAAAGAGGCGACCGTGAAGAGGATGACGCAGGTGAGCAGGAAGCGCTTGCGGCCGAAGCGCCGCGCAAACCAGTTAGAGGCAGGCAGAATTACCGCGTTGGCGACCAGGTAGCTGGTGAGAACCCAAGTGGCCTCGGAGTTTGAGGCGGAGAGCGAGCCGGCGATGTAAGGCAGCGCCACCGAGGCGATGGCTGTGTCGAGTACCTCCATGAAGGTGGGCAGCATGACCGAAATAGTGACCAGCCACGGATTAACGCCCTGGGTGAGCGGGTAACGAGCTTGAGCGGCGGCCGTGGTCATGCCAAATGACTCTAATGAGGGTAAACGATGGACGAGTTTGCCGCTTGTGATCTGGACCACGTTGAGGTTAGGCGCCTTCGAAGATTGTTAAGATTTTGGCCCGACAAGCGCGGGCCAGCTTGACACAACCGGCCAAGCCCTTGATGCTGTACAGTTCCGGTCTTTAAGGATCTGGCTCGAGGAGGTTCCCCCGTGGTTCGGGTTCGCGTCTTCTATCACGACAAGTGCTTTGACGGAGCTTGCTCAGCCTCGTTGTTCACGCGCTTCCATCGCGAATGCATCACAGGGGACGGGAGCTACGAATATCACGGGCTGGTGCATCGCGCCGGAGCATTGTTCGACGAGAGCGAGTTCACCGGCGACGAAAATGCGATTGTGGACTTCAAGTATTCGGCGTCGCCGCGGATCACATGGTGGTTCGATCACCACCAATCGGCGTTCCTTACACCGCAGGACCACGAGAATTTTCTGGCCTGCCAGCGCGATCGGGTGTGCGCGGAGCGGAAATTCTTCGATCCCAATTACACGTCGTGCACCAGCTTTCTGGCTCACATCGCGAAGACGCACTACGGATTCGACACGGCTCCCGTGACGGAGCTGATTCATTGGGCCGACATCGTGGACGGGGCAAAGTATGAGAGCCCGGAGGCAGCGGTAGAGATGGCCGAGCCCGCGATGAAGCTGACGCTCATTATTGAGGCTACCGAGGATCCGGGGTTTATTCCGCGGCTGATCCCGTTGCTGACAGAGATGCCGCTGGATAAGGTGCTGTGCCAGCCGTTTGTCGCGTGCCTGTTACCGCCGCTGCTCAAGCGCCATGAGGAGGCTCTGGAGTTGATTCGGAGCCGCGCGGAAGAGCGGGATGGAACGATCTTCTTCGACATTACCGATCATCCGCTGGAAGGATTCAACAAGTTCATCCCGTACTATCTCTATCCGCAGGCGACGTACTCGATCGGGCTATCGAAGTCGAGCTTCCGCACCAAGGTGGCAGTGGGGTCGAATCCGTGGACCAAGACCGACCCGGCGAAGCTGGTGAACCTGGCGCAGATTTGCGAGCGCTACGGCGGGGGCGGGCACGCGCGCGTGGGGGCGATCAGCTTTCCGCCGGACAAGGAAGCGGAGGCGCGGGCGGCAGCCGAGGAGATTGTGGCGGAGTTGAGAAAGACAGGGACTTCGGGACTGCGGGACTGAGGGACTGCGGGACTGCGCATTTGCTAAAGAAGCACAATGAGCCGATATCTTTTTGCGTATGGGACGCTGCAGCCGGGGCTTGCGCCGACGAAGATTGCGCGCGTGGCGGCGAAGCTGCGGCCGGTGGGCGAGGGATTCGTGCGCGGGGTGCTCTACGATCTGGGCGGCTATCCTGGCGCCGTTGCCGATCCCACCGCTAAGGGCAGGATCATTGGGACGGTGATGGAGC
>CAYYKV010000264.1:0-4306 GCA_964468605.1 uncultured Occallatibacter sp. | reverse complement strand
TGCTCCGCGATCAGGCGCAGCAAATCCTCGCGCTTCTGCTCGTCCCCGCCTGGATCTTCTGCGAGCTCGCCTTCCGGATCGGTGACCACATCGGCGACAGCGTCTACATGGGCCGCCTTTATTTCGTCTGGGCCATCCTCTACATCACGTTCTTCATCGGCTCGCGGCGTCGCGCGGTGCAGGGAATTCTCTTCGCCGTCGGCGTCATCGGCACAGTCGTTGGCGTCGTCGCCATGCTGGCGGGCTGGGTCTCGTTCTCATCCAATCAGAGCTTCATTCCCTTCGGCACGCGCGTCTGGGCCTGGATCGCGATCGCCGCCATCCCGCTCATCATCGCCGCATTCCACGGCCACAAGGGCCTCGTTCCCATCGCCGCCGCCATCGCCTTTTGCCTTGCACTTCCCTGGTGCTACCACACCTGGACCGAGACTTACACCTACGCTGGCGCAGTCAAGGCGACCTATGTTCGCACCGATCCCAATCTGCTGGCCCATTTGCTGGTCGCCGCATTCGCGGTCCTGCTTTGCTGGTGGGGCGTGCACTTGGCCTCTCGCGCGCTCGTCAACCTCGGCATCGTCAGCTTCGCGGCCTCCGTCGTTTGGTTTTACTCGAGCGACATTCTCACCAAGGTCAATCGTTCGCTGGGTCTGATCGGATTGGGAATTCTCTTCCTCGTCGGTGGCTGGGCGCTTGAAAAGATGCGCCGTCGCATCCTCGCTCGCATGGCTCCCGCAATACCCCCAAAGTCAGCTGCCGCCGCAGACGACGCGAAAGGAGCCGCGCAATGAAATTCGGCCGCTTCTCTGTCTCCGGTGTATCGATTGCGCTGCTCGTCTTCCAGCTGCTCGTCGTCTCGTCGATCGCGGGCAAATATCTCTGGCAGCGCTGGCGTTGCCCGAGCGTCTGGACTCGCGCCGCGGCCATCGATCCCGAGTTGCCCATGCGCGGCCGCTACCTGTCGCTTCAGCTCACCGTCGATGGCTGCCAAAGCACGCTGCCTTCGGCCAGGCTCGCCGCCTTCCCGCGCGACGTGAACGGCGCAGTCAAACCCGGCCCGTATGTTCTGCGCCCGCAGCCAGTAACGTTCCGCGCCAACCTGAAAGTTGAAAACAACAAACTCGTCGCCGTGCGCCCCGAAGGTCAGGAAATCGGCGGTCAAGAGAATCCCGCTGCCGGCCAGGAGATTTCGGCCATGCCCAGCGCGCCTTGCGACCAGTTGCAATTATCCGACCCCGTCGACTTCTACATCGCCGACACAGCGAAGAGTCCGCTTCCTCTCCAACCCGGCCAGGAATTATGGATCGAAGTCACCGTCCCGCCCATTGGCCCGCCCCGTCCGCTCCAGCTCGCGCTCAAAGACAACGGCGTATGGAAGCCGCTGGCGTTTTAAGAAAGCCACGCTGTATTCGATCGCCGCAAAAGGAATCATGATGCCCGTTGAGCCTGATCCGTTGTCGCGTACCAAGCCGCTGTCCGATCCTGTGCGAGTCATCACGATCCTCATGGTCACGAGCGCCATCGTATTGCTGGTCGTGAGCGTTGTGGTTCTCATGCCCACCCTGGGAGTGCTTGGCGCACTGCACACTTTGAGCCTTGCGCTGGTGTTGATGAGCTTGGCCATTCTGCTCGGATTGCCGCCCAAGCCGAACGCAATTTATCTGCGCGCCTTCCGCACAGATCGCTCCACGGCCGAATTACGCGCCAAGCTGGCTGCTATTTTGGGGCCCGGCTTTCGCTTGTCGGGCATTCGTCCGCCGCAGAAGAAAACCTCCACATTCACGCGTTTCCTCATGCCGGGTCTGATCGCCTTGCGCTACGCGGGCAGCAGATTTATGGAGCTGGAGGCAGGCGATGACTGGATGGCGCGACTCTGGAAGACCTACCAGAACTGCCGCGTAGTCTTCATCGATGTGCGTGATGTCACCGTGCACGTTCACCGGGAGATCCAGATGACGCTGGAGACCATGGGCACGGAGCGATCCATCTTTGTTGTCAGCGCCGCCAGGCCGGACGATGAGTGGCGGCAATTGATCGCGACGATTGCTGGGCCGGAGAAGGATCCGGCGCGTTTCAATCTGCTTCACGCGGATGTGGAGTGCATTCGATCTGGCCAGCTTGCCACCGAACTGACCGCGATCCTTAAGACGCTCCCGCCAGGCGTTCCGGAACCGACCGGCCGTGGAAAGCAATTTGTCCTTCAGCAGGTCAGCTCGGAGCAGTTGAAAGAGGGACGTCGGCTGCCGGTCATGACGGTCGTCAGCGCTGTGGCGGCAATAGCCGTTTCAACTGGGCTTGGGCTGCTCCCGAGTGGCATTCAGGCTGTGGTGCTCGTGCCCCTCAGCTTGGTCGGCCTCGGTGTGATCATTGGAGCCATCCTGCGCGCAGCATCGCGCATCGGGAGCCTTAGCCGTTCAGGGCACCGCGCGGCCGCCGGCAAGGCGTCGCTGCTGCTGGCGGCTGCGCTGCTTCTTCTCCTGGGCAGCTTCGGTTTGATAGCAGCCGCGGCCATTCCAGCGCTGCTCAACTCCAGACAACAGGCCGACGAGGCTTCGGCAATCTCGGCGCTCCGCACCATCGTCCTGGCTGAGTCCATGTACCAATCGACCTACCCTGCCGAAGGCTACGCCTGCCGCCTCTCACAGCTGGGAGGAAACCCGCAGGCCGGCCCGGCCACTGCTCAGTCAGCCCAACTGATCGACAATCACCTTGCGTCGGGTCAATGGTATGGCTACACCTTTACCATCTCCCACTGCACTCCATTGGCCCCACAAGGAGATCAGACAGGCGTGGGATATCAGGTCACCGCTATCCCCGACAATCCGCAACGAGGGCATCCGCGTGGATTTTGTATCGATCAGACCGACATGATCCTCGCCGATCCCAACGGCGGAGCGAATTGCACGGATGGCCTGCAGTAATCAATCAGTTCCGCGTTCGCTGCCTTAAGGTTCGTCCGATGCATTAAGAGCAATCAGCCCTTCGGGCAGCTCCATCTCCACGCGCTTCGCCTCAAGGTCGATCTTGCGCAAGTAGCTCTTTGCGAACGGAACCAGCAATTCGCCCTTCATGCCGCGCACCACCAGCAGCGGCGCAGCTCCTCCGCTCCGGTCCACGTTCTCAATCTCGCCCGCGCGAACCGGCTCCGCGCCGGCCACATCGATCAACTCGCAGCCGATCAGGTCGCCGATATAAACCTCGCCTTCGCTCAGCTCCGCCCGCTCCGTTTGCGGAATCGCCACAATCAGTCCGGCCAGTGTCTCTGCATCCGAGATCGAATCCACACCTCCAAAATGCAGCACAACGCTGCCCTTGTGCAGCCAATGGTTCTTGAGTTCCACCTGCCGCGGCGCCTGTGCAGCCGGCCGCGCGCCCGCTCCTGAAGCCACGCCTGCCTTGAGCAGCCAAAGTTGCCGCCGCTCTTCAAACTTCTCGGGAAAATCAGTGAGAATCTCGGCGAAGACCTCGCCTTTTCGGCCCTGCGGACGCCGAATCCGCGCCAGCCAAACCCATGCTTCGGGCGGTTCCGGCACGGCTACCTCCTGCTCCGGAATCGAGCCGCGCGGACAAAGGCCATGCTAGCCTTCGTCGTCCTCTTCCAGAATGTCGAGCGTGTAACGGTGATGCAGTTTCATGCTCACCGCGCCCAGGATGGTCCGCACGGAGCGCGCCGTGCGCCCTTGCTTGCCGATCACCTTGCCCACGTCCTGCGCCGCCACGCGCAGCTTGAGAATCGTGTTCTCATCCCGGCTCACGGCCTCCACTTCCACGGCGCTCGGCTCATCCACCAGGGCCCGCGCAATCTCGCGGACCAGTTCGTCTACTTGCACCAGATCGACTTGGGTCATGATCGTGCCTCTGACCTCTTGCGTTGGAGTTCTGCTGATATTGAATCTGTCCGCGAATAGTAACACTTGAAACCCGCTGCGAGCAAAGACCTCGGGTCATGCTTGCCGTGCCCCGCCCCGAGTCAGGTCCCGCCCAGGCGGGCGAATCAAGCTGCGGCCGGGTCAGTAACCTGCGCCGCGGCCTCGACCGCAGGCTCCGCTGTTGCGCTTATCGGGTGTTTGGCAATGATTTTTGCCACGGTCGGTGAAAGCGTCGCGCCCTTGCTGCGCCAGTAAGCAATCCGCTCATGCTTCAGGTCGACACTGGCCGGGCTGGTGCGGGGATTGTACGTGCCGACAACTTCGATGGAGCGGCCATTGCGGGCGCGGTCCTTCTCAATCACGACAATGCGGTAGTAGGGCTGCTTGCGGGCGCCGAAACGCGCCAAACGGATCATAACCACGATGAATCGATTCCTTTC
>CAYYKV010000263.1:0-4320 GCA_964468605.1 uncultured Occallatibacter sp. | reverse complement strand
CGGTGTTTGCGCGTGGATCATCGGCGTTGCGCCGCAGACGACCAGCGCGGCCAGAAACGAGATGAAAGCAAACAGCCGGGAAAGGTTGCAAATTCTCATGGCAACCCACTTTACCAGACAGATTATGCCGCTGCACATGAGTGCATTGCGCTGCAGTGACTCAGCCCCTCGTGTTGTACCATTCGATTGGATTCAAGCTCTCGAAAAGGCCCTGATTCATGACCCCCACATCCTCTCCCACGCTCCTTGTTCTTGCTGCTGGAATGGGCAGCCGCTATGGCGGCCTCAAGCAGATCGACCCCGTTGGCCCAGCCGGCGAAACCATTATCGATTACTCCATCTTCGACGCTCTCCGCGCGGGCTTCGGCAAGCTCGTCTTTGTCATCCGCAGGGACATTGAGCAACAGTTCCGCGAGATCGTCGGCGCACGGTTCGAAAAACGCGTTGCCGTTGACTACGTCTTCCAGGCACTTGAAGACATTCCTCCGCGGTTCACTGTACCCGCGGGCCGCACCAAGCCGTGGGGTACGACGCAGGCCATCCTGCTCGCCGCCGACTCCATCCACGAGCCTTTTGCCGCCATCAACGCTGACGATTTTTACGGCGCGGACGGCTACCGCTCACTGGCCGGGCATCTGAACTCCGGCTCGCCCGACTACTCCATGGTCGGTTTCGTCCTGCGCAATACGCTCTCAGACTTCGGCTCCGTGGCGCGCGGGGTCTGCCAGGTCTCCAGCGACGGCTACCTCGAGCACATCGCCGAGCTCACCAAGGTCGAACGCGATGGAAACGGCGCGCGCAACACCGATGCCGCCGGAACGGTCACAAAGCTCTCGGGCGACGAGCCGGTATCGATGAACATGTGGGGATTCACGCCACGGATCTTCGATCAATTGCGCGGGCGCTTCGAAAAGTTCCTTGAGGGGAACTCAACCGACTTGAAGTCGGAATGCTACATTCCCAACACGGTCGGCGAACTGGTTCGTGCCGGCGAGGCGCGCGTCAAAGTGCTGCACTCGCGCGATTCGTGGTTCGGCGTGACTTATCGCGAGGATCGGCCGCGCGTGGTCGAGAGCATTCGCAGGCTGATCGCCGAAGGTGTCTATCCTGAAAAGCTCTGGCCTGAAAGCCCCCGTTCATGAGCTTGCCGCCCGACGCACGCGCCGCGGCAACTCAATTCGCGTTCAGCGGTGAGGTTTTGGGCTTGACGCCCCACGGCGGCGGCCACATCAACGACACCTACCTCGTGACGTGCCAGACGCAGGGCGCGCCGGTTCGCTACATTCTGCAGCACATCAATCGCCACGTCTTCCGCGATCCAGTCGCCGTGATGCAGAATGTCGAACGCGTAACTACGCATTTGGCCGCGCAGGTAGCCGGCCAACCAGACAGTGCACGCCGCGCGCTTCATTTGATTCCTGCGCGGGATGGGCGCAACTGGCACCTGGACGCGCAGGGAGAAACGTGGCGCGCCTATCGCTTTATCGAAAACGCCCGCACATATGAAACTGCGACGTCTGAAGGGCAGGCGTTCCAGGCGGCGCGCGCCTTTGGCGGTTTCCAGCAACAGCTGAGCAGTTTGCCCGCGCCACGCCTGCACGAGACGATCCCGGATTTTCACTCGACGCCCAAGCGCTTCACCGCACTGGAGCAGGCGATCGCCGCAGACGTTGCGGGACGTGCGGCCCTCGCCCAACCGGAGATCGAGTTTGCCCGCTCCCGCAAGTCCATTACCGGCATTCTCATCGACGCCGATCTTCCCGAGCGCATCACCCACAACGACACCAAATTCAACAACGTTCTGCTCGACGACAAGACCGGCGAAGCGGTATGCGTGATCGATCTCGACACCGTGATGCCCGGTTTGGCGCTTTACGACTTTGGCGACATGGTGCGCACTACGACCAGCCCGGCGGCGGAAGACGAGCGGGATCTTTCCAAAGTGACCATGCAATTTCCCATGTTCGAAGCCCTGGTCCGCGGCTATCTTGAAGCCGCGGGCGCTTTTCTCACACCCGCGGAGAGAAATCTTCTCGCCTTCTCAGGCAAGCTGATCACTTTCGAGATCGGCATTCGTTTTCTCGCCGATTACCTGGCCGGCGACACCTACTTCAAAGTGCATCGCGAAGAACACAACCTGGACCGCTGCCGCACGCAATTCAAGCTGGTGGAGTCAATCGAACGGCAGGAAGAAGAGATGAACAGGCTGGTGGAGTCGATTGCGAGATGAAAAGCCGGGGCTACGGTGTGTCCGATGCGTACTGTGGAATCCGCGGCGTCAGGTGGCGGATCAAGAACTCCTGAATCAGATTCTGCGCCGCGCTTTCAGCGGTGCCGATGAGTGTGTTCTCAAAAGTCACCTCCACGCCGCTGCGATCGCTGGGCGGATAGTAAATGTTCGAGATTCCGCCGGCGGCGAGGCCGCCCAGAATTCCGGAGTAGTCAAACTGCCAGTGTCCGTTGTCGCCTTTGCAGATGACCGCATTGGCGATTGCATACATCGCCCGAGAAGGAATGCTGCCAGTCCCCTTGTAGAAATACCGCGGATCCTGCCTGAAGAACGAGGGGAAAACTGCTCCGCCAAGCATTGTCCCGGTAAAGCCGTCGGCGTAATTGGCGCCGAAGCGCTTTCCATATCCCTGAGCGCCCTGGCCGTAGCCTTTGAAGGTGTTGCTGGCCTGCTCGATTCCCGCAACTGTACCCACCATTAAAAACGTCACCGGATCAATCGATGTCCGCCAGGCGAGCTGGTACTTTTGCCGCGTTGTCAGTGGCACAGCATGCGGATCGTAGCTGACGTAGTAGTTGGGGAAGACGCCCAGCACGCGCTGCTGTTCTTCAAGGTTGAGCTGCTCCTGCGCGATCTCCACCTGCGACCCGCCCGAAACCTGGACGGAATTCGCTACCGATGCCACGGGCAAAACAATGGTGCGCGCGTCGAAAGCCTCTCCGGCGAGTAATTCGCCGCGAATCTCCTGGGTGACAAAGCCGGCAGCCGAAACAGTAGCCTTGAACGTTCCGACGGGCAAATTTTGAAAGTTGAAGGCGCCGACGTTGTCAGTCTGCTGGGTGGTTGCAGTGGATGTGCCGCCGGCCGGCGTCAGTTCGAGCTTCACACTCGCCCCTTCGTACACCGTCCCGTCGGCGCTTGTTACGATGCCGTGAATGCTACCCGTGGCCAGGCCGGAATTCGGCGTGGCTTGCGTCGTGGCCTGCTGCGCACCCCCACAAACCGCCATCGGCAGCCACGCCCCAAGAACAAGCAGTCCAGTCCTCACGATGCCGAGCCGAATTCGACACTGCGGGGCGCCACTTTTATGGACCTGGTTTTCGATCAGCTTGGCTCCGATCCCGAAGTCCATTGCCTTCGAGCATCAAGGAGCCTTCGGAGAGATACAGTTTTGCACTATTTAGACGCTGGGCGCGCTCGCAGGACGTGCGGCCTGGGGAAGAATCAGTGACTCCAGTGTACCGAAACTTCGCCGACAACTCGCGTAACGGGTCGCGTAACACGCAGAAGGCGTTCCCTTAAGCTTACTGCCGCGACGGCTCCGGGCTTCAATCGGGCCGGCCCGTATAGTGCTGCGCGTGGTGGACTTCGGAGTGGTCCTCGAGCGACTCAAGATGCGTTGTGACCTCAGCGGGCATCTCCAAATCGCGGGCCAACTGCTCTTCCACCTGAGTCGCCAGCCGGTGGGCTTCGCCGAGGTTCATCTTGTCCGGAAACAAGAGGTGAACTTCAATGATTTGCCGATAGCCGGTGGTGCGGAAGCGCACGCCGTGGTATTCGATGCCGAGTTCGAGGCAAAGCGCATCGAGGCGCGCGCGAATCAGATGGCCGATCTCGGGGTCCGAGTAGTCGAGCAGCCCCTTGAAGGATCGCCAAAGCAAGCGTCCGCCTGTCCACAGAATGTTTGCCGCGACAGCATAAGCAACGAGCGGATCGAAGGGCTTCCATCCGGTCATCATCACCAATGCCAGGCCGCCAACCACGCCAAAACTTGTCCAACTGTCAGCCAGCACGTGCTTTCCGTCGGCCTCCAGGATCAGCGAATGATTCCGCCGGCCGATGCGGAGAAGATACCACCCGAGGAGGGCGTTTAGCGCCCCGGCGACGACGATGAGGATGACGCCGCGGCCCAGGTTTTCCAGCGCCAGGCCGCTTTTCCATTTTTCCGTCGTCGTGTAGATGATGCTACCCGCGGCGAGCACGATCATCGCGCCTTCAAAGCCCGCGGAGAAGAAGGTAATCCGTTCGTAGCCGTAGTGGAAATGCGCGACAGCGGGCCGTGCGCTCAGCCACAGGCTGAAGACGGCAAA
>CAYYKV010000262.1:0-4333 GCA_964468605.1 uncultured Occallatibacter sp. | reverse complement strand
ACATCGCGCCAGGGAGTGCCGGGCTTGAGGTTGTGCGCTCGACGGCCGATGACAACCGCGAGCTCGCCTTCAAAGTCGACGCGCTCTGAGACCGCGGGAAGGCGGACCACGCCACGAGGACTGAGAAGCGATGAAGGCGGTTTGAAGAAGATGAGGGGTTCCGTGGGCATCTCGTTGCCCAGCTCGCGGACGTGGGCGCGATAGTTGCGGCCGACGCAGACGATTTTGGATGGCGTGACCGGCGGCAGCAGATGGGCAGCGCTCAAGGGCATGGGCGCGAAGTCGAAGTTTCCTGCATCGGTCTCTTCAAGCGCCAAGCGGTAGGCCAGATCCTCAGCCGGGGCGGGCGAAACATCCGCGATCCAGTATTCCCCGTTGCGGTCTTCTACCGATCCGTAGTGGGTTTGATTATGGAGTATGAAGCGGCAGTATTTCATGGGGGTGACTCCTTATGGCTGCTAAGTGCTATGGGCCGGGCACGGTGTCGGAGGCTTCGGCAGAGCGCGCGCTTTCATGTCCGTCCCGATCGATCGCGGTGACAACGTAAGCGTAAGTGTGGCCGAGCTGCACGCTGGGGTCATGATAACCGGGCCCGACAAGGGGTTGCTCGGGCGAGATGCGCTGCCACGCGGAGGCTGAGCTTGCTTTGCCGACATCACGACGGTAAACGATGTAGCCCGCGAGATTGGCCTCTGCGCCTGGGAGCCAACTGAGGTCGATGGCGGGGCCGGCGCCGTTTTCACCGGCGGTGGCCGCCGCGGCAAGCCCCTGGGGGGCGTTGGGAGCAAACAAGTTGACGGCGTCGATGCGCAGTGCAGGCGAGAGCGGCCCGGCGAGCTCGAGTGTTGAGTCGCCGACTGTAACGCTGGCGACGCGCTGGGCGCGGTACTCGTAGGATTCGCCGAAGCGGATGCTGGCGTCGAGAGCGCGATCGGAGTTGGCAGCGGCTTGAACAAGAAGCGTTTGTTCGAGAGGCTCGCGCTGCGCCAATGAGCCTTGATCCGATTTCTTCACCGGCGGCGTGAGGAGCTTGCGAACAAGACGGATTGCGACGGGTGACGACTCAGGCGGAGCAGGCGCCCAGCGCAACAACACGCCGTCTTTGCTCATCTCCGCGGTGAGGCTTTCGATTGCGGGTGGGGCCTCGCCGGCGAGGATCTCGGCGCCGTTAGAGAGTCCGGCGGAACGGCCCTTTCGATTAACGAGCTCAACATAGTAAGTGATCGCGCGCGGCGGGCCGGAGGCGAGTGGCGTGGGTAAAGTGTCAGTGAAGGTGGCGTCGGCTCCGGGAGCGAGTGACAACGTGGCGCCAACCGAGCAGGGTACAGCGCTTATCTCATTGCGGCAAATGCGGACTGCAATGTTGCCCTTGAGCAGGACTTTGTCGGTGGTTTTTGTGGGCATGGTCCAACTGAGGGCTACCTGGCCACCGGTGCGCTGGGCAGAGAGATCGTTGACAGGAATAGGAAGGTTTAACGAGGGCGGCTGAGGCGCGCCCGGCATCCCGCAGCCGGCGAGAGCTGACGTGGCGATCAGCAAGGTGCAGAGTTCGCCAAAAAGCATTATGTAACACAAACGAGAACGCAGGTTGAAGACCGGTTGCATTGCGCTTTCAGTCTAATGGAGCGGAGCGCGACGGGGCCACGCGTGGATGCAGTGCGGAGCCAATTCGACTGGGTCACTGAGTTGGTGCGAAGCGACGAGTAGAATGAGCTTGCAACAATGAGAAAGGGAAGCCGATGGCATTTTTTCGGGATTATCTACGGGAAAACAAGGTTCCGCACGACCCCAGATTTGACGAGACGGACGAGGACTTCCTGGTGCAAGCCCTGTTGCAAGCGCGGATGAACCGGTCGAAAACCAACATCGTGATCAAGGCTGGATTTTTCGGCAAAAGAGATTTGGAGCGCGAGCTGAAGACGCCGAATGCGCAGGAGGCCTTGCACTTTGTGGCAGCGTTTCTTGGTTACATGGTCAAGACGCCGATCACATACGGTCGAGAGATGGAACGATTCAAAATGTACTTTACCCCGGGGTTTGCGAAGGACAACTCAAAACACGAGCAACTTCGGCTGGGTTTGCGCGAGAGCTACTTCGACGCGACTCTCGAGAGCCTGGAGATGACCGAAACGCTGGACGCATTGTTCGATATGGCAGAGATGAAAAAGACGCCGGAATAACCAGTGCGGGCAAGGTAGGTTCGCGTCGAAATCCGCGCCGAGCAGTGCGCATCAGAGTTTGCGCAAGTTGGCAAACTTTTCCATCAGCTTCTTCATTCCGTGGCGGACGAAAAGCACGGTGAGCTTGGCGTCTTCGCCGTCGCCTTCGCGCTGGAGGACTGTACCCTCGCCGTATTTTGCGTGCATCACACGCTGGCCTTTTCTCAGGCCGGATGCGCCGTTGGTGGCGGGAATGTCCATGGTTGGGCGGGCGAAAGAGCGAGAGCCGCTGGCGCCAGGCCTTCCGCCGAAGAAACGAGCGATGTTGTCGAGGCTCTCTGAGCCTTTTCCTTTCGGACCGGATTCGCGGCCCGACGGAGAGGCTGGCGCGGCCGTGTGAGGAATCTCCTGGTTTTCATCTTCGTAGTTGAAGTGGGAACCATAAGAGCTGGGGGCGCTTCCATGACGGCGGCCCGCGCTGTAGGCGGGCGTCGACCAGGCCGTGGACCTGCTGCCCAGGTTTTCGATGAGCTGTGGAGGAACCTCTTCGAGGAAGCGCGAAGGGACGCTGGCCTCGGGCACATCGGCGCCGTAACGGCGGCGGTAGTGGGCACGGGTGAGGATGAGCGTGTTCATGGCGCGCGTCATACCGACGTAGCAGAGGCGGCGCTCTTCTTCGAGTTCTTCGGGGCTCGACAGAGTGCGCGAATGTGGGAAGAGACCCTCCTCAAGGCCGGCGAGAAAGACCAGCGGGAATTCGAGGCCTTTGGCAGCATGCAGAGTCATCAGCGTGACACGGGAGTTGGGGTCGAACTGGTCGGTGTCAGATGCGAGAGCCGCGTGGTCGAGGAAGTCGGCGAGGGTTTCACCACGCTCCTCGGCGTCGTGCGCGGCGTTGGCCAGTTCCTTCAGGTTCTCGATGCGGCTGAAAGCCTCGGGCGTGCCTTCGGTTTCAAGGGCTTTGATGTAGCCGGAGCGGTCGATGATGAAGCGGATGAGTTCGGGAAGCGTGGCGGAGTCGCCGGGAGAGCGGAAGCGCCCTTCGGGCCGTTCTAATTCTGGAGCAGGTTCCTCCCTGCGCGAGGTTTCCTCAGGGTCGACATCGCCGAATGCGAAACCGGTGTCGGTTTGCACGTTCGCTGTCTCTTCCGGCGCAGCATCACCGAATGCGAAGCCGGTATCGGCGCCGGTCGCGGATTCGGCAACGTCGGCGGCGAGCTTGCCGGCGAAGTCGGGGTCCATCATGGCCTGCCCGTCAAGAATGAGCTGACGGAAGGATTCGAGAGCCGCGAGCGCACGCGAGGGGACGAGGCGCTTGGCGATCGTCGCAGCGACTGCGTCCCAGGTGGACTGGCCGGTTTCGAGAGCCAGCCGCTCCAGAGTCTCAAGCGTGGTTTTGCCGATGCCGCGAGCCGGCGTGTTGATGACGCGCTGCAGGGCCATCGAGTCATGGGGATTGCGCACGAGGCGGAGATAGGCGAGGAGGTCCTTGATCTCGGCGCGCTCGTAGAAGCTGAAGCCGCCAACCATGGTGTAGCTGATGTTGTAACGGCGGAGAGCTTCCTCAACGAGGCGCGACTGCGAGTTGGTGCGGTAGAGCACCGCACAATGCGCAACCACGTCGGCTCCGCCGTTTTGGGTCTCGGATGAGTTTTCCTGTAGGCGAAAAAACGCCTGAATCTTGTCGGCGATGAAGAGGGCCTCGTTTTCGCCGTCTGGCGCTTCGTAGTAGCCGATGAGCGAGCCACCCTGGCGCTCGGTCCAGAGTTTTTTCCCCTTGCGGCGAATATTGTTGGCGACGACGGCCCCGGCCGCTTCAAGAATGACCTGCGTGGAGCGGTAGTTCTGCTCGAGGCGGACGATGCGGGCGTTGGGAAAGTCTTTCTCGAACTCGAGGATGTTGCGGATGTCGGCTCCGCGCCATGAATAGATGCTCTGGTCCTCGTCGCCGACCGCGCAGACGTTCTTGTGCTCGCCGGCCAGAAGTTTCATCAGCTCGTACTGCGGGCGGTTGGTGTCCTGATACTCGTCCACCAATACATATTGATAGCGGCGCTGGTAGCGCTCACGGACCTCGGCCGAGGACTTGAGCAGGCGCACGGCTTCAAGCAGAAGGTCATCGAAGTCCATGGCGTTGTTCTTGCGCAGCTCGTCCTGGTAGGCCTTGAAGATGT
>CAYYKV010000261.1:0-4365 GCA_964468605.1 uncultured Occallatibacter sp. | reverse complement strand
GACACCATCAAAGTCATCGTCAACTCCGCCGACACCGAAGAAGATGGCTCGCTTCCTTACGATTTCCAGGCTCTTCTCGAAACCGAGTTGCTCAAAGACGATCCCAACCTCCGCGAAGACGACAATCCCTCCACGCTCATCATCTGCCAGATCACCGAATATTCGCATCCCGATCCCGAATACACCAATAAGTTGGCGCCGGCAGCGGCTTTGGGCGGTTCCCAGGTCGCTTCGATCGCCAAGGTAGGCGCCGTTGAACGCATTACGGCGAAACTCAATGTTTCCTTTCAGGCCAAGGATGCGAACGGCCACGGGATTATCTCAGACAACATTGAATCCACTTACGACCGGGAGTTCGACAGCGCGGGGAATTCAACCGCGCACGGTGTGTTGGGACAGTTGACGGGCAGCCTTGCGCATGCAAAGGGCGGGCAGAAGAGCGAGGATGGCCCTCCCACACCCGCTGAGTTGAGGTCGCGCTTGATTATCGACGCCGTGCAGCAGATCGCCGAGCATGTGGTCAACTCCGATGAATCCATCGACGTGCTGCTTGCGCGCAAGGACGGTCCGCTTGAGGAAGGCGACAAGGACGCGGAGACCGGACTCTGGGAACGCGCCCTTGAGACCTACGAAACGGCGCCGCCGTTCCCTAAACCGGATGAGGACGCTTACCGGCTCTATGACATCGGCGTGGCTTACGAGGCGCTCGCCTATGAAGCCGACGATGAGAAGACGGCCATGAAATACCTCGACCAGGCCGCCATCAACTACGGCAAAGCCATCGATGCCAAGCCCACCGAGAAGTATTTCGTAGAGCCGCAGAAGCGCATCGAGACTGCCATCGCTCATTACAAAGAGCTGGACCTGGAGAAAGAGCACGAGAAAGCCAAGTCCGAGGCAGCCGAAGCCGAGAATTCCAAGCCGCAGGGCCTGACCAACGATCAGGTCATCACCATGATCAAGTCCGGCATTGACGAATCCGCCGTCCTTCAAGCCATCCGCGGAGCCTCCGCAGTCAACTTCGATCTCACTCCCGCCGGTCAGAAAGCGCTAACCGCCGGCGGCGTCAGCCCCCGCGTCCTGGCCGAGATGAAGACGCAGGCCGCAAAGAAGCCGGCTGCTGTTGTGCACAAGGGGCTTTCGAACACTCAGATTATCGCCATGGTCAAATCCGGCATGGATGAGCAGACCATCATTCAGGCCATTAATGGAGCCAATGCCATCGACTTCGATCTCAGCCCGGCAGGCCAGCAAGCGCTCTCGAGCGGAGGCGTCAGCGCCCGCGTCCTGGACGCGATGAAGGCCCGAGCGACAAAGAAGCCTGCGGGAACCGCAAAGCACGTAGCCGAGAAATGATTTTACGCAGCCGATCCAGACTTGATCTTTTGCCGCTGCTTGCCGCAGCG
The DNA here is from genome assembly GCA_964468605.1 of uncultured Occallatibacter sp. GTDB lineage: Bacteria > Acidobacteriota > Terriglobia > Terriglobales > Acidobacteriaceae > Telmatobacter. The sequence goes on along the minus strand of CAYYKV010000261.1, from coordinate 2,959 downwards.
CTGATCGCCTGCCCCTGTGCGCGCGCTCAGGGAGTTCGCTGCGGCGCCGGTCAGGACCTCGTCGTCCAGGCACTGGAGCGCATCACACCGCAGAGCGGCAACGATGCCTTTGAAGATGCGTTGCAACTGCTCAAGTCCGCTGTCGCCGAATGTCCTGAGCTGGGCGATGCGTGGTACTACCGCAGCCTTGTCGAAAAGCACCTCGGCCACGATTCTCTGGCCAACTACGCCATGGACAAGGCGCGCTTCAACGGCTCCGAAGCGCTCGACCAGGGACTGAACCCGCTCATCCTTTCCACGCCTGCCTCACGCGGCTTTGAAGATGCGGGCACTCAAACTCCCGTGCCCGTCGCACCGCCTGTAAAACCCGGCCCCGTGCAGCAGAAGTGGGCTCTTGTCGTGGGCATCGGTCACTTTACCGACGCGAAGATTCCGCAGCTCAACTACACCGGCGCCGATGCCACCGCCTTTGCCGCCGCGCTCAAAGACCCCTCAATCGGTGCTTTCCCTGCTGACAACGTTCACGTCCTCACCGACGATCAGGCCACTACAAAAAACATCAAGGAAGAGCTGAACTGGATCGCGCGTCATGCGCAGTCCAACGATCTCGTCGTAATTTATGTGGCCACGCACGGCACGCCGCGCACGACTGACTCTGCGGGCGGCGCAAACTACCTCATCACCTACGACACCGAGGTCTACTCCGGCGGAAGCGTCGACGAAGACGCGCTCTACGCCACCGCGTATCCCATGGTCGAGTTGGCGAATGCCGTCTCCACGCGCATGAAGGCCCTCCGCACTGCTGTCTTTCTCGACACCTGCTACAGCGGCGGCGCGGCAGGCGACAAAGGATCGCAAGGCTCCGCTGCGCTCGCCAACACCGCGCCCTCAGGCGCCATGCTTGCGCACATGTCGGACGGAACAGGCCGCATCGTCATGGCCGCCAGCGAGGTCAACGAAGAATCGCTCGAAAGCAGCCAGCTCAAGCACGGCTACTTCACGTATTACCTGCTTCAAGTTCTCAAAAGCGGTAAAGGTGAGACGCCCTTGAGCCAGGTCTATTCTTCGGTCGCACAGCAGGTCTCGCAAAGCGTCTCCTCGCAGGGCATGCACCAGCATCCCGTCATGAACCGCAGCTCCGCGGACGCTGACTTCGCACTCCGCACTCCTGCCGCCGCAACCGCGAGCGCTCGCCCTTGAGCGCAATGCAGGCCATGAAGCGAAACTGCCTATCGGGGCTATCCGGCCCATCCATCATTGACCCGCTTCGCATTGGCGCGGTTTGCCTTGCGGCGATCTTCGCAGTTGCATCGGCGTCTGCGCAGCCCGGCGCATTGGCCGCTCAGATTGCGCAACACGAGCAGAACCTGGCCCAGGCGCGTTCCAGCAAGAACGTTCGCCAGCAGGTCTCGGAGTGCAATATTCTCGGGGCCCTCTACTACAGTGCGGGCCAACTGCAGAAAGGGCTCGATTACCTGAATCAGGCATTGCCCATCGAGCAAAAGTACTCGAGCCTGCTGGGCCAGGCCACAACCTTGAACACCATGGGCCGCATCGACACCGATCTTGGTCAGGAAGACAAGGCCCTCGACCTGCTCAATCAAGCGCTGACGTTCTGGCGCGCGCTGCCGTCGCGCGCAGGTGAAGCCGAGACGCTCAACAACATCGGCAAGGTCTATAACAACCTCGGACAACACGACGATGCGCTGAAATATCTGAACCAGTCTCTCGCGATCTGGCGCGAAGTCAATGCTACGTCGGGCTCACTGCCAGCGCAGAACCCGCCATCCAGCCCTGCCCCGGCCCAAACTGCAACGGCTTCGAGCTTCCTCGCGACGGCCGGCATCAATGGTGAAGCCAGCACGCTCGACAACCTTGGCCGAGCCTGGTCCGACATGGGCGACGGCAAGCAGGCTCTCGACGACTTCAATCAGGCGCTTCTCATCTTCCGCAACCTGGGCGAGCGCAACGGCGAAGCCCTGGTGCTCAACGACACGGGTCCTGCCTATGCCGCCCTTGGCCAGAAGCAAAAAGCGCTCGACGTCTACAACCAGGCCATTGCGCTTTGGCGCCAACTGGGCAACCGTCAGGGCGAAGCGCTCACGCTCAACAACATCGGCCGCCTCTATAACGACCTTGGCGAGCACCAGACCGCGCTCGACTACTACAACCAGGCGCTACCCATCTGGCGCGAAGTGGGCAATCCGAGCGGCGAGGCGCTTGCGCTCAGCGATATCGGCCGCGCATACGCCGATCTCGGACAGCCCGCCAAGGCGCTCGATTTCCAAACTCAGGCGCTGCCCATCTATCGCCAGACCGGCAGTCGCCGCGGCGAAGCCATGGTCCTCAACAACCTGGGCCGCGATCACTCCGACCTTGGCGAAGCGCAGCAGGCATACGACCTCGATCTTCAGGCGCTTTCCATCTGGAGAGAGGTAAAGGACCAGCGCGACGAAGCTCAGGATCTGATGACCATTGCTTGGGCCTATTCGCTGTTGAAGCATCCCGATCTCTCCTTCACGAGCGCCATCGCTGCACTCGGCCTTGTCAAAGCCACCGGCGATCCTCAGATCGAAGGCAACATTGAAAACTCCTTGATGATCGGTTTCCGCAAGCAAAATCGTCCTGAGGAAGCCATCTTTTTCGGCCTTCTCGCGGTCAACGATTACGAGCAGATCCGCAGAAACATTCTTGGCATGGACAAAGAGGTTCAGGCCGGTTTTGCGCAATCGCGTTCCGGCGCTTACCGCATGCTGGCCGAACTGCTCATCGAGGTCGGCCGCCTCGGCCAGGCGGAGCAGATTCTCGATCTCCTCAAGGAGCAGGAACTCCAGGACGTCGTCATCACCGCCGCTCCCGGCGCTTCGGCGGGCATCGAGCCTCTCAAGCTTTCGCCCGCGCAGCAGGACGCCGAGAGTGCGCTGCCCGACCTCGAAAAGAAGGCGCGCGTCATCGAGGA
>CAYYKV010000260.1:0-4366 GCA_964468605.1 uncultured Occallatibacter sp. | reverse complement strand
GGCAAGGCGATGCTCTACCACTGAGCTACTCCCGCTTAGACCGGTTCCTGAGTTGTTGTAGCCTTTTCAGAAGTTGTGCAAGGTGGCTCTTCCTTGAGGAAAGAGCCACTTGAGTGCAATGGCTTCGGGATACAGTAACTCAGGAACCGGTGTAACGCAAATTCGAGTATACCGGGCTGCCGAAACCGGGTCAAACGCGACTGGCCTGCTGAAAAGTGCTTTTCATCGATAGAGTTCCGGCGTCTCGCACCGCAGAATCTCCGTCTTAATTCGCGCCCCGCAGGCGTTTGACCCACCCCGCAAATTCCCGTAGACTTAAAGATTGCGAGGGGTGCAGCTCGATCTGCCCTCTACCCCGCAACATTTTTCCTGAAGTCAGGACCACCCCTGCAATTCAGGCTTTGGAGATGGAAGCACAACCATGGCAAACCACGTATCGGCGCTCAAGCGCGCCCGCCAGACCGAAACCCGCACCGAAGTGAATCGCGCCAACCGCAGCCGCGTGCGCTCGAGTCTGCGCTCGCTGCGCGAGGCACTCGCCAAGGGCGACGTGAAAGAAGCACAGGCGCAGTACCGAGCCACGGTTTCTGCCCTCGACAAGAGCGTGCAAAAGGGTGTTCTGCATTCGAATACCGTTTCCCGTTACAAGAGCCGCTTGAGCACGCGCCTCAAAGCATTGGCAACCGCGGGGAAAAAGTAACCCTCGACGCGCTCCCCATCTCGAATCCCAGCTCTCCTTCCGCCGCAGGTCTGAACACTCTCTGTTCGCGCAAAGTGCAATCGATATGATTAGAAGCGGTACCGCGCGCTAAAGGAAGGGAAGCGGCCCATCTGATCCACTTTTGCAATGGGCAATCCTTGGGCATTTGTGCAGGGCAGACCCGCCGTGCAATTCTGCAGCCACACATAGCCAAGCAAGTTGCCGCGATTGAGGATGTTCTCCGCGCCGCCTTGTATCACCAATTCTCCCTTTGCGATCTTGAATTGCCGCTCCAGTTCTACGTCCAACCGGTTATAGACCGGCCCCCGGAGCGCATTGATCCGGGACAGATCGTAGATGCCCCGCATCTGGGCCAGCGAATCAGGCAAGTCGAAGGGGCAGTACACGCGTCCGCTCGCAAACGACTCCCTGCTGTTGAGCGTGATTCCCAGCGGCAACTGAATGCTGTCCACTGCGTTGATCATCACCGGCGTATCGTAACTCCCTTTTCGCCGAATGCCGTCCAGAGCGCGGTACTCCGACTGCGAACGCGTAGCCGACAGCATCAGGTTCGCGTGCCGGCCCCAGTGACTGCGCAAGACCGCCTCCAGGCCGCGCGAGCTGGCCGTGCCAGCGTCCGTGAGCGGCAGCCACACGAACGACTGCCCCAGTGTGTCGACCATGTTGAACAGCATCAATTGCGGAAACTCCGTGGAGACGGGCTCGCGCCAGTATTGCTTGGAGTACGCCGCGGCGTCCAGCGTGCCCCAGCGGCCCTGCCACACTCGCAAGCCCAGCGTGGCCTGCCGCACTTCGATCGGCCGCAGTTGATGATTCCCGGGATAGCTCAGCAGATCCATCGTCGGCGGAAGCTGCGCCGCCGCGTTCCACGAGGCGTTGAAACTCTGGCGATCGTTCAGCCTGTAGACAACCGAAACGCGCGGCTCGAGCGCGTAGGTCCCATCCAGGGCGAAGCCCTCGGCGCGCAGGCCTGCCATCAGATTCCATCGTTTGTCCGTTGCGCTTTCGGCCTGAATAAAGCCTGCTTCCTGGCCGGCCGCGATATGGCGATGAAAGCTTACCGCATCGGTGGCCGTTGTGCTGGCCGAGAACGGCGAAAGCTGACCCAGGGGCTGGTCGACAGCATCGTTCGGCATCATGAGCCCGCCGTCAGCGCCAGCCGACAGCAGCCATCCGCGGAAGCCGGCCCTCACCGTGAAGTTGACGCGCGGCAGCCCGTTGCGCGAATTCTCCATGTACGTCGGGGTCGTTGTGATCGGAGTGCAGGTCTTGATATTGCCTGACCAAACGTAGCCGATCTGTTGCTGTTGGTCGATATTCTGCTGGGCGATCGAGTACTCCGCAGTAAGCTCTGAAGCGACCTTAGCGTCGAACGCGTGCTTCCAGGTCAGCGCTCCTGTATCTCTCCATCCTCTGTATTGAGTCCGGTAGCTACTGGTCACTTCCCAGTCTCCTGCGCAGGGGGTCATCTTGATCGAATCGACCCCACCGAGACTGAGAATGGTCACGGTGTCGCGGCTATCCGGCGCCAACTCCAGCCGAGTAAGAAGGTTGCTGTAGATGGGAACGCCATTGATGCCGATGTCGTTGGTGACGAGATTCAGGATGCTGCGATGAGCCGAGACCAAAAGCATTCCGCTCTTGGGCAGTGTGCGCTGGTAGAGCCCGCCGATGCCCGAGATACCAAGCGAAACGCTCCGCTCCTCGGGCGCCTCGCCCAGTTGGCGCGTGCGCAACTCGATAAGCGACGAAAGCCGGCTGGAATAGGATGCGTCGACGACTCCCGGCCGCATCTCCATGCTGCCAACGGCCGTTGAGTCGATCATTGACGTGAATCCGCCCGTGGTTCCCGACAATGCCAGATGACTGATGCCCGGAAATTCAACGCCGTCGATGACAAAAAGATTCTCCTCCGGATGGCCATTCCGGACGAGCACGTCGTTCGATAAGTCCGAACTCCACGCCACGCCAGGCAGCGACTGGATGTAGCGGGAGACGTCGCCATAACTTCCCGCAGCCGAACGAATCTCTTCGCCGCCGATCTGTGGAACCGGCGCCAACGCCGTGTGCAGGTCCTCGAAAGTGGCCGTTACTTCAATCGTCGTGGAGGCGGCGGGAGCAGGAGCGAAAGGCGCGTGCGCTGGAACGGCAGGCGATTCTCCGCCGTCAACAGTGTTGGCTGCAATCTGCATTGCCTGCTGTGTGTGAACGGGGGAAGAGAATGCAGCGAAACAAAGCGTCAATGCCGCTGCCACAGCCGTCTTTGGCATGGGATCTCCGGATTTGTGCGGAGGCAACCCTGACGCGCAGGTTGGAGGCGGGAGAGGAATACCGGATCCGCGAATTCGATCGCCGGGTTGCGCGTGCAACCTGCAATCTTTCGCGATTATGAGTGATCCCTAAGAATTCGAACATATATCGACCGTTCGCCTCAAAGTAATAGTGTGTATCGTTTCGCGACAGCTAGCGTAACGCTGATGCTTCGGGTTTACTTCAATCGCCGAGGGCGCGGGCGCCTCCGCTCCTGAAGCGCATCTTGCGCCGCAGCTCACGGACTCTTGCGCAACAACGGCTTGAGAACGGGAAAGAGTGTGCCGGCGATGATCGCGGAGCCTTTTGCGGTGGGATGAATGCCGTCGCTCTGAATGGTTCCGGGAACGTCAATCAGTTCCTTGTAGAGCATGGGCACGACCGCGATGTGGTACTTTGCCGCGAGATCGCGAAAAATTCTGTCGAACGACCGGATGTAGTCCGGTCCATAATCCGGCGGGAGTGTGATGCCGGCGAGCAGAATCTTCACATGAGCCTTCTCAAGGCCTGCGAGCACCTTATCGAGATTGCTGCGCGTCTGGTCAACGGGCAGGCCGCGCAGCCCGTCATTTCCGCCAAATTCCACGATCACGATGGCAGGGTGCAGGCGAAGCACGTAAGGCAGGCCTTCGAGCGCATCCTTAGTCGTGGCTCCGCTCGTCCCCTGGTTGATGACTTTGTACGCGTAGCCCCGCGCATCGAGCAGCTTTTGCAGGGCGTCAGGATAGGCCTCGCCATCACGGAGACCCAGTCCCGCGGTGATGCTGTCGCCATAGCAAACCAGGATTGGCCGATCGGAATTTGGCGAACCGGCGGCAAAAAGCGGCCCTGCCGGCAACAACAGCAGGCAAGATGCGACAAGAACCGTTCGCCGAACGTCCACGTATCAAGTGTAGACGCGCGGGAGCGTGCAAACGCCTGAGCTGCGACGACCGGCCATTTAAACTGCGAATGACGGGAGAGCGAGTTGATTCAAGTCAAAGGTGCGAAGAAATGGATCCAGAACGGCGCGCGGCGTGTGGAGATTCTGCAAGGCATATCCCTGGATATTCCCGCCGGGCAGTTTGTCGCCATCGTGGGCGCGAGCGGAAGCGGCAAGAGCACGCTGCTCGGGCTGCTCGCCGGCCTCGATTCGCCCAGCGAAGGAGAGATCTGGCTGGACGGTGTGCCCATCCACAACCTGGCGGAGACTGAGTTGGCGTCTGTCCGAGGGCGCAAAATCGGCTTTGTCTTTCAGTCGTATCAATTGATTCAAACGCTCACGGCTCTCGAAAACGTTCTGCTCCCTTACGAGCTCAACCTGGAAGGCAGCGGCGTGGCGCAGGCTCGGCGCTT
>CAYYKV010000259.1:0-4372 GCA_964468605.1 uncultured Occallatibacter sp. | reverse complement strand
CGAAGCGCGGCGCGCCAAGTATCAGGGCGTTTGCCTCATTTCGCTCATCGTCGACGCGCAAGGGAATCCGCAGAATATCCGCGTTGCACGGGCATTGGGTATGGGGTTGGACGAGAAGGCCATCGAAGCCATCCGGCAATACAAATTCAGGCCGGCGATGAAGGACGGGAAGACGGCTGTGCCGGTGATGATCACGATCGAGGTCGATTTCCGGCTTTACTAACTCGCAATCTATCTTAGGGACGGAACCGCGGGGGAACGGAAGAACGGGCGAACGAAAGGGCGGAGCGCAAGCGGCTCCGCTTTTCTTATGGAATCAGCCAATCGCCGTCATCTTCAAGGAGCTCTTTCATAGCGGCGCAATCGGCCGGCGCATGCGAGCAGGGGGCTACCTCCGGACCGTCTAGCGCGCGCATCACGGTCACAAATTTCTGGTTGGTTTTCATGGCTTCGTCGTGGCACCTTTTGGCCACGGCCATGAGTTGCTCCCACGTGCCCTCGAGTACTTCACCTTTGTTCTTTGTCTGATGGTAGAGGCCGCTGGCATCGATGATCTTGGCGACGTCGACGGTATGGTCGCTGGCATGATGGGCCTTGCCCTTGGGCAAAACGCTCAACTCGAGAAGCATGGGAATACCCCTTCGTAGTCTTCTTCTTTATCGATACATCGCGCTGCGAAGCGGGACCGTGATTTGGCATACACGCGCGTGTGATAACACGCACCGAGATCATTGCCCCTTACGCGAAACTCTATCGTGAAGCGTCCCTTCGGCTTGCGGATGAGCCTGCATTCGGGATGGACAACGGAAAGGGTTCAATATGGCGGGACCGGCATTGATGGAGGCTGCGCACGAAGCGGGAGTAGCGCATCGGGCTGCGTTTGACCTGGCGGAGTTGACGCGGATGTACGATTTCTCCGGGCGCACGGTGGCCATCACCGGTGGCGCGGGCATCCTGGGCAGCGAAATCGCCGGCGCGCTGGCCGGCTGCGGCGCTCAGGTGGCCATTCTCGACGTGAACCCAGCGGCTGGAAATGCCGCCGTCGAGCGGATGGGTGAGCACGGCGATCAAGTTTCGGTCTTCCAGTGCGACGTGCTCAACCGCGACAGCGTGGCGGAGACCGCGCGGGAAGTTCTAGACCGTCTGGGCAAGCTGGATTGCCTGGTGAATGGCGCCGGAGGCAACAAGCCCCAGGCCACTACCAGCAACGAGCTGAAGTTTTTCGATCTGCCGGCTGACGCGCTGCGCTGGGTGTTCGAGCTGAACATTCTGGGCACGATTCTGCCCAGCCAGGCATTTGGCAGGATCATGGCGGCGCAGGGCTACGGGACCATCCTGAACATATCGTCCATGAACTCCTTCCGGCCGCTCACGCGCATCCCAGCCTACTCGGCGGCCAAAGCGGCGGTGAGCAACTTTACGCAGTGGCTGGCCGTGCACATGGCTCAGGAGTACTCGCCGAAGATTCGCGTCAATGCGGTGGCCCCGGGATTTTTCCTCACCAACCAGAATCGCTTCCTGCTGCTCGACAAGGAGACCAGCGAGCTGACCGCGCGCGGCAGATCGATCATCGGCCACACGCCCATGGCGCGCTTCGGCGAGCCGGAAGACCTATTCGGCGCGGTGCTCTGGCTGCTTTCTCCCGCTTCGGAGTTCGTCACCGGGGTCGTGATTCCGGTGGACGGAGGCTTTTCGGCATACAGCGGCGTTTGAAGAATGGTTTAATCCGCAAGAGCCGCAATCGCCGCCTCCTCACGAGGGCGAAATCGCTCAACGGGCCCCAAAACAGCGGCCAATGCGTCCGGCGGAGTCCCGAACATCTTAAAGAGATACTCTGATTGTGGACGTCGGTCGAGTCAATCGTGACTGCGTCTAAATCAGCATCATCGCACCAGCATCTGAGGCTTCCGCCAGCAGAGGGCAGGACATGGCAATGAGTGATTCCGCACAACATGCTTTGCCGCCTGATCGGGTTGGGTTGCGGGTCGCAATCATGCGGCACTTGTTCCTCGCATCCGTCTTGTGCATGTGCACGACCTGCGCCGCAACTGCGCAAACACCCGATGCTCAGCCGGTCAACCCGGATGCGACACCGGCCGCCCGGGCCCTCCTGCACGATATCGACACGATCTCGGGCCGCGCCACGATCGCCGGCCAGCACAACTTTCCTAACTCCGTCTCGCGCTACTCCGACCGCGTTTACGATTTGACCGGTGAATATCCTGGCATCTTCGGACAGGACTTCGGCTTCGCGGGTGGAGACGATAAGGACTCCACGCTTGGGCGTCCGTCGATGATTGAGGAAGTCATTCGCCAGTATCGCAACGGCGCCGTGATCGCACTCACTTGGCATTCCGTGCGGCCGACCGATGACGAGCCCGTCACCTTTCGCGACAGCGTGCAAGGGCACCTGACTGATTGGGAGTGGCGGCAGGTCCTTACGCCGGGTACGGATCTCTATACGCGCTGGTGCCGGCAGGTGGACCGCATCGCAGGCTACTTGAAAGAGCTGCAGGACGCGGGCGTGCCCGTGCTCTTCCGTCCTTACCACGAGATGAACGGCAACTGGTTCTGGTGGGGCGGTCGTCCCGGCCCTGACGGCTCGGCTGCGCTCTACCGCCAGATCTTCGACCGCTATGTCCACATGCACCATCTCAACAATCTCGTTTGGGTGTGGAACGTAAACAGCCCCAGTGGAAACGCCGGGTCCGTTGCCGACTATTTTCCGGGCTCCGGCTATGCTGACGTGCTCACGATGGATATCTACGGGCCGTTCAGTCAGGAGTTCTACGACCAGATGGTGGCGCTTGCCGATCCCCTTCATAAGCCGATCGCCCTGGCCGAGGTCGGAGCCATGCCGTCGCTCACCACGCTCGCTGCGCAGCCGCGCTGGGCGTATTTCATGATGTGGAGCGGCATGGCAGAAGGCGCCAATAGCCCCGACCAGTTGCAGGCGATCTTTCATGCGCCAAACATCATCAATCGTGGTGACTCGCGCCTTTCCGCGCCGCTAGCGGCTCCAACCGCGCCCCCCGCGCCGGGAGACGTGAATGCGGGTGCTGAGGTGCGCGGCCTGCTCGACAAATTGGCGGATGCAAAGGGAAAGGGAGTGCTTGGCGGACAAAGCGTCGTCGAATCCTCCGCTACAGCGTTTCCCGAGGCGCAGGCGGTCTCCGACGCAACCGGCAAACGACCTGCGATCATCGAAATCGATCTGACTGGAACCACGGGGCCGGATGCGCTTCTCGCGCAGGTGCAGGAGGCAACGCGACGGGGCGAGTTGGTCGAATTGCGCTGGACGCCGCCTTGTCCAACCGACGGCGCCGCTGCGGGCGTGCTCACGAGTTTTGAATGGCAGCAGTTGCTTGAGCCGGGAACAGATCTGAATCATCGTTGGGCAGCGCAGGCAGACGCCGCAGCCGCGCTGCTGCGCCCGCTCGCGGAAGCGCATCTCGCTGTGCTCTGGAGTCCATATCCGGCACTGAACGGCGACGGCAATTGGTGGTCAGGGCACCCTGGGCCCGAAGGTTCCCAGGAGTTGTACCGAAGGCTCTATGAGCGTCTTACCGGCGACGGCAATATCCATAACCTTGCGTGGGTCTGGGAAGCGGTTCCTCCCAGCTTCAATCCCGCAGCAAACAATGGGCTGGAAGATTTCTTTTCCGGGCCGTTGCACATCGACGCGATCACGCTGGACGCAAACACACTTGGCGGAAGCCGTTTCCCCCTCGATCGCCTGCTGACTCAGTTTGCCGGCGGCAAACCATTCGGTGTTCGCGTCGCTTCGGGCGTGCCTTCCACGGACGTGCTCGCGCGAGAGGTGAACTGGCGATGGATGATGCTGTCGCCCGCAGCCGTGTCAAACTCTGATGCGATCAAGGCTTTTTACGCAGATCCGCATGTAGCGGCTGCGCCGCAGAATTAATGGCGCGATTTTCCCGCCCTATATTTTGTTGATTGAATTTGATTGAATGGTGCGCCCGGAGAGATTCGAACTCCCGACCTACTGATTCGTAGTCAGTCGCTCTATCCAGCTGAGCTACGGGCGCACACGCGCGGATTTCAGGACGAAACCCGAGGGACGGACCTTTGTCAGAGTATCAAGGCCCGAGCGCCAGCGCAAGATTCGCCCGCCAGCGCAAGAAAAGAGCAGCGGCGCGAGGCTACCGCGGCGGCGCAAGGCCAGAGCGGCGACGTGAGAATGGACAATTTACGCAACCGGGCTATGCCGTCGGCGGAAGCGCAGCGACCGGAGCAGGCTCAGGAAGAAGCGGCTCCTCTTCAACGATGTCGAGCCCTGCCTCGCGAACGAGCTTTGTGACGGCGGCGGCGTTCAGGCGAGTGGCGTCATATTCGATTCTGAGGGTCCGGG
>CAYYKV010000258.1:0-4383 GCA_964468605.1 uncultured Occallatibacter sp. | reverse complement strand
AGCGCGACCACGGGACAATATCCGGCGAAGCCGAGTTGCATCTCATCGATCATCACTCGAACTCCCTTGCCGGCAAACACGCCAAGATTGTCTCCAGTCTTCTGTCTGATCTCCGTGACGCGCGCGAGAGGATCGCCCGCCTCATCCTTCACCACGCGCATTGTGGGAATGGAGCGGAACATCTCGACGACCAAATCCACCGACATATTCCCGATCGTCTGCACGAACAAAGGAAGATCAGTGGCATTGCCGATCGCCTTGTAATAGCTGAGCAGCGTGGCATCGTCTCCCTCGGGAGGCAGTGAGCAGATTGCGTCGGCGCCATGCTGGGCCGCGTGTTTGGCGAACGCGATCGCACCAGGAAGATCGTTGTTTTGGGTCTGCACCCCAATAACCAGCGCGGTCCTTCCGCCCTTTCCCGCAGCCAGGATCGCCTCCGCGCCGGAATAGCGCTCGCTCGCGGAAAGCGTCGACCATCCGCTGGCAATTTGCGGCCATATGAAGCCGGGAACCGACGCGCGGTTGCAGAATTTCACCTCTGCGGCCAGACAATCGAGGTCCAACTTATCGTCTTGTGTGAAGGGAGTCTGTCCGATCGGAAAGAGCCCGCGAAATGTCTTGGGCCCGGAATTCGCACCCTGTGCCGCAAAGCCAGCGCGCGACAGAGCGACTCCGGCTGCGACGGAGCCGACGGCCTTCAAAACCGCTCTGCGATTCACTTCGTTGGCCATGAATTCCCCCTTGGTTAAGTTTCGCTATTGATATACCGATCGTACGTGGCCCTGTCAAGGCATTTAATTTCCGTAGATTGACAGTGCTATTGGTGATTTCTATAACACGCCCCCAAGGCGGCCATTCTCGATATCGACGCGAACGAGGACAGGGGCTTCTACGACGAGTCAAAGCGAAACTTATCTGTCAGCCTTCAGGATCAGGGAGATTCTCATTTTGAGTTCATTCGGGACTTTCATCATTTGTTACTTACTCATATCCTGGCCAGAATCATCCGTCCTGATCGCGCCGCCACTTGCTGATTTCTCCTCCAGATCGAGATCCTCCAGAAGGCGTTGTAAAGTGGAACGGAGGAGAGCATGATCGGCTCGCTGCGCGTTCGTTTGGGGCTGCCGTCCATGACCGAATTGGAATCCTCGCAATTCAGCGGCTGCCCGGAACCCATCTGGGAACTCCCATCGACTAAGCATAGCGTCGAACAACTCCAGGATCCTGAACTGCCACCGCATCGCCGCGTCCTGGTTCCCTGAGCGGAATAGATCGTACATGCGACGAGTGATCTCCGGTACCACGTTACTGGATGCATGGGTGCCGCCATCGCAGCCGATCATCAGCATGGGAACCAGGACAGCTTCCCATCCGGTGAGGAAGCTAAAATCCGGTCGATGCGGGCGCACCGCCGAAATCATTCGCATCATAAAGCCCAAGTCTCCGGAGGAATCCTTGATGCCAATCACTCTGGGGAATTCGCACGCCAGGCGCCGGATGGTTGATACATCGATGGGGCTGGCGAACATTGGAATGTTATACAGGGTGATGTCGATTGGCGAGTTGCGCGCGATTTCAGCGAAGTACGCATAGACCGATTCGGGAGTCAACTTATAGTAGAACGGCGCCACAATGGCAACAGCTCTTGCACCCATTCCCGCGTACGCTTCGCACGCGGAAAGCGTCTCCTTCACGTTTGCTTCTGCGGCGCCCGCTAGAATCGGGACCCGGCCATCGCACTCTTCCGTCACGATCTTAACAATCCGGCGCCGCTCTTCCGCCGTGAAGCGCGTGAACTCGCCCGTCGAGCCATTCGGGTACAAGCCGTGCACACCGCGCTCAATCAACCAGGAAACGAAGCGACGGAACTCCGGTTCGTTCACCTGACCGCGTTCGTCCAAGGGAACCAGCAGCGGCGTGAAAATCCCTTCCAGTTTTTTCGAATCAACCGCAATCATTGAACGTACCAAGCTTTCTGCTGGCCGGGCGGGAGAAACTGAATCGCATCATCTTTCGACCTAAAGCAGGCACGAGTTCAAGGTATCAGGAACTCCCACTGGCGTTCTCTGCTTAACTGTCTCGGAGAAACTTGACCAGTCGAAACCGGAGTTCCGCGGCCCGCAGCGGGCACGGCGAAGCGACTGGCGGCGCAACGCTAAAGGTCCGGACGCCGGCCACAACCCGAACGACGATTTTTTTAAGGTGGGCCAGGACCGGGGTTACTGGTACTGGCAGGGGGCGATGCAGCGGGCGCCAAGTCTGGAGTTCCTGTGGGCGCCGCGCCACCGCTTCCCCCGCCAATTCCACGCCCAGCTCCGCGGCTGCTGAACAAGTCATCCAGGTTCAGCGCAGCTTCTGAGTCCGGATGAGCCGGATCAAAGTCCTTGAAGTCGTCCACGATGAAGCTGGCAAGATCAAGCTTGTTTTGTTTGATGCCCATCACGATGCACTTTGCAAATTCATAACCGCCATAAGCGGTCGAGTGGGTTCCATCGGCCAATATCTTCGCTGCGTCAACGCCGTCGTTTTCATACAAGACGATGCTCATGTTGTAGAGGTCAATGAGTGGGACGTGCTCCTCTTCCGCCACTCCTCGCATCGCCTGCGGGTAACCGTCATGGCCGTGTGTAGGTGCGCCCGTGCCGCGCACGCCCCGGTCCATCGGCGTCACCAGTACCGGCACCGCACCGCGCAGGCGGGCCTCAGCGATATAGACCTTCAGATAAGCCTTGTAAGTGGTCTCCGGCTCCACATAGGTCTGCGGCCACTGCTCCTTTGAATCGTTGTGCGCGAACTGGATCAAGAGATAGTCGCCCTTCTTCATCTGGCTCAGGATTTTGTCCAGACGCAGGGCGTTGGCAAAGGACTTGAGCGTCTCGCCCGACTGGGCCTGGTTCGAAACTGCGACGCCTAGCCTGAAAAAGCGCGGAAGTAATTGTCCCCAGCTCACATCGCCTCCGCCATCACGATCCGTAACCGTCGAATCGCCCGCGATAAAAACCGTAGGGGCTGTTGGTGCGGAGGTTATTTCGATGGAGCGCAACGCAGCATGTGGGCTAACGATCTCGACGGTCAATTTATTGTCCCAGTCACGCGCGTTGGCACCGTCAAACCGGTCCAGACTTACTTCTTCGCGCCCCGGAGCGTTTAGCGGTAGTTTAGGCAAGCTTGGGGTGCGGACATTCACGGTGAATTCGCGCTGAACGACTTGACCGGGTGGAACGTCTTCACGCTCCAGCAACAGGCGGCCCGACTCCGCCTTGACGGTTGTGGTTGTCGGTAGCCGCGAGTCGCCAAGGGTCACCGTCACATTGAAGTTACCTTCCGGTACTTTGGCGGAAAACATAAACGGCCGATCGCTCGTCGTGGTGTTGCCGTTGTCACCCGTCGTAACCTTCGCGCCCGGTTCGTAGCCATAGCCGGTTTCGTCGGTGTACTCATCCGTTGGAGCAACTCGCGTGTATCCGGTTTTGGCAGGGCCGGCGCTGAAATCGAACTTCAAGTTAATCGTCGTTCCTTGCGGGGGCTCGGCTTGTGCAGCCAGCATGGCCGACATGGCAGGGCAAGCTAAAGCCATGGAACAGACAAGGTTGAGTCGGCGCGAGGATCTCACGGGGTGGGCTTATCCTCCTGTTAAGACACTGACAGAAATCTACACCAGGGCATGAACAATCTGGATCTTCTCGTCGAGCGTCATCTCATGAATCATCCGATCAGCGCGTATGTCCGGGCCCAGGGATCGAACTGCTAGATGCTTTGCACCAGCAAGAGGGTTAGTGTTGCGCAGCGGTGATGGGACCAGGTTTTTTGTAACTGGCTGCTTTCATCGCGTATCAGCGACTGTTCCCGTGCTCGCCGTGGACGCCTGTTCATCGTGGAACGGCTTGCCGTCCGTATAGAGCACAATTCGATCTCGAATCGCAGTGGAAAGTGCTTTATTTTTTTGCTCCACGGCCAAATCCAGGGCTTGACTGGCGATTGCACGCGCCTTTACAAAATCACCGGCCTCAGCATATGCCGCTGCCAGCGTGTCGAGCACGTCCGGACTCTTGCCTAATGCAATTTCGTTGGCTTTTTCAGCCAGCGCAACCGCCTCTGTGCCGTTTCGAACATTCGCATCCGGAGCAGTCGCCAGCAACCACGCCGTCCCGGATAATGCGCTGATGCTCTCAGGTTCCAGTGTCAACGCCTTTCGCCAATGGGCAAGTGCCTGAGCGCTTTGGCCCGAGGACTGAAGCGCCGCTGCCAAGGCCTCTTCGGCAGGTGCAAACTGCGGCTTGATTTGAAGAATGTATTGGAGTTCCGGCAGAGCCTCCTCGGGACGACCCTGCTCAACCAGGAACTTGCCGAGATTTAACCGGCTCTCAATAAAGTCGGGGTTGA
>CAYYKV010000257.1:0-4387 GCA_964468605.1 uncultured Occallatibacter sp. | reverse complement strand
ATGCGGCGTTTTTGTATCACGCGATTGCCGCGGGCATGGATATGGGCATTGTGAATGCGGGCATGCTGGAGGTGTACGAAGAGATTGAGCCGGAGCTGAAGGAACTGGTGGAAGACGTGCTGCTGAACCGGCGGCCGGATGCGACCGAGCGGCTGGTGGAGTTCGGCGAGAAGTTGAAGGCAGCGGGAGCGGAGGGCGCGGGCGATGAAAGGGACGAAAAAAAGGTTGAGGAGTGGCGCAACGGGACGGTGGAGGCGCGGCTGAGCCACGCGCTGGTGAAGGGGATCGATGCGTACGTCGAGGCGGATACGGAAGAGGCGCGCGTGAAGCTGGGACGGCCGCTGGCGGTGATCGAAGGGCCGCTGATGGACGGCATGGGCGTGGTTGGAGATCTGTTTGGCGCGGGAAAGATGTTTCTGCCGCAGGTGGTGAAGTCGGCGCGCGTGATGAAGAAGGCGGTTGCGTATCTGACGCCGTTCATGGAAGCGGAGAAGGCGCAGATGGCCGCAGCCGGCCAGGCGGTGAGGGTGCAGGGAAAGATTGTGCTGGCGACGGTGAAGGGAGACGTTCACGACATCGGGAAGAATATTGTCGGCGTTGTCCTCGCCTGCAACAACTACGAAGTAATCGACATGGGCGTAATGGTTCCCGCGGAGAAGATTCTGGAGCGTGCGCGCGAGGTGAGGGCGGACATTGTCGGGCTGAGCGGGCTGATTACGCCGTCGCTGGATGAAATGGTACACGTGGCGCGGGAGATGGAGCGGCAGGGAATGAAGCTGCCGCTGCTGATTGGCGGAGCAACGACGAGCCGCGCGCATACGGCGGTGAAGATTGCTCCTCACTACAGCGAGCCTGTGGTGCATGTGCTGGACGCGAGCCGGGCCGTGCCGGTGACGACGAGCTTGCTGAGCGAAGAGGGAAAACCGGAGTTTGTGGCGCAGCACCGCGCGGACTACGACGCGCTGCGCAAAGCGCATGCTGCGCCGCGGCGGGCGGTGGTTCCGCTGGAGACGGCGCGGGCGAGGCAGACACCGATCGAGTGGCGGCCGGAGGACTTAGCGACGCCTTCGTTTCTTGGCGTACACGTGCTGGACGATTTTCCGCTGGCGACGCTGAGAGAGTTCATCGATTGGAGCCCGTTCTTCCATACGTGGGAGCTGAAGGGGGTTTATCCGAGGATTCTTGAGGACGAGAAGCAAGGCGAGCAGGCGCGGCAGATTTTTGCGGAGGGAAATGCGCTGCTGGACAGGATTGTGAAGGAGAAGCTGCTGAGGGCGCGAGCCGTCTACGGGTTTTTTGCCGCGAGCGCGACTGGCGACGATGTGGAGCTTTACACGGATGAGAGCCGAGAGCAAGTGCTCACGCGCGTTCATTTTCTGCGGCAGCAATCGGACCGCGAGGGAAATGAGCCGTGCCGGTGCCTTGCGGATTTTGTTGCGCCGAAGGAGACGGGGCTGGCAGATTCGATCGGAGCTTTCGCGGTGACGAGCGGATTTGGGCTGAAAGAGCTGTGCGACCAGTTCAGAGCGGCGCACGATGACTACAACGCGATTATGGCGGAGGCGATTGCCGACCGGCTGGCCGAGGCATTTGCAGAGTGCCTGCATAAACGAGCGCGCGAAGAGTGGGGCTACGGACGAAGCGAGAAATTGAGCAGCGACGAGCTGATCCACGAAAAATATCGCGGGATACGGCCGGCGCCGGGGTATCCGGCATGCCCCGATCACACAGAAAAGGGCACGCTGTGGAACCTGCTGGACGTGAAGAAGAACGCGGGCATCGAGCTGACCGAATCGTTTGCGATGTGGCCGGGTTCGAGCGTGAGCGGATTTTACTTTGCGCATCCGGCGAGCCGGTATTTCAGTTTGGGCAAGATCGGTCGCGACCAGGTAGAAGATTACGCGCGGCGCAAGGGGATGAGCGTGGCCGAAGTGGAGCGCTGGCTGGGACCGAATTTGAAATACGAGGCGGCGACCTAGGCGATCTTCTTCGCTGCTTTTCGCGGCGTTCCGGCGCTGACATGCAGCGTCCACGAGGCAGTTCTCTTCGGATTTGGACTGCATTGGACGGATCAACATCCATTTTGTCTCCGTGTTTCCGAAACAATTTTAGAAAGCTGCGAAACTTTTGAATCCTCCGAGGGTTCTTTTGTGTAATTGGAGATTTTGCGTCCATTGCATCTTGCGGGAGCTGATCTCGTCGAGAGGCACTAGGGATTCCACGCCTTGGAGGGCAGTGTATGAAGCGTGTCATGTTTGTTGTGTTCTCACTTCTGCTGACGCCATCGTTGTTTGCGGACGCCGGCTCTCGACTCATCCCGGCTGGATCGCTCGTGTCGTGCACGACCGGTGACGGGAAGATCTCTTCGAAGACGACTGCCGTCGGCGATCCGGTGCTTTGCAAGGTGGAGTTCCGGCGCGGCGATTTCATGCTTCCCTACGGAAGCTACCTTGGCGGGCAGTTTGCCGAGTTCAAGGATCCGGGCCACTTTGTTGGCAAGGGATGGATGGAACTGGACTTCGACCGGCTGTACGTCGGCGATACGGTGGTTCCGATCAACGCGAAAGTGGTGGATGTGCCGGGGTACAAGATCGACGCGCAGGGGCGCATCCTGGGCAAGGGCCACGCCGTTCGCGACACGGTTCTGTGGATGATTCCCGTTTTGTGGCCGATCGATCTGATCAACCTGCCGCGGCGAGGACCACGGCCGACGCTGAAGTCGGAGACGACGCTGACGCTGCGCATGATGGACGACATCCAGGTGCCAGTGGTTCCGCAGCCGCAGCGCGATCCATACGGACTGTACCAGCGCGGGCCGAACTCGTACGCGCCACAGCCTGCGCCGCCGACGCAAGCGCCGGACGCTGGTCCAGAGGACTCGTATGCGCCCGAGCAGCCCGCACCCGAAGATCAGCCAGCGCCGCCGGCGATGGCGTACGCGCCTCCAGTGGCCTATCCCGCACCTGTGCCCTACGCGCCGTACTATCCGAGCGTGGTGCCCTATGTTGGCGTAACGATCGGGCCGCGCGTTGGAGTTTACGGGTACGGGCCGAGGGGGTATGTCGGAGCGCCGGGAGTGCGCGGATATAGTTATGCTCCGCGAGCTTATGCGCCCGCTGTGCGGCCTTACGGATATGGATATACAGGGCGCGGATATGTGGGCGGAGGCTACGCGGCACGGGGACCGATGATGGCTGCGCGTGGCGGATTTGCGGTGAGAGGCGGCAGAGCGCGGTAAGCCAGAAAAGGCGCGCACGAGCGTCAAGAACATTGCGGCCGGGGCGGGACTCAAGAGAATTGCAGTCCCGCTTCGGCCGCTTGATTTTATGAAAGCCTTATTGGCGCGAGAACCAGGTTTGCAACGAAAGTGTCAGGAATTGAACAGGAATTTTGCACTGTTTTCGCGGCAGATTGACCGTGCGTTTACAGTACCGGCGCAATACTAGGTACGTGATCCAGCAGACTGGGCCAAGGGTACCTTTGGAGCTGCCGTTTGACGCCAGTTCGAGGGCGGAGCTTGCGCTTCCGGCAGGCATTCCAGCACATTCCGAGCCAACGCCTGCCTCCCGAGTTCGCGCCGATGTGGGTCGTTACCGGCTGAGGTTAGCGGAGACGGCGGAAGACCGCGAGGCGGCGTGCCGGTTGCGCTTCAGGGTATTCAATATTGAGCTGGGCGAGGGACTAGAGAGCTCCTACGAGACAGGGCTCGACACGGACCGATACGACGCGATCTGCGAGCACCTGCTGGTGGAAGACAAGACGAGCCAGCGCGTGGTGGGAACGTACCGGATGCAGTCGGGCACCACGGCGGCGCGCAACCTCGGCTACTACTCGGAGCAGGAGTTCAGCCTCAATCCGTATGAGCCGCTGCGGCCGGGGATTCTGGAGCTGGGACGCGCATCCATTGACCGCGATCATCGCACACCTGAAGTACTGATGTTGTTGTGGCGAGGGATCGCGCAGTATGCTACCGACATGGGGCTGCGTTACCTGCTCGGTTGCTCGTCCTTGAATTCCAATGATCCGGCGGAGGGCTGGCAGATGTATCGCCAGCTCGAGAATTTCAGGGTTCCAGCGGAGTTTGAGACCAAGCCGACCGCGGCGTACGCGTGCCCCCCAGGAAGCTACGATCTGGATCGGCGGAGCATCGACGCACAGCCGTCGCCCTGCTGGACCGATCGAACGGCTGATCGATCAGGGCCCCAGGATTCTGCGTCGGCGCCAGCCCCAAATGCGGTAAAGGTTCCCAAGCTGTTGAAGACCTATCTTGCGATTGGCGCGCGCATTGCGGCGCCGCCTGCATGGGACCGCGAGTTCCGCACCATCGATTTTTTGACGCTCCTGGACTTGAATCTGCTTTCGGCGGCCGCTCGCCACCGCTTTCTGG
>CAYYKV010000256.1:0-4410 GCA_964468605.1 uncultured Occallatibacter sp. | reverse complement strand
GCGCCTTTTCTATTTGCCTTAGCTCTTCTGAGAATGCCTCGGGAGGTTCCATGTAATCGAACACCACCTCCGAGCTCTCGATTGACGATATGTACTCCAGGGTGCCGCCGATAGCGTCCTCTGTCAGGTAAGGCACAACCCCGAGCCAAGTGAAAAACGCTGGCGAGTTCTGCTCAAGGCCCGCGGCGACGAGCTTCTCTCCTACTTTTTCCCGCTCGAAATCGACTGGCACGAAAATGAGCCATGACGGAACCGCGATTTGAGCTTCGGCCAGGCGCTGGCGTTTCGATGCCTGTGTCGCGGGGTGGTCCACCTCATAAATACTGATCTGTCGTGCGCTATGGGGATTCCGGAGGGCGAAGGTGTCGAGTCCGGCGCCAAGAATGACGATCTGTCGAACCCCTCTTTCGACAGCTCTTGACAAAGCATCTTCGGCAATCCGGCTTCGCGCGGCAGTGAACAGACGTCCAATGCTGGCCACGGGGTGTTGGTTTGCAAATTGACGCACGTCCTTTTCCTCTTCACGCAGAATCTTCATGGCAAAGGGGTCATAGAGGATTGAGCCATGATCGAGCACCTGATGAGCAGCTCGTTGCCGGGCGATCATCAGGGCCGTGCGGCTGGGTTCATTTGGCCTCATGCTCGCGGTCTCCTTTCTCGTCAATGGATGGCAGGCATCTCCATCGACGGCTCTTCGGTGCTCTCATGATTCTATTGGGCAGTATGCAGTGCGGCGCCTCACGGACCACCCCGCAAGATATGATGAAATGCAGAGCTTCTTCCGCGCATCCGACGATTTTTCGGGATTTACGGTCCCCGCAGGACGAAATGAACCAGAACGCGGCCCCCAAAGTCGAGCTGTTTGACACCAGCCTGCGCGATGGCATGCAGCAGCCGGACCTCGAGATCTCTGTGCCCAACGCCGTGCTGCTCGTGCAGCGGATGGCCGCATTCGGCGTGCGCTACGCGGAGATTGGTTTCGCCGGCGCTAATCAGTTCGTCGCCGATCTGACCAGTGCGCTCGAATCCGTCGACCCGGGCGCCATGCGGCTGGCGCTCTTCGGACGCTCGAGGGGCCGCGGGGCAAAAGTGGAAGATTGGCCCGACGTGCAGTTCATCATCCGCCACAAGCACCGCATTCCTGCTGCGGTGATTGTGATCAAATCGCGTCTGCTCGACGTCGAGCGTTCGCTCGAAGCAACGCCCGAAGAAAATCTGCTGATGATGCGGGAGACCATCGACTGCCTGCAACAGCACGGGCTCGAAGTGCTGGTCGATTTCGAGCACGGGATGGATGCGAACTGCGGCCGGAGTGAAAAGGGGGCCCGATGCGCCCCTGAGGTTCAAAATCGCTGGACGGATTACTTTCGCCAGTTGACCGAGCAATGCGTACATCAGAAGGTCAGCCGCATCGTCGTCTGCGATACCAACGGCGGCTCAAGCCCTGAGGAGGTTTCGCAGGTCTTCGCCGGCCTCGTCCGCGATTTTCCCGGCGCGCACTTCGGATTTCATGGCCACACCGATCGCGGCCTGGGCGTTGCCAACACGCGCGCGGCGATTCAGGCCGGAGCTCGCCATATTCAGGGAACGCTCATCGGAACCGGCGAGCGCTGCGGCAATGTTAACCTGACCACGGTGATCGGCGCCATGCAACTCCGCGGCGAAGCGGAATTCGTTCCTCCCGTGGCATTGACCGGCCTCACGTCGCTCGCGCACTCTACCTACGCGGCCTTCAGTCTTGATCCGCCGCACGGCGCGCCCATAGTTGGTCCCGGCGCATTCGCCACGTGGGCCGGCATGCACGGATCGAGCGAGCGCAAGAGTCCCGGAGCCTACTCGTGGTGCGATCCGGCGCTGGTCGGCGCCAGCCCCGCGGTCGGCGTCAATGCGCAGTCGGGCAGGGCCAACATCATGCTGCTCTCGGAGTCGCTCGGCGTGCCGCTCAACTCCGCGCAGGCGCAGGCGCTGATGGACGCCAACCCGGCCATGATGGAGGGTGGCGGCTTCAACGCCAGCGAAGTCTCCTTCCAAATGGCTTGCATGCGGACACTGGGAACGCTGCCCGATTGGTTCACCGTCAAGAGCTGGCGCGTCTTCGACGAGTGCGACGAAGTTGGCGACCACTTCGCCATTGCCTTCATGACTCTCATGCTCGGCAACTCGAAGATCGCAACCACGCGCGCTGAAGGCGCTGGCCCAGTCGACGCCCTCACCAAGGCTCTTCGCCGCGAACTCGATTCGTCCTATCCCGCGCTCGCGCGGATGCGGCTCGGGACTTTCACCGTCGCCGCGCTCGACGTCACGGTGCATGACTCTGCCGCGCACGTACGCGTCACGGTCACCTTCATCGCCGACGACCACGAACCGTGGGTGACCGCGGGCGTGAGCGGTGACCTGAACCAGGCGGCGCTGATGGCCATTGTGGACGGCTTCCACTACTGGCTGCTCGTGACAGGCGGCGACGCCGCCGCGCCGGCAAAAGAAGCGACAAAGCAGCCCGTCGGCGGCCTTGCTGACTAGCCCAACTCTCCAAATTCTTTCGCAAGATGCACAACAAGAAGGAATTATCCCCGCTTCCCGATCTGGCGCGAGCTTCCGGCTCTGGAACAGCTCGTTCAATAGTTGGTTCTATCCCCATATTGGGTGATTTTGCTCACTGAAGTCCCAAGTCCATACTCCGACACTAGGCCAATCCAGCAGGAGAGCTGGCATCACCCGGCAAAAAGACCGGAACTCGCGATGTCATTTTGGTTCCTTCTGATCTGTTGTGATCGGCCCCGTGGCAAAGCCCCGGAGGGAGGACTGCAGTGTCCACACTACTTCTTCATGCGCCGCTTGACTTGGCCACCATCGGCCCCGCATCGCGCTACATCCGAGAGACACGCGAAGAACTCCTCGCGTATGAAACCGAAGAGATTGCAGCGGTGCGCTTCTCCATCATTCTTACCGCGCGATGGGCAGCGTCAGACGAGGAGACGCCCGAGCGCCGCGCTGAGCTGCGCAGTGAGCTCGAGTTGCTTCGCAAGCACTATGGCGACAAGATCGACGAGATTGCTATGACCTTCGGCGTTCAGCAGGCCATGGAGACACAGAACGAAGTCGAGCGCACGGTCGTCGTGCCCGTCGAAGTGAAGCCGATCTCCACGCCGAGCCGTAGCACTGGGCGCCGCGAATACACCGAGGATGACCTCGGCCTCTGACACCGTCCGATTCGGAGGGAGCGTGGGGCTTCAGCCCCCACGAATGAGGCTCACAAATTCACGGGGCTTTACCCGCGGAACAATCAACAAAAATGCGCCACTCCCATCATGGAAGTGGCGCATTTGTTTTTCTTTCTATGTTGAACTGGTCAAACTACTTGGCTGCCAGCGACGGCCGCGTGTCGAGGGTGCCGTTGGCGTAGCCCTTGGCCATTTCGGTGATCGGAATCGGCGAGTAGTCGCCCGCGTGCCCAGCCTGCCCGAACTGCGTCATGCGCAGCGCCACTACCTTCGCCATCGCCTCGCGGGCCGGCTTCATGTAGTCGCGCGGATCGAACTTTTCCGGGCTCTCCGCAAACACCTTGCGGATGGCGCCGGTCATGGCCAGCCGGTTATCCGTGTCCACGTTGATCTTGCGCACGCCGTTGCGGATGCCGAGCTGAATCTCTTCGACCGGCACGCCCCACGTCGGCTTCAGCTTGCCGCCGTATTCATTGATGATGTCCTGCAGATCCTTGGGCACCGACGAGCTGCCGTGCATCACCAGGTGCGTGTGCGGCAGGCGTCCATGAATCTTGATGAGCAGGTCCATCTTGAGCACCGAGCCGTCAGGCTTTTTGTTGAACTTGTATGCGCCGTGGCTGGTGCCGATGGCGATGGCCAGCGCGTCTACGCCGGTGCGTTCCGCGAACTCGACTGCCTGATCGGGATCGGTCACATGCTCCAGGCCCGTGCCGCCCGCGCCGTGTCCGTCCTCAATGCCGCCGAGCACGCCGATCTCACCCTCGACCGTCACGCCGCGCTCGTGCGCATAGTCCACCACGCGCCGCGTCACATCCACATTCTGTTCGAATGTCGACGGAGTCTTGCCGTCCTCGAGCAGCGAGCCGTCCATCATCACGCTCGTGTAGCCCAGCGCGATAGCGCTCTTGCAGGTATCAAAGCTGTTCCCGTGATCCTGGTGCATAGCGATGGGAATATCGGGGTTCAGCTCTGCTGCCGCTTGAATCAGCTTGAATAAATACAAATCCTCGGCAAACGCCCGCGCGCCGCGGCTCGCCTGCACGATCACCGGCGACTTGGTCTGCTTGGCCGCCATCATAATGGCTTGAATCTGCTCCATGTCGTTGACGTTGAATGCGCCGACGCCGTATTCGCCCTTCGCAGCTTCATCGAGGAGCTGCCGCATTGAAACGAGAGGCATATAAAT
>CAYYKV010000255.1:0-4418 GCA_964468605.1 uncultured Occallatibacter sp. | reverse complement strand
GCGGCGATGTCGTCGGCCATGGAGCGCGCCCAGTCGGAGAGGCCGAAGATCTCGTGAATGAGAAGGACGACGGGAGCTTTGTGGCTGACTTCGGGATAGACGACGAAGGCGTCGACAGTGCGGCTGCCGTATTTCACTTTCACCCATTCCTGATGGCGCGGAGATTTATCAAGGATGGTTTTGGCCCAATCCTGCGCTGAGGATGGCGCGGCGAGTGCGAGGGCGGCACAGAGGAGCAGGATTGTAGGAACGAGGCGGGGAAGCGGGTTTTTCATGGCGGAAGGATAGCAGAAAGCAGGGACCAAGGGACCAAGGGAAGCGTAAGGCTTTGCCAGGAGGGACGGCTCCCGCGGCCGAGACTGAAAAAGTAACCTGATCTTCATCGTGGGTGGCGGCGGCGCTTTTCCGTTGCTTCGGCCCTCCCGGTGTGATAGACAGAGTGCAGTTTCGCTTCCCCGAGCAGGCCCCGCCCTCTTCGGCTTTGTTCGTTTCCCAATGAACGGGCCCACGTAGAGTCCGACGCAATTGTGCGAAAGGAGTCTTCGCCATGCGTGTTCCCCTTGCAGTCGTCCTTTTCTCCGGTATTCTGGCGCTCGCCGGTTGCGCGCGGCTGCCGAATTCGAACGCTTCATCGATGAACTCGCAGCAGGGTGCGGCGATTTCCGGAAGGGTGCATGGCGGGCAGAATCCGATCAGCGGCGCGCACGTATACCTGATGGCTGTGAATACCACGGGCTACGGAGGGCCGGGCATTGCGGCCTCGAGCGCCAACATGTCCGCATCGCTGCTGACAGGCGGGGCTGGCCAGGATGGCTTGGGCTACTACGTGACGACGGACTCGAATGGCAATTTCAACATCACCGGCGATTACACGTGTCCCAGCACCTGGGCGAATCCGTACCTTTACGCGGTGGGAGGCGATTCGGGTTCCGGATCCAATTCGGCGATTACGCTGGTGGCGCCGGTGGCAAGCTGTCCGGGTACAAGCGAATTCATCACGGTAAATGAGATTTCGACGATCGCTGCGGCGTACGCCTTTGCAGGCTTTGCGAGCGATCCAACGCATGTGTCGAGTTCCGGCAGCGCCCTGGACGCAACCGCCCTGAGCAACGCAGGAAACACGATCCAAAACCTGGAGAATCCGAACGCAGGCGTGGCAAACGCCACAACGCCGGGCGGCAACGGAACCGTGCCCCAGGCGGAGATCGATACGCTGGCCAATATTCTGGCGGCCTGCATCAACTCAACCGGGCTTGGCTCAACGCAGTGCAACACGTTGTTCATGAATGCAACGAACGGCGGTGCGCAGCCCGTCGACACCGCGACCGCGGCAGTGAACATCGCGCACAATCCCGGGGCCAATGTTGCGAATCTGATTGGGCTGCAAACGCCCAGTTCGCCATTCCAGCCCATGCTGAGCGCGACGCCCACGCCGAACGACTTTACGATTGCGGTTTCTTACACGGGCGGCGGAATGAACGATCCGCTGGGCCTGGCGATCGACAACGCCGGCGATGTGTGGGCAACGAACAGCAATGGCGGGGCGAATTCGCTGAGCGAATTCAGCCCTGTTGGCGTGGCAATTTCGGGTGCGGGCGGATTTACCGGTGGAGGGCTGAATACGCCGTACGGAATTGCGATCGACTCGACCGGCAAGGTGTGGGTTGTGAATTCGGGCAACAACACTCTGAGCGAATTCAACGCGTCTGGCACACCTGTTTCAATGACCGCCTACTCGGGCGGCGGATTAACGAGCCCGACCAACATCTGCATCGACGCTGGCGGGAACTTGTGGATTAACAATGGATTCGCCAACAACATTTCGGAGTTCAGCTCGAGCGGCGCCGCAGCCATGAATTCGCCGTTCAGCGGCGGGGGAATCGACGGCGGCATTGACATTGCATGCGATGCAGCGGGTCACGTCTGGATCAGCAATTTCTATGCGGTTCTGGGCGAACTGACGACGTCGGGCGCGGTGGTGACGAGCGGCGGCTACACGGGCGGCGGGTTGAATGAGTCGTATGGCATTGCGGTGGATTCCTCAGGGAATGTGTGGACGGCCAATGACGGTAACAATTCCATCAGCAAGTTCAATTCAAGCGGAGCCGCGCAATCCGGCTCCAGCGGTTATACCGGCGGTGGGCTGAATTCGCCGCAATACATTGCAGTGGACCGCGCGGGGAACGTGTGGGTCGCGAATGCGGGCAGCCACTCGATCAGCGAATTCAATTCCAGCGGCATGGCAATTACGGGCTTGAATGGATACCAACTGCCGACCGCGGCGGCCACGAGGGAGCTTGCCATCGATGGAAGCGGGAACATTTGGGTCACGAGCAACGACGTGAACATTCTCACGGAGTTTGTCGGTCTGGCCTCACCTGTAGTGACGCCCATCGTCGGCGGTCTTGCGGGATCCCCCATTTCACCGGCGATCACAAATATCGCGCCGAACCCGGCGGCGATTGGGACCTCGGTGACGATTACCGGGACGAACTTTGGCGCGACACAAGGCGGGAGCACGGTTACGTTCAATGGGACTGCAGCCTCGCCGACGAGTTGGAGCGCGACGAGCATCACCACCCTCGTGCCGGCGGGCGCGACGACGGGGAGCGTGGTTGTTACTGTAGGCGGACTGCCAAGTAACGGTTATTCGTTCACGGTAGGTTCTGCCGGACCAAGCATCACAGATATCGAGGCGAACCCAGCGGCGGTGGGAACCGCGGTGACAATTACGGGGACGAATTTTGGCGCGACGCAAGGCGGGAGCACGGTGACGTTCAATGGGACGGCGGCCTCACCGACAAGTTGGAGCGCGACCAGCATTACCACGCCAGTGCCGGTGGGCGCGACGACAGGGGACGTGGTCGTGACGGTGGGCGGGCTGGCAAGCGCTGGGTACTCGTTCACAGTTAGCGGAGGCACGATGCCCGGCGACGCCATTACCTTTCGCTACGACAATTCGCTGGACGGCCTGAACGCGAATGAGACGACCCTTACCCCTGCGAACGTAAACTCCACGACATTTGGGAAAGTGGGAGAGTTCACCGTTGACGGCCGGATTGACGGTGAAGTCCTCTATCTTGGCCAGATATCGATTTCGGGAGCGATGAAGAACGTGATTTACTTCGCCACCGAGAATGACACTGTGTACGCGGTGGATGCCGATAGCATCAGCGGCACAACAGCGACGGTGCTTTGGAGCAAGTCGCTGGTTCCAAGCGGAGAGGCGCCGGCGACCGATGAGCAGTCCGGTGGTGCGTGCGGCAATGTTTCACCCACGGGCGTTGAGGGCACGCCGGTGATCGATCGTGGCCGCAACGCCATTTATGCCGTCGCCAAGACCATGAATTCCAACACGAATACGACGCAGTACTTCCGCATCCATGCCTTGAACCTGACGAACGGGAACGAGCTGTTTGGAGGGCCAACGACTATTTCGGCCACGTATCCGGGAACTGGGGGAAATGCCTCCGGCGGTGTCGTCACATTCAGCCCGAGAGACCAGAGCAACAGGCCGGGACTCCTGGAGGCTGGAGGCAACATCTATGTCGCATTTGGCGGCCAGGCCGGCGATTGCGGGCTCTACTCAGGATTCCTGTTTTCTTACAATGCGGACACGCTGGCGCAGGGCGACGCGATCGATCTGAATCCCAATAGCGCGCAGGGAGGAATGTGGAACAGCGGGGCGAGTCCCTCCGCCGACGCCGCGGGATCCGTTTATGTTGCGACAGCCAATACCGGGGATGACAATTCCATCGGGCCCAATGACTATCCGATTTCGGTTGTCAGGCTAACAGATTCCGGGACGCTGGCGGTTGCCGACTACTTTACGCCATACAATGCGGAGACTTTAGACAAAGATGACCTGGATATGGGCTCGGCCGGAGTATTGATTTTGCCGGATTTGTTGGATAACGAATCCGTGACCCACCAATATGCCGTAGCGGCCGGCAAGGACGGGAATATGTACGTTCTCGATCGCGACAACCTGGGTCAGTTCCATATGTCAACGAATGATACTGTGCAGACGATTGCAATCAACGGCACCGGCGCCGCCAACCTGAATTACTCGACGCCGGCTTATTTCAACAACAACGTGTATGTTTGTCCCCAAAACCAGACCCTCAAGGCCTTTGCGATTTCAAACGCACAGCTCGCGACCACTGCCACCATGCAGACAACAACCGCCATTGGCACCTCGGGGTTCACGATTTCAGCGAATGGCACAAGCAACGGAATTGTCTGGGCGATTCAGCCGACGAATGGACATGGGGTTTTGTACGCGTTCAATGCATCGAGTCTTTCCACAATGCTCTACGCATCGAACCAGGCTACGGGGAATCGGGACCAGACGGCCCAGATCCTGGGGAACTTCCATACGCCGACGGTTGCAAATGGAAAGGTCTACTTTGGCACGG
>CAYYKV010000254.1:0-4424 GCA_964468605.1 uncultured Occallatibacter sp. | reverse complement strand
TCTCGGCCAGGCCAGCGCCTTTGCCGCCGAGAACGTCTTTCATCTTGCCGTTGCCATCGGCCTTGCCGCCGCCGAAGGAATACACATATTTAGTTGTTGATGGGGTCGCCTCGGCGACCGACTGCTCCACTACGCCCTGCGCCATGAGATAAAGTCTCCCTTGCTTGTAGGTTCTCGTTGGTTTCCGCCGTGCGGTCCATAGGCAAGGGTAAAGGAACGGACGCCCGGCGCGCCAACAGGATGTTAAAAGGCGGCTATGCGGACGAGACCCTTGGATATGTGACTGCGCCTGATGCGAAATTCTTAAGTCGATACCAGGAATATCGTCTATGGGATAGGGTTGCCTGTGACTTGGGGCACAGGGGGAGGGTGAACCGGGGGACAGTCGCACCGAAGGGGAGCATTGGGTACCGCATTTTGGGAAGGCGGAGCGGTTAGTGGCGCGGCTCCTAAGGATTTCCTCGAGAATCAGGCCGCGGTTGCCTCCGCCGGCGTGCCGAACGCTGAAAAGCCTTCCGCATGTTGGGCCACGAGGAGCTTGTCGAGGCCCACGACAGCAAGGATCTCAGCCACGTGGGGAGAGGGATTGGAGATTGTGAATTCGTGGCCCGCCTGTCGCGCGTCGCAATAGAGCGTGATGAGAGCGGCAAGACCGGCAGCATCAATGCGCTTTACGGCGGCGAGATTGAGCGTGACGCATTGCCGGCGCACCATCGGCAGGAAGCGTTCCAACAGAGCGGCTTCGTTGCCTCTCACGATCTCCGTGACTTCACCCGCTGCAATGGGCGGAACTTCAGTGCAACACATCGTGGCATTCATGGCATCCTCCTCGAGAGAGTCGCCCAAAAGGCGAATCATGAGGCGTCCGGTCGATTCCCGCCCTACCCACCCTGAAATTCGCTCCATCGCGAGAGCTATGCTGAATTCGTAAGGGGCCCGAGGGGCCCAGGGGACCAACGGGGATTGATCGGTACAGTAGGCTATACGCACTCCAGTGTTTGGCGGTTCCATGGGTGATGCTTCCGCAATTTCCGAGCGCGACCCGACGCAGCGGGAGCCCGTTTTGACGAGGGAGCAGGCGCGCGCCTTGGCGCTGGAGGCTGGTTTCCAAGAGGCCGGCCTTGTCGCCCTGCCCTATGAGGCAGAGGCGCGCGATGCAGAACGATTTCGCGAGTGGGTCGCCGCCGGCCGCGCCGGGACCATGGGCTACCTGGAGCGCAAAGCGGAAGATGGGCAGCTTTTGCGAGCGCGCGCGACTGTTTCATTTCCCTGGGCGCGGTCGGCGCTGGTTTGCTTTGCCAGCTATGCTTTCCCTTCCGCGCCTCTCTCAACCAAAGCGCCAGAGCGCGGGAGCGGCTGGATTGCGCGCTACGCCTGGACGAGTCGAGTCAACGAGCGGGGCGAGAGGCGGCCGAGCGACTATCACAGGGTTCTGCTGAAGCGGCTTCGCGCGGTTGAAGCGCGGCTGCACGAGCAGTTTGGCGAGTTCGAGTCGCGCGCATACGTCGATACCGGACCCATTGTCGAGCGCGCACTCGCGACTGCAGCGGGGCTTGGCTGGACAGGGAAGAATACCTGCCTGATTCATCCCGAGTTGGGGTCGTATGGATTTCTGGCGGTGCTGCTGACTTCCCTCGAAATTAGTCCAAATGACAAGAGAGCGGAGCTCGTCGTCGCGGACCATTGCGGAAGTTGCACGCGCTGCATTGAGGCCTGCCCCACGGATGCGCTCGCCGTGCCCTACCAGATGGATGCGACTCGCTGCATCGCCTATTTGACCATCGAGCACAAGGGTACGATCGCTGAGGAACTCGCCGAAGGCATGGGCCGGCAGGTCTTCGGCTGCGACATCTGCCAGGATGTGTGCCCCTGGAATCGGAAGGCGATTCGCGTCTCGTCGAATGCATCCCATCCCACCCATTCCGCAAGACTGCAAGAAGCAGGTCCTTGGGCTTCGCTCAGGACGGAATGGATGGGGCACAATCCGATTGCAGTCGACGCCGATCTCGAGCCGCGCCCGGAGCTCGTTAACCCGGCTCTGGAGCGGCTGGCCTCGCTCGATGAGCAGGCCTTCGAGCGCGAGTTCAACGGCTCACCGGTGCGCCGCGCGGGATTCATGGGCCTCAAGCGCAACGTGGCGATTGCCATGGGCAACAGCGGACTGGCTCAGTTTGCGCCGCAGCTTGAAGCGTGGGCTACGGCGGCAGATGACGGCCTGCGCGCAGCGGCGCGGTGGGCGCTGGGCAAGATGCGCCACGATTGATGAGGCTCGCGACCCTTCGGCATCGCGCATCCGTCCCGAATCAAACTTAACTAGCGATGGAGAAGCGCTGGAACCAGGATCAGAAACAGGCCATCCATGCCGCCGTGCACAAGCATGCAGACGGGAAGGTTGTTGCGGAACATATACAAGAGCGTGATCACGA
The DNA here is from genome assembly GCA_964468605.1 of uncultured Occallatibacter sp. GTDB lineage: Bacteria > Acidobacteriota > Terriglobia > Terriglobales > Acidobacteriaceae > Telmatobacter. The sequence continues at coordinate 1,998 of CAYYKV010000254.1, read as the reverse complement.
GCCCGACGCTCGCCGGGATCAGGAGGGCCGTCGAGAATCCATAGACTCGAACATGGCCGAGCGCGAAAAACGCCAGAGACGCCAATGCACCGATCCAGCGGCTTCCAGTCAACGCACCCAGTTCTTCGATGGCGAATCCACGGTAGATGAACTCCTCGCAGATCGCCGCTGTAAGCACCAGGCAAACGCGCAAAGCGATTGGCACCTGCGCCAATTGGCGGAGGTCGAATTTGGGAGCTGCGACCCGACCGCTCACGGCGCCCGACAAGACCAGGGCCGCAACGAGCCCGCCAAATGCAAAGAGAACGTCGCGCCAGCCGATTCCGCGCAGGCGGAGGACCCGCGGACTCAATCTCTGCAATCCAAAAGCAATCGCGGCCAAAACCGCAACCACCGACCACTCGATAGCCATCTTGCGAAGGTCGTCATGAACAGACGTCAAGCTGCTGCCGTTGCCTCTAGCGAACAGGCTGACGGCAAAGGGCCATGCGAGAGCGACGAGCACGCCGATGATCGCGGAGACACGCGCGACGGCCGAAACAAATCGAACCGGTTTTTCGCTTTCAGCGCTCATGGCTCTCTCTTTTGGTTGGCCGGATTCTATGAAATGGCAGCGCAGGACCGCGCTCGAGCGCGCGGCAACTCCGAGAGCGACTACGCAAGCGCGGCCGCAAAAGTTCGCCTCTTGCCGCGGTGCCTGGCGAAGTTGGCCTGCCCGCTAGTTCCTCATTGCCGCTGCGCAACAGGAATCAACCAGCACCAGGGACTATCCTAAAAAAAGTAACTTCCTGCAACCGCACGATTGCGATGAGGCGGCAAGAACTCATCGAACGGGAGAAAGACTGGCACGTGGCCAACGCTCAAGATTCCGCATCCGATCCCGCAACTGAATTGCACGAGGCCGCGGCGACACTGGCTGCCGCCGCCGAAGGCCCCGCTCAGCCTGTTGTGCAATCCAAGTGGTACCAGTGGCGCAAAAGCGGCACCGCCCTCATCGCTTATCTGCTCGACAGCGAGGTGCACACCTTCGCTTTCAGCGTCGCCGCCAACGCCATCATTTCGTTTATTCCTTTCGTGGTGCTCCTCTACACGCTGGCGCTCTCGGTTTTTCACTCCGAAGCGATGAAAAGCGTGGTGAACGACATGGTGAATTACTTCCTGCCCTCGGCCACCACGACGAAGGACTGGATGGCAAACACCATCGTGAATGAGGCGGTGCTCCCACTCTTGAAGCGGCACGGCGCACAGGCGTTTTCGCTGGTGATGATTCTCATCTCGTGCACAGGGATTTTCCTGCCCTTGGAAGTAGCTCTCAATCAAGCGTGGGGCGTGAGCAAAAGCCGCAATTACCTCTTCAACCAGACCATCGCCTTCGGATTGGCGCTGTTGATGGTGGGACTGGGCGTGGCCAGCATGGTGGCGAACGTAAGCGTGGATAAGGTGCTCGCTCTTGCTCTCGTTCATGACTCAGACAACTGGTTTTTCAGGATTCTGCATTACTCCTATGACGCTCTGAGCTACCTTTGGCTGGCGGTCTCAACGGGCGTCGCGTCCATCCTGTTCTTCTTCTCGGTGTATTACATTCTGCCCAACCGCAAGGTGCCCTGGCGGCCAGTGATGCGAACATCCATCATTACTGGAGGCGTCTGGCTGGTTTCGAGGTTTATCTATGCGGCGGTGCTGCCGCACCTGGACCTGCAGTCGCTTTACGGTCCGTTTTATGTGTCGGTGGGACTGCTGTTCTGGGCGTATATTTCGGGGCTGATTCTATTTGCAGGAGCGCAGTTCAGCGTGGCGCGGCTTGGAAACGCGAAGAAGTAGCGCTTGCGGCCCGGAAAAAACATCGGGCGAATGCGAGAGTAACGACGGTTCTTCTGGACTCAGATGATTTCCAGATCTCTGAGCCCAGTTCTCAGTCTTTTTCGCTTTGTCTTCGCCAAGGTCTTTGCGCTACTCTCTTGAGAGCGGCATGTCCCCATCCAAGACCAATTCGCCAGA
>CAYYKV010000253.1:0-4430 GCA_964468605.1 uncultured Occallatibacter sp. | reverse complement strand
AATCGAACGTCCAGACCACCACCGATCCCGCAACGCTGGAGGTGCAGCCGTGAGCGAAGTCGCGACCAACCCCTTGACCGATCTGTTTCGCCGCCTCCGCTCGAGCTTCTCTTGGGTTGCGGCCCAGTTCTGGGCAACGCTCCTGCTCGTGCTCGCTGGTGCAGCCTGGACGCGTCTGCCCGATCGCTATACATGGCAAGTGGTGCTTTCCTTGCTGGTGCCGCTGGTCCTGCTTGCCGCGGCTTTGCTGCTCCAGGCCGGAACCATGCGCAAGCTTCTCCACCATGAGCAGAGGCGCGTGCAACTGAGCCTGGGCGTGCTCACTCTTCTGGTCTGGGTTGCGGTGGTTTGGGCCGTGTGGGCACTCCTCGACTGGTGCGACAATCAGATTCCCGTGTGGGCAGGCTACCTGAATTCGCGCGCCTCAACTCACCTGCGAGCCACGCTCTTTACCTACGACCACATTCAGTCGTGGCTCACTCTCGTCGAATGGATCTTCCGCTGGATCGCGGTGCCGGCAAAGGTGATTCCCTGGGCGACGGCCTCGGCACAATGGGGCTGGCGATTGCCGATACGAAAGATCATCCGTCTCTTGTTCAACTGGCGCTGGTGGTTGGCGGTAATCGCGGCGGCGCTCCTCGCTGTGGAGTGGCCCAGCCATTTCTTCACTGGCGAGCCGCACGGGACCGTATCGCATCAAGTCTGGGCCGTCATTCTCAAACTCGCAGGAAGTTATTTGCTGGCGATTGTTTGTTGGGTTCTTCTTTTGGCGTGGTGCGCGGTGTTGTTGAGCCGTGACCCGGCCGCCGCAAAGAAGCATGGGGACGATTCGCTCGTGCCCACACCCGTTGGCGGGGGTCCGCTCGGTAAAGGCTCCGTCCGGCTACCGCTGACCGAGGGTGGCGACGACTCCAGTGGGAACGCCTGACCTGAGCCACTCGAGCACCTGCGTGCGCCCATAACGCGCAAGCACTTGCGCTGCGTACCACTCTGCTGCGCGATGAGCGGCAGCCGATTCCGCTTCGGTTGCCGCATGTGCCAACGCATTGTCGTCTTCGCTGGGAGTAAGCGATGGCGCGGCTCCCGATCTCGCAGCGCTTGGCGAAGTCGCCCCGCCGTTCGCATTGCTCCAAACTTCCACCAGCCCCTCGCGCAGCCAAAGCGGCGCACGCGGGCCTGCCTGCTGCTCCACCAGCGCGTGCAGAAACTCGTGGCGCATGGTTTCCGCCAAGAGCCGCCGCGCCGCCAGCGTTCGCAACGGCTGGGTTCCGATCCAATCCCCTTCAGTGAATGCAGCTATCCAGCCGGGCGCGAGGGTGGCCTCACGAAAGGCCGGCGTGCTGGCGAACGCGCGCACAGTGAATGGAGCCGTTGCATTCAAACCCGATCGCTCGGTTGCCTCCGCGCGCGCCCGGATCAGATCCGGCAAATACGCTTGGTCGCCTGCATCGAGAGATTCGAGCACAAAACCGTCGCCCGCAAATCTGCTCCACTCGTGCCCAGTCGCTTCGTCGGCCACACGCGTGCCCGGAAAATACTGCGCCAGGATCTCCTGCGCAGAGCGTCCCTGTTGCGCCATCGCCGCAGCGCCCTTCTGGCACAAGCCAACGCCGTGGCCCCATCCGCGCCCATGGAACGCGAATCCATCGCCCTGGCGGCTCACCTCAAACCATGTGCTGGGAATCTTGTTCCACCCCAACGACTCGCCCACAGCCAGCCGGAACTCATCGGAACCAACCTCAGCCTCGTCAATCTTGATGGTCACAGCGCGGCCCGACTCGCCTCGCTGCACGACGGTAATGTTGTGCCATCCGGGAGCTGAGAGCCCATGCTTTGCCAAGGCCTCCGCGAGCTCGGCGCGCGAGATCTCAGACGCCCACTCTTTGCCGCCGTCCATCGTACAGAATCGATCGGGCTGCGAAGGCAGATAGGAAATGGGTTTGGCGTGAGGCCAAATCTCCGCCGGCGAAGCGGTGTGCCCGCCGCAGTCCTTCCCAAAGTAAGCCAGTGCGCGCTGCTCGTGAAACCACAGCGTTTCTCCGCCCGTCGCCAGCGTGGCCGCGTGCGCCTGGGCCCCGCGCGCGCCGGCACCGCCCCAGTGCAAAAGCTGGCAATGCGTCGAGTCGCATAAGTCGTAGTCCGTGTGCCCGTGCGCCTCGTGCAGCGCGAAACTTCGCACCACAATCGCGAGCGCCTTCAGCGATTCCGCGCTATCCGCCGGGCCGCTTTCACTCGCGACCACCCGCTCCACATAACTCTCCACGGGCAGCGTTACGACGATGACCAGCCCCCCCGCGCGCGCCGTGATTGACACCGGATCGCGCAGAGTGACGGTTTCGCCGTGCGCTGTGAGCGTCACCGGGTCGGCCGTGAAAATATGGGCCACATTGCTGCTTCTGCCCGCCGCCGTCAATGTCAGCGCGTCTCCTTCCGCGCGAATCGTTGCCGGTTGACTCAATGCGACCGCAGCGCACTCCGCGCAGCTTCGCAACGCGATCTTGTGATTTGGCTGGCCGGGCGTGAGCACTACCTCGCGGTCATGCCATAGCGTCCACATTCCAACGCGTAGCGTTCCTCGCGCATCGGCCGGAGTTTCTCGCGGTGCCGCGGCGGCGGAGTTCGCAGAGGCCCGCTGCGCCGGCTCCATGCCGGACCAGATCACGCCGGACCCGGCTACGGCGGATGCCGCCAGCAGGCTCACGAGCAATCGCGACTTCCACTGTCGATTCACGACCGGTCGGGTCACGGGCGCTCCAGTTGCGCGTTGGCCAGAATTTCCCCGGCCACGTGCGCCGCATCTGCGCCGCGGCCCGCAGGCAGATACACAACAATCACGACGTTGGGTTTCTGCGCGGGCGCCAGGCCCGCGAACCAGCCGTGCGATCGGCTCGATGCTACGCCCTCTGCCGTTCCCGTCTTGCCCATCACCGCGACACCACCCAAGCTCGCCTGCCCGGCCATGCCGAAGCTGGCCGAGTCCTCGAGGCCAGAGCGCACCACCTGCGCGGCATCGGAATTCGGATGCGTGGCCATCTCTATTGCCAGCCAGCGATAAGCCGCGGCAAGCTCCAGCGGCGTTACGCGCACGCCCTCCACTCCCAGCAGCGTCAATTGCTCCGCATCAACGGAATCCGGCTCGCGATACTCAGCCGTCGCTTCATTGCTCGCGAGACCAGTCATTCCGAGTAAACCTGTCGGCCGCAGCAGCAGCCCCAATTCGCCCGGATGCAGAGTTCGCGCCACCGCCGCAAAGTAGGTGTTGCACGACCACATCAGCGCCTCGCGGGCATCGAAGGGCGGAGCAAGCGGATGCGTGCAGGCCAGCCGATGGCCGGCGACCACCAGTTGACGGTTGCAGGCGACGCGGCTGGCAGGATTCCACCGGCCTGCGCTCACTAGACCATACAGAACCAGCGGCTTCAGCGTTGATCCCGGCGCGGCCAACGTTCGTGCCGCATCCTGCAGGCGAAGCCCCGCCAGCAAACGTCCGCTGGCGACGTCGATTACGACAATTCTTGCCTCGGGAGCCTCGCGTGCTGCGCGCTCAACGGCACTTTGCCACGCCGGAGCGCCCGTTTGACAAAAGGCGCACAACGTTCCGCAGGTCGCGACAAGCGCAGTGAGCCGAAGGATTCTGTGCACAGGAGAAGTATCAACGATGCGCGCTCGGTGTGAACAATTCGCAACCCTGATCGTGCCTCGCGTCTCAGCATTCTGATGTGCCGAGACGCGCCGTTCGGGCCAAATTCCACTGCGACGAACCGTCCTCGCATCGGCTTTGCTGAAGCGTTGTTTATTGTGCCGAATTGCTGCCTCATGACGCTAAAGTTTCATTTGTTCGGCAAAGGTAACCGGTTTCAACGGCACCGAAGCGACGTTGACAGCTGTCTCATGACAATTAACGATTCATGGTAGGTTGCGCCAATCAAGGGCTGCGTCAATAACTTAATCCCTAAACTTTAACTACGAGAGAGGTCAGAATGAATAGCCTGTTTTTAAAGCTGTATATCAATCTCCAACATCTTGCGAAAAACGATCGCGGCCAGGACCTGGTCGAATATGCGTTACTGTTGACTCTGGTTTCGCTGGCGCTGGTGACCGGCGTTGGCAGCATCGCCAAGGCGGTAACCACGGTGTTCAGCGAGGTCAGCGGCTCGCTGGGGTAGTTTCAGCGCAAGTATCCATCATGAGTCGCTGAGGGGGTTCGGGGGCTAACTTCCCTGGGCCCAGGAGCGTGTTCGCAAGTCAGCGAATCTACATAACGAAGCTCTCAATCGTCCGCGCCGCCGGATCTGTCCCGCCGCGAGTTGAGATATACTTCTTCACGTTGGCTCTGCCCCGCCTGGCGGGAGTAGTTCAGTGGCAGAACGTCAGCTTCCCAAGCTGAATGTCGCCGGTTCGATCCCGGTCTCCCGCTCCAATTCCTCTTG
>CAYYKV010000252.1:0-4510 GCA_964468605.1 uncultured Occallatibacter sp. | reverse complement strand
GGACCGATCACCCGGTTACTGCCGAGGTAATTGAGATTTATCTGAATGAACTTCGTGCTGAGGCCGAATCTCGTGGCATGAATCCAGACACGCTGGTGCTGGGCTGTACGCACTACCCGCTGTTACGGCAACTCTTCGAAGGGGCCGTGCGGCCAGGCGCCAAAGTGATTGATTCGGCGGAGTCGGTAGCGCAGGCTGCCGTTCAGCTCCTCAATGGCAGCGCCGCCCCAGTTGCCCACGGTGCTGCGGTGACCGAAGTGCGTTGCTTCGCGACCGACTCGGTCGAGAAATTCGCGCGCCTGGGTTCGAGGTTCCTCGGGCGTCCAGTGGGACAGGTCGAGTTGATCGATCTCGGCGGTTGAACCACGTTTCGCATCTTCAGACGAAAATCGCTCTGGTATTCTGAATGGCGGCGGCGACTCCGTCGTTTCCCCTTTTGGGTTAGAGGTTTGGAGGGTCCAAAGCAGCATGATTAATTTGGCGGGCAAGACAGCCGTGGTTTTCGGGCTGGCCAACAAGCGCTCCATCGCATGGGGCATCGCCCAAAAACTCCACGAGGCCGGCGCCACATTGGCTATCTGCTATCAAAATGAGCGCATGAAAGCCGAGGCCGAAGATCTGATCAACGATCTTTCCGGCGCCAGCGGTTTCCAGTGCGACGTCTCCAACGACCAGGAGATCGAGTCCCTTTTCGCCGCGCTCAAGGAGAAGTACGGCAAGATCGACATCCTCGTCCACGCCATCGCCTATGCGCCCCCCGAGGAACTGAAGGGCGAGTTCATCAACACCAGCCGCGAGGGCTTTCGCATCGCGCACGACGTGAGCGTCTACTCGCTCATCGCCGTCACCCGCGGTGCGGTACCGCTGATGACCGAAGGCGGCAGCATCATTACCCTTACCTACTACGCCGCCGAGAAAGTCGTTCCCCACTACAACGTCATGGCCCTCGCCAAGGCCTCCCTCGAATCGGCGGTGCGCTACCTCGCCTTTGAGCTTGGCGTTAAGAACATTCGCGTAAACGCCATCTCTGCCGGCCCTATTAAAACGCTGGCGGCGCGCGGCGTAGGCGCTCTGGGTGACATGCTCAAATCCCACGCCGAGCGTTCTCCTTTGCACCGCAACGTCGATCAGCTCGAAGTCGGTGGCACCGCGCTCTACCTGGCGAGCGACCTGGCCAGCGCCGTCACCGGCGAAACGCTCTACGTCGATTGCGGTTACAACATCATGGGGTACTGAGGCGGTCTGCGCTCGCGCCAACTGGACGACTACATCGCCAGAATCTCTGTCCACACTTCCGGCTCGACCGGCAGACCAAGCCGCGTGTTTTCCTCTCGAATGTGCCGCGTCTGTTCGCCAGGATAGCGAACTTTGCCTCCTGGCTTCGGCGGCGGACAGTTGTGCAGCGAAGCGACAACAGCGTCGGCAATCTTCTCGACTTCCGGTACAGGCCCAAAGGCGCCGGGGTTGAGTGCAAGAAACATCTGCGAGATTCCGGTCTCGAGCACTGGGTCCGAGGGGATTTGGCAGGTCGCGTGGCCCAAAGTCATCATGGCAGCGATCATGTCCAGTACAACGGCAAGTCCAGACCCCTTCCAGTAACCGGCCGGCAGCGGCCGCCACGATTCCTCAATGGCTCCGGGATCGCGCGTCAGGTTGCCATTCGCGTCAAAGCCGCCATCCACCGGAAGCATCTCGCCGCGCTTCCGGTAACTTTCGAGAGCGCCATAGGAGAACTGCGACATGGCCATGTCGAGGACGACTGGCCCGCCCGGCCGGGGCACCGCGATGATCAACGGATTGTTGCCGATGACGCGCTCCGCACCGCCCCATGGCGGCAAGTTGGGCATCGTGTTGGTCCAGCAGATGCCGATCGACCCTGCCTCGGCGGCTTGCCAGCCGTAGGTTCCCCCGCGCATCCAGTGATTTGTATTACCGAGCGCAACACACCCCACACCGTGCTCGCGGCCCAGAATGATGGCCCGCTCCATCGCGGCCAGCGCAGCCAGATTGCCTGGTCCGCGATGGCCATCCCAGCGTTCCACCGCACCTAATCGCGCCGTGACTTCGGGCTCGGCATCGGGAATCACTCGGCCGTTGCGAATCGTGACCACGAAGCGTGCAAATCGATTGATGCCGTGTGTGTACACTCCGTCACGCGTGGTCTCGGCAAACAAGCGCGCGCAAGTGTCTGCGCGGTCGGGAGCGAATCCGAGGTTGCACAGGACGCTTGCGAGCGCCGCCTGCACTTCTGCGAATGGAATGCGATTCATGGGTTCCCCGAGGAACTTGTATCAGGCCATGCAAGATTAAGAAAGGGCGCGACGCGTCGAAGAGGTGACACCCGGACAGACGCCGCCCGTGGCTGACCTGCTGACCTTTCATTCCTTCAGCGTCACCGTAATCTTCCGCGCGTCGCCACCCTCCGTGGCGATGACGATCTCTCCCGTGGCGCGCTTCTTGATGCTCTTGAACTTCTCGCCCCACTCCACGACAACGAGCGCATCCGACGTCAGCAGATCGTCAAGGCCCAGCGTCTCCAGTTGCCGCTCGCTCTCCAGTCGATAAACGTCGAGGTGATAGAGCTTGACTGGCTTGCCATCTTGCGAGCCGTCAAATTCGTGAATGAGCGTGAAGGTGGGACTGGTGACTTCGTCGGGTTCGGCAGCGTCCAGCGCTTGCGCCATGCCCTTCACCAGCGTCGTCTTGCCCGTACCCAGCTCGCCACGCAACAACAGGAATTGTGGAGGCTTGAGCAGACCGGCTAGCTTGCGGCCCACAGCAATCGTGTCCGCGCCGCTTTGCGTGGTGAACTCGTACGTTCTGCCTTCAGCCAAAGTTGCGGCTTCGGTCATCGTTGAACCTCATGCAGGGCGGCTGGCCGCACTTTTAGGCTGCTGCATGCAATGCCCCTGCAACCAAACATACCCGGTTTTACCGTCCACATCAAAATAATGCGCTCTGGATTGAAACGCCGGAGCCAATTGTGCCAGGGAATCGGTGGGCAGCAGCGTGTGTTCATCGGCGTCACGCACGGCCAGATCCGCGGCCAGACCATGCAGATAAACCGCGGCTTCCACGGCTCTCGCGGGCTCGCGAGGAAATTGCGCCAGCAGCCCCGCAATCAGCCCGGTGAGCAGGTCACCACTGCCGCCTTTGGCCATTCCCGGATTCCCGGAAGTGTTCACAGATGCCCGGCCATCGGGATGCGCAATGAGCGTCCGCGCACCCTTGAGTACCAGCGTTACGTCCATGCGTTGTGCAAAGTTGCGCGCCGTCTCAAGCCTGTTCGCCTGAACAGTGGCCACGTCGATTCCCGCCAGCCGAGACATCTCTCCCGGATGAGGCGTCAATACCATCGTTCGCCCTTTGGCCAATTTCTTGATAAGTGACGGCTTCACAGCAAGAACATTCAACGCGTCCGCGTCGACAACCGCGGACATCTTTGTCGCGCCAAGAAGTCCCACGACGAATTTGGCTGTCTCCGCGCCCTGGCCCAAGCCCGGCCCGATGGCGATCACGGACTTTCCGGCGATCAGCTCGGCGATTCGCTTCTCCTCAAGATTCTTTGCCGCTATCTGGCCCTCCCTCGTCGGCGCCAGCGGCCAGGTCATCAGTTCGGGTGCGAACGATGCCAGCACCGGCAGTGCCGGCGCCGGAACCGCCGCCGTCACCAGCCCCGCACCTGCCCGCATCGCACCAAGAGCAGCCATCGCCGGCGCGCCAGCCTTGCCTCCGGCAGTCCCGAACGCGCCGCCCACAATCAGCACGTGACCGAAGTTGCCCTTGTTAGCCGCTGCCGCGCGCGGAGCTTGCGACAGGGCAAGCGACGAGCCTGCCCAATCGATGTTGAGCGCGGAAACGATCGCCGCGTCCGGTGAGCCGATGGGCGCGACGACCACCGGTTGATCCCAGCGCCTGGTCAATTGCCCAAAGACGTGTGCCGGCTTGGGTGCTGTAAAAGTGATGACCGCGTCGGCAGGAAAGACAGGCCCCGCGAACGTTGCGCTCGTTTCATCGGCAGGCCAGCCTGAGGGCAAGTCAACTGCGAGAATCTTTCCGCGCCCCCGTTGCACCCACTTGAGCGCCTCCAAAGCAAGCCCCTTTAGCGGCGGCTTGAACCCTGTACCGAGCACCGCGTCCACAATCAGGTCGGCGTTCAGCGCATCGTTGTGTTCGGCCAGCGTCCGGGCATTCGTAATGACATGGGTCTGTCCATGCTTCGGACTGTTCAGTTCGCTCCAAGCAATGGCGGCATCGCCCGTCAGTTGTTCTGGAGCGCCTAATAGCTCGGTGGTCACTTGGAGTCCTGCATCGGCAAGCAGCCGTGCAGCCATCATGCCATCGCCGCCGTTGTTGCCCCGCCCGCAAATCACCGTCACGCGCCGCGCGCTGGGAAACTGTTGGCGCGCAAACGTCGCCACGGCGGAAGAAGCAGCCCGCATCAATTGAATCGAAGGAATTCCAAACCGCTCCGTGGTGGCGCGATCGCAGGCCTGCATCTCGGCTGCGG
>CAYYKV010000251.1:0-4511 GCA_964468605.1 uncultured Occallatibacter sp. | reverse complement strand
GCCACGATCACGATGAGCGCGATCACGATAAACGTGACCACTTGTTCGAGTTTGAGGGCGCGAAAAAGTTCCCGATTCTCGTCGGTCCAGTTGGTGGTCATGTAGCCATGCCCCGCGGCCTGCTCAATGGCGCGCGCAATCTCCGGCGCGTTGTTCAGGTTGTCCACCTTGAAGCTGATGACAGAAAGCAGATCAGGCTCATCGAAAAGATGCTGCGCGTCAGCCAGGCGCAGGAAGCCCATCTGCGCGTCGTATTGATAGAAGCCCGAGTGGAACGTGCCCGCCAGCCTGAAGCGCACGTATTTTGGAATCACACCCATCGGCGTCAACTCGCCTTGTGGGCTGATGATGAGCACCGAATCGCCGACGGACGCGCCAATCGTTTGGGCCAGATCGCTGCCCAGAACGATCGGCGGCAGCCCCGTACTTTGCGTCGACGTCGATTCGGATTGCGGCTCAAGCGCTTGAATCGAGCCCGGCGTGGCTTTTGCGAGCAGATCGCTGACGGTCCGCTCATCATCGGGCAGAATGCCCTCAATCATGGCGCCGCCATCGCGCGCGCCGCGAGCCACCAGCACCTGTTCGTACAATCCGGGAGACGCTGCAACGACGTGCGGCACGTTGCGCAGACGCGCGATGAGCGCCTGCCAATCGGGAATGCCGCGCCCGTCGATCTGCATCAACTGCACGTGCGCGCTGGAGCCGAGCAGTTTGTCCTGCAGATCGCGCCGCATCCCGTTCGTGATGGCCAGAGCGATAATCAACGCCGCAACGCCCGCGGTCACTCCGGCGATCGAGATAGCCGTGACGACGCCCACAACGGCCTGCCGCCGTTTGGCCTTCAGGTACCGCGCCGCCACGTAAAGCTCAAATCGCATTCGCTCAGCCTGACTTTTGTACCGTCGCCGCCCTGAAAGCCGCCGCTACTCTCACTGCCCCTGCGCGGGAATGATCGTTTTGGCCAGCCCCACATTGTCATAGCGGTCATAGACGCGCACAGTGACGAGATGCTCGCCGCGCTTTCCGTTTTCGTAAGGCACAGTAAAGTTGAAGCTGTAGTGCTCATGCCTCGAATCGGAGATTTTGCCGACGGGATCGATCGTTTGCCACGGCCCGGCGTCGAGTGAGTATTCCGCGTGCGCGATGGGCGAGGTCGAGTCGTCCGCGTCGAAATTGGCATTGACGGTCATCGGGCAGGCGGGTGGCGGGCAGGTCACCGGGCCGGGCTCAGTCTTGATCGCCGACACCACAGGCGGTGTTGTGTCCACCACAAATCGATCGCTCACCTTTTCGCCCGTGAGGGCGTCGCCCGGCGAATGCGAAGGCGCGTCCGAGGCGACCACCTTGATGCGGTAACCGCCATCGGGAATCAGCGTCGCGTCGAAACTATAGGCCTGCTCCTTGATTTTTTTCTTCAGCGGCCACCACTCGGAGTCGCCATCGCCGCGCAGAAGCAGCGAGTAGACCAGTGTGTCGCCATCGTCGTCGTGCGCCGCCCAGCGCACAGTGACCGCAGTCCGATCCTTGATGGCTTGTAGAGGCTGGCTCGTGCTTCCGTCAAACGAGATCCCCGAATTCTGGTTCGACGACGGGAACGTGATATTGATGGTTTGATTCTGAGAGAAGTTTGCCTGTGGATTGATGCGCGCGCCGGGAACCACGATCAGGTCATCGACAACGGGCGCGGAGTTCACGGGCAGATAGTTGACCCCGACGCTGCCCAGCTCGCCGCCCGCGTGCAGCACGGCCTTCCACTGCAAGAATCGGCCCGGAGGCGAGGCCACGGCGCCGTTCGCGAGCGGCTGCCAGTCGCTCCAGCCGCGCATGGGCTGCTCCACGTTGCCCGTGCGAGTCAGAATGTCGTAGCCCGATGAGTCCGGTTCAATCTCGACGCGGCCAAAGCGCGCGAAGGCGCCGGCATCCAGAATGTCGCTGCCGTACTCATGCGTGTCCGATGCGCCGAGCGTAACGACCTTGCCCGTGTTGCCAGTGCCGATGAAAAGACTCTCAGTGCTTGGTCCGGACGCGAACCTCAGGCCCTGTTGCGCCTGCAAATGACCGACGTCGGCATAGCTGCCGTCGTCCTGAATGCGATAGATCTGTCCGCGATTGCCGCTCAGCGCAAGAAGCCCGTCAGCGCGGGCGGCGAGCGCGTAAACAATCGCATCCTTGCTCGTCCATAGCGCGCGTGGCGCCTCGCCCTCGGTGAGTGCGTAGATCTCCGTTCCTTCCGGAACAGACGCGCTGGCGTTCGCCGCCTGCAATGACTGCGGCTGAACCACGGTAATGGTGACGGAGGAGATTCCTTGCACCGGCAGCGGAGGCAGCGGGTTGCGGCTCTTGTCGCCCACGCAGGCTGCGTAGATGGTTCCGTTGCCGCCGATCGCGATGGAGGTAATCTCGCGCCGTGGAGCCTCGAAGAGCACGTAGCCTTTACCCTGCGCATCGATGCGGTAGACAAGGCCGGAGCCGTCCGAGCCTGCGATCAGATTGCCTTTCGCGTCCCAGGCCAGCGTGCGAATGTGCGCCTCATCGCTCTTGAAGAACAACTCGGGCGTCGCGCCCGGCTTGTTCGGATCAACGCGGTAGACCGCTCCCGGATTGCCGGTGGCGATGTACATTCGCCCCGCGGAATCGAACGTCAGATCCCAGATGTAGAGCGATTGCCCGCCCGGCGTTGAAGAACTGGTCTTTGAGTCGACGGCCGTTGCATCCGGCTTGGCCAAATCAAAGACAACCGTCGCATTGGACTCATCCTGTTTGTTTGTGGCGTCCGGGTTGAGCTTGTAAACCTTCCCGCCCGGCACCGTGGCGGCATAGAGCGAGCCGTCGGGCCCGAATTGCAAAGCCTGCACACTCAGATCTCTCGTCTCGAAGAGCGTGAATGGCTTGTCGCCCGGCTTCGCGCCAAGACGCAGAACGCTTGCCGGCGACCCGGTGCCGGCGAACACGCGGCCGTTCTTATCCACGGCCAGGGACCACACAAAAGTGGATGGCGTGGTCACGAGCTCAGTCAGTCCGGGCCCCTGCCGCAGGTGACCATCGCTCTCAATCGATACGCCTGCAGGCGTGCCCTTTTCAAACTGCTCCATCTGCGATTGCTGCCACAGATGCGTGCCCTGCGCATCCGCAGTCGTGCCGATCAATGACGCCCCGGCGGCGAGAATTGCCAGAAGCGCGATCAAAGTTGGTGCGGACGGGGAGCGATGAAAGAAGCGGGAAGATCGAAACATTCTGCCGTTGAGTTTACTAGAGTCAGTCATGAATCGATCAAGCGGCGCGGGCAGTCGTGGGTGAGGCTGAAAACACACAGGCCCGCGGATAGGGTCGACCAGTGCATTCCCGAGGCTCAAGCAAGGCACGGACGCACAGAATCATCCCTTTGATCGAAACAGGATTGATCGGTCATGTTTCTGCAATCGAAGAACAGGTCGCCCTTCCCGGATAACTACTGGGCTTCCCTTCGCATTGAAAGCAGTCCGTGACTGACTCGATAAAGGTTGAACGGCTCACATACGTGGGCAGATTCGTGGCGAGCCAGTTCCCCTTCACTCTTAACGGTGGCGACTGTCGCCAAACACATCGTACAAATCGAATCGTGACTCCCGTCGGCGTTGCGTCGATGTGGAAAGCTTGGTTTCAACAGGCTGAGCATCTTTCACCCTCCTTATTTGCCAAGGTTTGCCAAACAATATCCGCTTCGATTCGCCTCTTCTGGGCAATATCGCTCACCGTTTGGTGGAAAAGCCTATAGGCTATGTGGATTCCAAACTTGAACCACGACCGTCCCCTGAGAGCGGCGATGATCCTTGACTGGCGCGGTCGAGGTTCGACGGCTCACATACATGAGCACATTCCAGGCGACTCAATACCCATTCATATTTGACCGTGGCTGCTGTGGCCAAACAAAAGGGGCAAATTGATTCGTAGGTTCCGTCTGCTTTGCGTCGATGTTGGAAGATTGGTTTTTGTGTCGCAGGCATCTCGCACCCTCGTCATTTCCCAAGGTTCTCCCGAGCATATCGGCTTTCATTCGGCCAAACTGTTCAATTTTGCTCAATTTTTGGGGATGAGCGTGTTCAACCCAACCTCCGCCCGCACTGCGCGGAGCCGCCCACTGCTTCGGAGGGATTGGCTGTCCGCTCCGGACCCTTGTGGAAAACAAGGGCCGCAACTGGCCGACTGGGGCTGGAGGCCGGATTGAGGGCCGAATCCCCGGCTTGCAATCGTTGGCCCAAATCGCCTCATTTGAGCCCTTTATGGTGAGCTGGCTTACAAATTTCGTGTAGTGAATATCTCTTTAAGTTTAGTGAATACTACTTTTGCACATGCTGCGTCCCCCGCCCATCTTTTCCCTTTCAGGTGTTGCCAGTCGTATTTTCAGGGGACTAGTATTCCGCTTAGTTTGGGGGAGACTACAACTACGGTCCCGCCTTTACCTCCGCTATGCATGCTGTTGTTCCCAAGTTCACAGAGCTTCATCAACCAGCGGCGCCTGACAGGTGTGGCGC
>CAYYKV010000250.1:0-4528 GCA_964468605.1 uncultured Occallatibacter sp. | reverse complement strand
CGCCGCGAGCTGGCGCGCGGAATTGGCGCCGACGTGGTGCTCGAGCCGGGCGAGGCGGTCGAAGAGATTCTGCGCGCGACGGGGCAGCGCGGCGTGGACTGCACGATCGACTGCGCGGCTGGAGAGGGGACCACCAGCCAGGCCGCTCAAATCACGCGCAACGCCGGCCGCGTGGTGCTGACCGGAATTCCTACTGGAGCGCTCGTGCAGTTGGATGCATCGGCCATGCGGTGCAAGGAGCTGACGCTCTTCAACGTGCGGCGATCGAACCACGAGACGAAAGAGGCGCTGGAGCTGCTGGGCGCGCACGCCGCGTGGTTTGCGCCGTTGCTCACGCATTCGAGAGATCTTGATCGCATCGATGAGGCGTTCCAGATCGCCAGCCACTATCGCGACGGCGTCGGAAAGATGACCGTCAAGCCGTAAATGTGCCGACTTTTAAGGGGAAAAACTGGCTCTGTTTTTGGGTTAGAGGCCGTTCCCGCAAGGGAGGGTCCGCCGCGATAAATGCCGGTTTTTGGAATTCTTGCGATCATTATGCGCCGGGAGCGGGAAATGATCGGCAAACGTGGGAAAGTCTTTACGCCTTGTTTTCAGCGGTTTGCGGGAAAAATTGACTGGGAGAGACTTGCGGAGTCGACGATGAAGGGCGGCGAGCCTTTTCTGGCGACAGCGGCGTTTACCGGGACTTATTCCTTCCGGGCCCTGTTGGAATTTCTATAGAGCTGATGGCTGAAACGCGCATGCAAGCACTTGCACCGGATGATAAAACTTTCATTCGCTTGTTACGCTGGCGTCGATTACACGGTTCTAGACTAGGCTCGTTGGCGCTGCTTTCCCGTTGCGCCATCTCCTGCAATCGAAGGGAAGGCTTCCGCCTGCTTCCTACTTCCCGTGTCGAGTTGCCGATTCCGGGTTGCTTGATGAAAAGGTCGAAGGGAAAAACAATCTATGTCCCGAAAGGTCACTCGAAATCATTCTCCGATGAACCTGCTGCCTCCACTGGCCGGCCTGCTGGCGGCGGGGCTGAGCATTCCGGCGATCGCTCAGTCTGTGCAGTTCCCGAAGTATGCACCTGGCGAGAACACCAACGCGAGCGCCGGCCCGACCTATTCCCAACCCTTGCCGAAGCCGTGGGTCGTCAGCGACGGCGCAATCATTACCCCCGCCGGCACCCAGGTCTACCTCGGCATCACGACGCGTGCCAAGGCGCTCGCGCTGAACCCGAATGCAAGCACGCACACCGCTGCCGTCCTCCAGATGGGCGCCCCACAGGCGGTCACGATTTTCAACACCCAGACCGGCGCTGTGCTGCAGAATTACCAAC
Organism: uncultured Occallatibacter sp.; assembly: GCA_964468605.1. Classification (GTDB taxonomy): domain Bacteria; phylum Acidobacteriota; class Terriglobia; order Terriglobales; family Acidobacteriaceae; genus Telmatobacter. The sequence goes on along the minus strand of CAYYKV010000250.1, from coordinate 3,201 downwards.
CATTCAGCACCAAGAACGGAAGTTCAACCGGCATCGCCTACACGCCGGACGGCAAGTACCTGTTTTTCAGCCAGGACAGCAGCTACGTTGCCATCGCCAGCGTCGATGCTAGGACCGGGTTCCTCTCAGACTACGCCCAAGTCAAGGTCCCGCTTGACGTGAACGCCGCCGGTTCTCTGACCAATGTCACCTGCTTCGCGAACAGTCCCGCGGGGAGCTCGGGCAGCTTTGAAATCCCGTGCGGCTACCCCTTTTCGATTTTCTCGGATGAGACGTTTACTTCCTATCCCATGGGCATCGCGATCTCGCCGGATGGCAAGATTGCCTATGCGGTGCTGGACAACAACAATACGCTGACCAAGATCGATCTGACCGCGCCGACACCGGTCGAAGGTCCGGAGATCCGCGTCGGCAACGTGCCGCACAGCGTTGTGATTTCGCCGGACGGCAAGACTGCCTACGTTTCCAACGAGGGCGGCCGGATTGCTACGGCGAACGACTTCCAGGAATACTCCAACGGCACCCCGGTTGTCGCCGCATATCCAACCGGCTCCACGTCCACCGGCACCGTTTCCGTGGTCGACCTGAGCTCGTTTACGGTGACCGGCAGCATTGAGACCGGCCTGCATCCGACCGGTATGGCGTTCTGGGGCAAGCGCCTGCTGGTCGCCAATGCTTATAGCGACAGCCTCTCCGTGATTGACACGACCACGAACAAGGAGGTGCGGAAGATCGACCTCGGGCTACCGATCGGCGTGCCGGGAAAAGAGAGGTCGGCCTACGGCGCCGGACCAAATTCGATTGCCGTCGATGAGGCAAACAACATCGCCTACGTCGCGCTTTACAACGCCAACGCGATCGCTGTCGTCGACCTCAACGCATTGTCCTGGAGTCCCATCAGGGGCATGGTCCCTGTCGGCTATGCGCCGGCCTCGGTCGTGCTGGACACGGTGGACAACGTGCTGCTTGTTGCCAACGACAAGGGCATCGGCACCACGGGCTTCGGAGTGGCAGCCCCTGCGACCAACACGGCCGAGAATTCGTACGGAAATGAATTTGGCGTGACCGACTTTAACACCCACCAAGACCTTGGCACCGTCAGCATCGTCCCCGTGCCCAGCCGCTCGACCCTCGACGCGATGACGAAGCAGGTCTTCCAGAATAACCACTGGGATCTGGCGCAGAACATCTGGTCGGCGGCGGGGGGAAATCCATCGACCAAGGCGGTCGCAATCCCGGACAAGATCGGTGATCCGTCGCTGATCAAGCATGTGTTCCTGATCATCCGCGAAAACCGCACCTACGATCAGGTGCTGGGCGACGTGGCCGGCGGCAATGGCGACCCCGCGCTGGCGGTTTTCGGTGACGGCGCTCTAGCCCTGGCCCAAAACGGCGGAGAAGTCGTAACGCCCAACGCGCACACTCTGGTGCAGCGCTTCCCGCTGCTGGACAACTTCTACGACCCGAGCCGCCAGTCGGCTGACGGTCATAACTGGATTCTCCAGGCCATGGCGCCCTACGGCGACGACATCCAATCGCCGGATTGGCTCCGTGACTACCCCTCCAACGGAGGCGATGCGATCGCTTATCAGAAGAAGGGCCACCTGTTCGATGTGGCGGCCGCAGCCGGCATCAAGATGAAAATCTACGGCGAGTACGTCGAATACAACACGTTTAGCGTGCCGGGTTGTACTGCGACAAACTTGACGCAAGCTAACGGCTACAATGGCGGCGGTAAACCCGTTGCGTTACCGTTTGTTGTTTCGGACAGCTGCGAGCCGACCTGGAGCCAGTTTTACAGCGACGCACTGGAATACGAGAATGGCAAAGAGCCGCAGCTCCAGTACTACAACGATATCGGCTCGTTCTCCCCGCTCCCGAACGTGATGAAGTACGCGGTCCAGAACTACCCGCAGTTCGATCTGGGCATCCCCGATCAGTATCGCTTCGACGTCTGGAATCAGGATTTCCAGACGGACGTTACGACCGGTAAGGTTCCCCAATTGGAGTTCATTTGGATCAGCTCTGACCACACCGGCGGCCCGCCGAACGCGACAGCCATGCAGGCCGATAACGACCTGGCCCTTGGCCGCTTTGTCGACGCCATCAGCCACAGCCCGGTATGGAAGGACTCGGCGATCTTCGTCGAAGAGGACGACGCGCAAACAGGCGTGGACCACGTGGACGGTCACCGCAGCCCTGGCTATGTCATCAGTCCCTACGTTGTGCAGAAGGTAAACTCCGACGGCACCGGGGCCGGTGTCACCGAAGAAAGCACCTTTTATACGCAGGTCAATGTGACGCGTACGATCGAGCAAATTCTCGGTTTGACGCCCATGAACCAGAACGACCTGGTGGCCTCGCCCATGAGGACGCTCTTCGTCGACAATCCGCCCGCGGTGAACTTTCTGCCGTGGACACACGTCCCGAACGGAGTTCCGCTGTATTACGGCGTTGCGGGGTATGTGGTCCCGTCGAACCTCAGCCTCAACACCCCCAGCCCTTCGATGATGGGCTTGCACGCCGGCCCGGCGGTCATGGCTCTCGAGGCTGGTTGGCTCAAGAAGAAGGCGGAGATCTTCGCCGGCAAATATCACAATCCCGACTCAGAGGACGTGGACACCGTCAGCCACTATGACTGGTATGAGGCTACCGGGTTTAAGATCCCGTTCCCCGGCGAGAAGAAGGTTCGCCCGGCGAGCGATTTCAACAAACCGGCGCCTACCACCGCTGACGTGGACGACTAATGAACTCGTTCTCGCAGCATCGACCCTGATGCGGGAAAGCCGGGGGTGGCAGCGGCGGTGAATTCCATCACTTAGCGGGATTCAGCGCCGTCCAGGCAGCCAGAGAGTCCATGTAGTCTCTCCAGTGGACAATCTTGCGGTTCTCAATGGTGACGACGGAGATCAGCCTGTTGTCGTAAGGGCCGCCGGTGGAAAGAATCTTGCCGTGCACTTCGTATTCGAGGATCACGACACGGCTGTCGTGACTGCGGTGTACAACGAGCGCGTCAGCGGAGTGAACGCGGATGGTTTTTCCGTATCCGGCGAGACTGGCGACCAGATTGTCGCGTCCTCGAATGATGAGAGGCCAGCCGGGGAAGTGATAGCGGGACTCGAAGATAGCGTCGTCGGCAAACGTGTCAAAATAGTGCTCGCCATCGACAAGCCCGCTCAGGCCCTTCATGACAACTTCAAA
>CAYYKV010000249.1:0-4557 GCA_964468605.1 uncultured Occallatibacter sp. | reverse complement strand
CCGCAGCGCGAGGCAGCTCCGCAACCGCAGCGCGAAGCAACTCCGCAGCCACAGCGTCAACCGGCTCCGCAGCCGCAGGAGCGTCAGGCGCCTCCACAACGCCAGGCAGCTCCACAACCTCAACGCCAGCCAGCTCCACAAAGCAAGCCGGCTCCGCAAAGCAAAGACGACCACCCCAAGTCGTAGCAGTTCGCAGGGCATCCGCGGCAGATTCCGCGGATGTCACCTTGATCGGCGCGCGTGCACTTCCGCGTCGGTCAACAACCGAGGCGGCTCATTGCCGCCCGCAGTCCGCCACTAATTGCGCGCATTCGTGTTCTTTAATACAGGGGAGATAGCCGCTGGTCCGTACGAAGCGTTAGACTGAGTGACCACGGGCAACACCCGCCACCAGGAGGTAGATATGAAACACCTCTCTCGATTTGCCTTTGCGATTTCATTCGCAGCTGCGGCCGCCCTTTGCCTGGCCGCGTTCCACCAGTCCACGATTCCCACGGCCTTTGCTGCCGCCGCAGTCGCGCAGGACCAGGCCCCGCCAGACCAGAATCCGGCAGACCAGGGGCCCGACCCCGCAGCAGCGAACATGGCGCCGAGTGGGCCGTCTTACACCACTGAAGCTCCGCCGCCGCCCGATCAGTCGACCGAGCCGGCTGGCCAGCCGCCCGATGATTCAGGCTACGCAGAGATGCCGACAGAACAGGCAACGGAAGCGCCCCCGCCGCTTCCCGACTACGATCAGCCTCCAGCGCCCGGCGACGGCTACATCTGGACCCCGGGCTACTGGGCCTGGGGCGCTGGCGGCTACTACTGGGTGCCGGGCGCATGGGTTGAGCCTCCTTACGTTGGCGGGCTCTGGACGCCGGGCTATTGGGGCTTTTACGGCGGCCGCTATCTCTTCTATCCCGGCCACTGGGGCCTGCACATCGGCTTCTACGGCGGCATCAACTATGGCTTTGGCTACATCGGCCTCGGCTACGAGGGCGGCTACTGGAACAGCGGCCACTTCTTCTATAACCGCGCGTACAACCACATCAACGTGCGTGTCGTCCACAACACGTACAACTACAACGCCGGCAATCGCGGATCCTACAATCGCGGAGGCAACAACAATTCGCGCCCCAGTTACCGCGGCGGAGGGGGAGTGCAGGCCCGGCCTCAGCCGGCAGAGCGGGAAGCGGCGCACGAGCCAACTGCTCCGCGCATGAACACGCAGGTGCAACACGCGCAGAACTACGGAGCGGTGCGCGGGCAATATGCGGCGCAGAACCACGGGCAGCCCCCAACACCGGCCATCAGTCGGCCGATTCCGGCAGATCACAGCTCAAGGCCCGCGTCATCGAATCAGAGTCACGGGAGCGGCGGCAGCCGGGGTGGGCATCGCTAAAAATTCACTGTTCGCAAAAAGCAATCATCGCGCCGCTTCGCGCACCCCAGGCCATTCAACTCCTGGGGTGCGCACCTTGAACGACGTCATTTGGTTTGTCGCGCCAAAAAGCGGCGGCTTGCGGACGGCCGCAAGTCTCACTCTACTGTCTTCACGTCGATCGCCACCAGGTTGCGCACCCAGCGCGCCGGGCGCTTCTCTCCAGTAGCCACCAGCTTCAGCGGCCCATCGTCGGTCAGCGGCTTTCCATTTTCAATGTCAGCCACGATCACCGTGGCGTCGTGCACGTCGGGCGTCACTTCGCCAATCGCGTAGACGACTTCGTAGCCGTCTGAACCCCCGGCGACTACGTACAAGCGCAGGTCCTTGCCGTGCGGCTTGTCGCTCACACCCAACGGCGTGAGGAGCGCGATGAGCGGCACGCCGGAGTAAGTCTCGTCGGATTGGGTGTGCTCATTGTGGACGGTGACGGTCGTGTGCGGCAGCGCGGCCAGCTTGTCTGCAGTCCAGTCGGTCGACTTGTCGGCCAAAGTCACGCGAAGCGTGCCCGGCGGGATCATCGCCAGGTCGGCATTCCCGCTTTTCATCATCGCCATGCAGTGGCCCATGTCCATCGGCTTGCCCGCATCCGAGCCGCCGCCCATGTCCATCTTGCAGTCGCCCATCTGCATCGAGTCGCCATGGTTCATGTCCATGGGTTTCGCTGGGGCTGCGTCGCTCGGATTGCCATTGGCGGGAGGTTTGCTCATGTCCATACCGTCCATCGAGCCGGCGGGCGTTGGTTGCGATGGGTTCGGCGCCGATGTCTGCGCAGAAATCGCCGCAAGGCCGAACAGCGACAAGAAGATAGCGGTACAAACGCCAGATCGCATCGAAAAAGCCTTCCAACGTCCATCGTATACTGGACGCATGTCGATTGTGCGCAACGTCGCCGGCATCGCCAAGGGCATGAGCATCACCCTGCGCGAGATGTTTGCGCCCACCGAAGTGGAGAACTACCCCGACGGCAAGGGCCCCCTGCGCGGAGCGGTTCTCGAGCAACGCTTCCGCGGCGCGCACGTGCTTGAGCGCGACGAGAACGGCATGGAGAAGTGTGTCGCCTGTTTTCTCTGCGCCGCTGCCTGCCCGGCCAATTGCATTTATATCGAGGCCGCGGAAAACACCGCCGAAAACCGGATCTCTTCGTCGGAGCGTTACGCCGCGGTCTACAACATCGATTACAACCGCTGCATCTTTTGCGGCTACTGTGTCGAGGCCTGCCCGACGGACGCGATTACTCACGGACACGGCTTCGAGCTGGCCACGCTGAACGCCACCAATCTCGTCATGCGCAAGGAAGACATGCTCGTGCCGGTGGCGGCGCTGACAGAAAAGTAAGCCAGCCCTGTCTGCGGCATTTTCTTTCGCCTTGGTCCGATTCCGCTGTAAAACTCCGTCTTGCGACTGTCGGGCAAGTTCTGCCACTTTCGTTCGCATCGCGCTGGTAACCTGCCATTTCCTCAAGTTGTGGAGCATAATGGTCGATGACATTCCTGGCATGGATGCTATTGGTGTCGTGGTGCGGCTGATTTTGGCCTGCCGTTTTTCGTGCGGCTAAGTCAACTGCATTCAATGGGAGGAATCGGATGCGGATCCGGCGCATGTTTGTGCCGTTGGTCGCGCTCGCTGTAGCCTGCCTCGTGGCAGGTGCACAGCCTAAACCGGCCTCCCAGGGAACGCCGCCCATCCTGGTCACGGCGCGGGGAGTGCATAACCTGCCGCCCGAAGACGCTGCCCGCAACCTTCCCGTCCATCTCCGCGCCGTCGTCACTTACTACGATCCCTACATCGACTCCAGGCACGGCGCCCTCTTTGTTCATGACGCGTCGGGCGGCGTCTTCGTCTCCGTTCCCGTACGGCCCATCCTTTCCATCAAGCCGGGCACCCTCGTGGATATCACTGGGGTGAGCAATGCGGGCGACTACGCGCCCATTGTCAGCGGTATTCAGGTGCGGGCAATCGGCCAGTCCCGCCTCCCAGAGAATCCCCTGAAAGCATCCTTGACGCAGTTGCTCACCGGCGCATTCGATGGTCAATGGGTCCAGGTCGAAGGACGTGTCCGTTCCGCGCACCTTGGACTGAAGAATGTCGTTCTCGGCATTGCTGCCAACGACGGATCGCTCACAGCGGTCTCCGTCCGCCAAGCCGGGGTTAACTACGATTCGCTGGTCGATTCCCTCGTCCGCATCGACGGCAACGCGGCGCCGCTGTTCAACCAGCGCCGCCAGATGGTGGGCGTGCACCTGTTTTTCCCCACGCTTCGCCAGGTCACCGTCATGCAGCAGGCGCCGCGCGATCCCTTTGCGCTGCCCGCGGTTCCCGTCGCGCAACTGTTCCGCTTTTCGCCCGATCCCGGTCTCCTGCAGCGCGTTCATGTGCAGGGCACCGTCACGCTCGATTGGCCTGGCCGCGTGCTCTGCATTCAGGACGCCAGGTACGGCATCTGTATGCAGACCGCGCAAGCGGCCTCCGTCCCCGTAGGTTCTTTTGTCGACGTCGTTGGTTTTCCCGTCATCAGTCTCTTCGAGCCCTCACTCGAAGACGCGGAGTTTCGCGCTGCCGGCGGCACGGCTTCGCCTCCGGCGCCGATGGCCATTACAGCCGATATGGCCGTCAAAGGCGATCTGGATGGGAAACTCGTCCAGATCGACGCCGAGCTGATTGGCCGCGATGTTGCCGCCGCCGGTCCAACCCTCATCTTCCGCGCGGGCGGCGTACTTTTCCCCGCCATCCTACCCAGAGATGTGGCACTCGGCGCTAAGCTGCCCTGGAAAGATGGCAGTCTCGTACGCATTACCGGCGTCAGCAATGTGCAGCAATGTGCAGGTTGACTCCTTGAGCACGAACTTCAGTGAGGGCGCGGTACGGCCCGAGTCGGTGCACATCCTGTTGCGCTCGCTTGACGACATTTCTGTTCTCAAGGCTCCCACCTGGTGGACATCGGAGCACGCGCTGGAAAGCTTTTCCCTCGTCGGCCTGCTGGTTGTCGGCTCTTTTGTCTGGATCGTTGTCCTTCGCCACCGCGTAGCGCTGCAGACGCAGGCTCTGCGCGGCAGCGAGGAGCGCCTGCGTCACCTCTCGGAGCACGACGCGCTCACCGGCCTTCCCAATCGCATTCTCTTGAACGACCGCTG
>CAYYKV010000248.1:0-4589 GCA_964468605.1 uncultured Occallatibacter sp. | reverse complement strand
TGCTTCTGCATGAACAGCACATCGGGACGCGAGCGGTGCATGGCTACGTGATGAACGCAGTGGCCGACCTCGGCGTCGGTATCGGGAATGTATTGCGAGCGCAGTCCTTTGTTGATCGGCTTCCACGTCACGCCGCCATCGTTGGTGCGAAACGCGCCGGCGGCAGAGATGGCAATGTAGATCCGATTGGGATCGGTGGGATCGAGAATGATGGTGTGCAATCCCAAGCCGCCCGCGCCCGGCTGCCACTTGGGACCGGTGCCGTGTCCGCGCAGGCCCGAGAGCTCGTGCCAATTCTCGCCTCCATCGGTCGAGCGAAACAGCGCCGCGTCCTCCACGCCAGCATAGACAGTCTCCGCATCGGTGAGCGAGGGCTCGATGTGCCACACGCGCTTGAACTCCCATGGATGCTGCGTGCCGTCGTACCACTGGTGCGTGGTCAGCGGCTTTCCCGTCTCCGGCGACGCGTCGTATACAAATCGATTGGGCAGCGCCGCCGGAGGGCCCGGGGCTGGGATCGCTTCATTGGGCAACCCCGGCTGATGCCACGTCTTGCCGCCGTCGTCCGATCGCTGGATCAACTGCCCGAACCACCCGCTCGTCTGCGAGGCGTAGATCCGGTTGGGGTCAACCGGCGAGCCCTTCATGTGGTAGATTTCCCAGCCGGCGAAAAACGGCCCGCTCACCGTCCAGTCTTTGCGCTTGCCGTCGGAGTTGAGAACGAACGCGCCCTTGTGCGTCCCGACGAGTACTCGCACACCGCTCATTTTGACCTCCTGCTTGCCGCAGACCTTCAATTTTTCCAGTCGACGCTTAAGGCGATAACACCGCCTTTTGGGAAACGCCGCTTTGCCATTCTTCCGAATATCTCTTGCAAATTGCAAGTATTTTCTACGGTGCCTCTTGGCTTACTTCGCAGCCTGAGTTGCGGAGACTGATCTCAGGTGTACCGGCCCGAGCAGTCCCGACGGCAGCAGTGGCGAATCGGCTTTGTAGGGCGTGAAATCGGCGAACGCATATTTCTTCAACGCCCACGGCTGCTGGTCGCCGATCATGCGATTGACCCAGAGATTGGTCACCTTAATCTCAATGCGATTCTCGCCCGGCCTGAACTCGCCGGTAACATCGACCTTGAACGGCGTCTTCCACAAAATGCCGAGATTTGCGCCATTCACCTTCACCTCTGCGATCTCTCGCACATCGCCGAGATCCAACCAGAGATGAGCACCCTGCGCTAAATCGTCTGCCGGTACTTCGATCGTCTTCGAATAAGTGGCTGTGCCGGAGTAATATTTGACGCCGTCGTCCGAAGTCGGAAGGGCCATTTCGGTCCAGGAGACGAGGCGATGGAAGTCAACGCCCTCAGGAGCGCCACTGCCTCTCTGAAAGCTGACGTTCCAATCGCGGTTGAGTGCCGGATCCAGACCATCGATTACGGTTTCGTGCGCCACAGGTAGCTCAAGAGAGTTCTGGGTTGCCGCTGCGCGAAAAACCACAAAGGTTGTCCCGTACGGATCGAGATGCAACGGAACCGTCGTGCGGCCCTCCGCGATCCGGTACGAAACCGGCTGCGTCGCGCCCGTTGCAGGATCCCAAAGCTCCGGCGTTTTCCCTTCCACACGAAAGGTTGCGCTCACATCTTCGGCGCGGTCCTGGCGGTTGTCGACAAAATAAACGTCGCCGTCATCGAGCTTGCGGTGGACCAACATCAACGTCGCGTCGGCTTCCGGTTTCGTGTACTCCCAATCGCGCTTGACACCGAGCGCCGACAGAACATCGTTCGCGCTCATGTCCGCATACACTCTGCCCTTCCCGACCTTCCGCATCGATTGCCCACCCGCGGACCGCGTTCCCCAAAGCTGATCCGCTAGGCGCTGAAACTCCTTTTCATCATCGGCGAGGCTAGGCGAATCTGTTGGCCGGCTGCCCACAAGAATCGCGCCTTGGGTAACCAGACTCTTGATCTGGCTCAACACGGGCAACGTCATGCGCCGGCTCCGCCCGCCCAGATAGAGAAGCCGGTAACTCGTGCCACCCGGAGTTACCAGCCGTCCACCCTTGAACGACAATTCGTGAAGCACCACGTCGCTGTTCACAAAGTCGAAACCGTATCCATCCGGCGCGTCATCGATCGCCTTCCATCCGAAGACCGCGGTTAGCGGACCCTCCTCGCCATAGAAGTAGGCAACGTCAGCGGAGAAATGCCCCTGCTGGAGCAAGTAGGAGCAGCGCGCAAGATAAGTCACCCATGGTCCGGCCTGCTCGGCCCAGGTGTCGTTGCGATTGAACCAAAGCCCGTATTGGCCAAGGGTCAGTCCCGGAGCCATCTCCGGCACTGGCTGATGCGTGGACTCGTGAATCTCGAAGCGGTTCACGCCCAGCGCAAACTCCAGGTCCGCAACCTTCTTCAGGCTATTGGGCGAGAAGGACCATGCCGGGCCGCGCGAGGTCATCGACTCTGCGCCGACCAGATTCTGTCCATAGATATGCGCGACAGATGCCGCGCCGCGCAGGTCAGAGATGAAGTCGATATCCGGCCCCGGGCTGCCCGCATAGGTCCACATCGCTCCCATAGGCACATCGGTCCTGCTGCGCATCTCCACATCGTCACCCAGTGACGGGCGATGATACTCCAACGCTTCTCCGTAGTAACTCATCCCGTGGGAATGTAAGTCGTCAGCAATCTCCCCGTAGTGGTTTTCAGCGAGAAGTTGACCAAGCGTGCGCCTGAAATCCCATAGAAAGCGGTCGGTATCTTCGGTGCTCTTGATGACTACGCCTGTAAGTGCAGGCAGCCAGGGACGCGCATCGTAGCCCCGCCGTTCCTTGAATTCCTCCAGGATGTTATCCGTCCAGTTTTGCGGTCCTACTTCGATACTATCGGTGAGTAAGTACGAGATTCCTTCCTTGCCCATGTTCTCCGGGCCAACAGTATCCGCATACATCTTGAGATAGCCGTCAACATAGTTCTTCACGGAATCGCGGTTCAACTTGTCCACTTCAAGCCCTGTTGCCTCCACCGGGGCCGGGCCGTTTTCATGGCCGGTGAGCGAATAACCAATGCGCAGCACCATCCAGTTTCCCTCTGGCGGCGTCCATTCAAGCGCTCCATCGGGCTTCATCTTGCTCGTCAAGTCGATCACATCCTGCTGCGGCACGATGAACTGCGGCGCGACCTCGGGATCGCGAATGGCGTAGAAGTCTCGCGCGTTGGCGTAACCGGCGCGCTGCTCCCATTGGTTCATCCGTGCTCCGCTCGCCAGCACCAGCTCGGTGATTTTGTGGTCGTGGTCAGGCACGTCTGCCGGCTGCGCAGGAAAGACGATGCGGAAATACCACGCCGTTACCGCGTCGAATGCCACCGTCCGCTGCACCAGGCTGCTAAACGGAATGTCGGCCACTTTCTTGAAGTGAACGCCGTCGTCGCCGGCCTCGATGAACGGCGCAACTGCATTGCTCTCGTGGTCGAAGACGCTGATGGCATCGTTTAGGCTCGCGAGCGTCACCGCCTGAATCGCCTGCGGATGGCGATAATCAAACTGTACCCAGCCCTCTTTTCCCGGTTCGCCTTGAGGCAGATCAAGCGCCACGGTATTCACATCGCCGTCCGAGAGTGCGGCCACATTCGGCGTTCCGCCGCTCGCAGTGACTTGCGGATTCAAATCCGCCTGCGCCTCGTCTCCGCCGGGAATCTTGTACGCGATCACTTCGGAGTCGGCATAGAACTCGGGAGGAGTTACGATCGTTCCGTCCGCTGCGCGCCGCCCCGAGACCGCGAAGTTCTGGAAGATTCCATCAACCTGTGGCGGATGTGCAAGCTTGCCGATGAAAGGCCGCCCGCCTTCCATGCGCGTCGCGGTCCACACCATCTTCTTCATCCCTTGCGCCGCAGGCACCCAGGGTCCGCCGGTCTCGCTCCAGCCCGGCGAGCTGGCGATGGCGACCTCCATCCCCTTGGCCCTCGCCGTGGTCACGGCGGTTCTAAACGCCTGCTTCCACTCCGGGGTCATGTAAATCAGCCGCTGCGGAACCACCTGCGGCGTGTTGATGGCGCCCTCGAAGATGGTTACGCCACCGAGTCCCACGCGGTGCATCCACTCCAGGTCCAGTACGATTCCCTGGTCTGAGATGTTGCCGTTCATCCAGTGCCACCACACGCGCGGCCGCGCTCCGTTGGGCGGATCGAGGAATCCTTGCAGCATCGGATCGCCGCGCGAAATTGCGGTCGTTTGCGGATCAGCCGGGGCCTGTGCCCGAACCGAATGGCGTACAGAGCAGACTGTGCAAAGCAGAGCTGCAAGAATAAATCGGGAACTTTTCATAACGATCCATTGTAGATTCGTTGTTTCAAGAGGAGAAGTCCGGGCTGTCGCCAACGATCGTTTAGCGGAAGAAATTGTCGCGCAGTGGGCCGGCGAAGTTTGCGCCCTGCAAACGGAAACGCACTTGCGCTAGACTCCGGTAGAATCGATGCGCTCTATTCAATTCTTGGCGGAAAGCCTAGAAAGTGAACGCGAGGCCGGCGCGGAAGCTACGCTGATCGTCCGCGAACAGAAGCAGCGAACCGTCGCTCAGAATATAGGGGTGAT
>CAYYKV010000247.1:0-4594 GCA_964468605.1 uncultured Occallatibacter sp. | reverse complement strand
CTGACATCAACATGCCCGCCATGGATGGCCTCGAGTTTCTGCGCCAGATTCGCGCACAGAATCTGGCTCCCGGAGTTCCCGTGGTGATGATCACCACTGAATCGAGCGAGGAGCATGTGAAGCAGGCCATTCAGGCCGGAGCGCAGGGCTACATTCGCAAGCCATTCACGGCCGAGCAGGTGAAGGAGCGCGTGTTGCCGCTGGTGGGCGCGGCTTAGATGCGGGCCGGGGGCGTTCGACGATGCGGCGCGAGTGAGAGCTGGCTGCGTAGGTTCTCTTGCGGCGACGAAGGGAGGGTGCCGTGCTGTTGAATGGTGTGCGTTCCTCTGTCACGGGCGGGCAAAGTGGCGGCAAAAGAGGGATCGCAAGCGCGGAGGCCGGTTGCGAGGTTGGGCGCGAGAGTGGGACAGATACAGGGGCAGCAGGCTCAGGTTGCGAAGTTCCAGGTTGCGAAAGTTCAAGCTGCGAAAGTTCAGGGGAGCGTACGATGCCAGTTTCATTGCGTGAATCCGTGCAGCAAGTCTCCGATCCGCAGAATCTCGATGCGAGCGTGGAAGAAGTCTTCCGCACAATGTTGGGATTCGAGTGCAGGCGCGACGCGCGACCCACTGTCGCGGACAAGGAGTCGGTGACCGCGGTGGTGGGATTCGGCGGAATCCTGAGCGGCGCCTGCGTCTTTCGCTCCGGCGCCGGGACGGCGCTGAAGATCGCCGCGCAGATGACGGGCATGGAGTTCACCGGAATCGACGACACGGTGAAGGACGGCATCGGCGAGATTTGCAACATGCTGGCCGGGTCGTGGAAGGGCAAGGTTCCGGAGCTGGCGGCCAATACCGGGCTCTCGGTTCCCGCGGTGATCACCGGCCATGACTACAAGTTGCATGTGCAGGCTCCGGAGTTTCAGATTCACCACGCCTACCGTTTCCAGGACGAAGTCTTCGAAGTCACGATCGTCTGCGACGGGCTGCAGTAAAGCAGCGACCAAGGGACCAAGGGAACAAGGGACTGAGAAAACAGGTAACGGGCACTTGAAGGCCCTTCATCGCCGATCGTCGATTGTGGACCGGAGCCAATGATTGGAGCTTCGCTCGACGCGCGACGCCCGACAGTTCCAATGCGGATTTGCTTTCTCCCACACTAATTCCTTCTAATCCTTCCCACGCCTTTTCGGTCCGCCCTCTGCTTCAAAACCCTCCGTTATGGACAGCGGCTACTACGCGGCGATGACGGGCTTGGTGGCGCGCACCCAGGCGCTGGACACTGCGGCGGCGAATCTGGCCAACGCGCAGACGCCGGGTTATCGCGCCGAGCGCGAGTTCTTCCGCTCCGTGCTGCTGGGGCCCGACGGGCCCGGCTCCGAATTCGACTCGCAGCTGGGCGAGACGGTGAACAACTACGGTCTGCTCGGCGGCGACCGGCTGAGCCTGGCGCAGGGCGCGCTTGAAGAGACCGGCAACCCGCTCGATCTGGCCATTGAGGGCCAGGGATTTTTCATGGTGCAAACGCCGCAGGGCGTGCGCTACACGCGAGACGGCAGCTTTCATCGAACGCAAAGCGGGCAACTGGTGACCGAATCTGATGAGCCGGTGCTCACTGCGGCTGGCCAGCCCATCGCGATTCCACCGGGCGAAGTGTCGGTTGGCGCTGACGGAACGGTGTCGGTGGCGGGCGGCGCAGTGGCGACCGTGGGTGTCGTCACGTTTCCTGCCGGAACCGAGCTCACCCCGGAGGGCGCGAATCACTACGTAGCGCCGGCAGGCGTGACGCCCGTTGCGGCCAAGGATGCGGCCGTGCATGAGGGCGCTCTCGAGGCGGCCAACCAGGATGTGGTCCAGGGATCGCTGAACTTGATCGTGATGCAGCGCCAGGCGGAGATGATGCAGCGTGCGCTGACCGTGTTTCACACGGAGTTCAACAAGTTTGCCACAGAGGACCTTCCGAAGGTTTAGTCCGGGACCAGGAAGAAATCGATGATCTCCCAAAGATCTAGTCCAAAACGAGGAAAAGAATGATTCGAGCCTTGTATACCGCAGCCAGCGGCATGAGCGCGCAGCAGATGAATCTCGACACCATCGCCAACAACCTGGCCAACTCGTCGACCACCGGGTTCCGGCAACTGCGCCTCGAGTTTCAGGACATGGTCTATCAGAACATGGTGACGCCGGGCGCGGCCGAGAGCCAGAACACGGTCTCGGCGGGACTCCAGATCGGCCTGGGAACCAAGTCAGCCGCGACCGAGGTGATCAATACCCAGGGCGAGCTGAACGAGACCGACAACCCGCTCGATGTGGCGATTCAGGGCGCGGGATTCTTTCAGGTGCAGCGGCCCGACGGCACGATCGCGTACACGCGCGCCGGTCAGTTCCACCTGAACAACCAGGGCACGATCGTGACCACCGACGGCGACCCGCTGATTCCGACGATCACGATTCCGTCCAACGCGACCGCAGTCACCATCACCCAGTACGGCGTGGTGAACGCGACCCTATCCGGGCAGCAGAACCCGTCGCAATTGGGACAGATTCAGCTGGCCACGTTTCCCAATCCCGGTGGCCTCGAGAGCATGGGCTCGAACCTGCTGACGGCCACGCTCAGCTCCGGCGATCCGGTGCTGGGAAACCCCGGCGGGACTGAAGGCATGGGCACGCTGCAGCAGGGGTACCTCGAAAACTCCAATGTGGACGTGGTGACCGAGTTTGTGCAGATGGTGCTGGCGCAGCGCGCCTACGAATCGAACTCAAAGGTGATCAAGGCGGCAGATGATATGTACTCCGAAGTCAACAATATGACGCATTGATTGCACGTGTTGATTGAGGAATTGGCAAGGCGGAACCCGCAAAGGAGACCACATTGGCATTGCGCTTCAAGAGCTTGCTTGGCCTCGTTGGATTGGCTGGTTTCGTTGCGCCGTTGGTTCAGTCGCCGCTGCCTGCCTCGTGCCAGAACGCGATCGCCGGCTCGCCGCCGCTCGAACAAATCTCGGGATTCGTGATCCGGGAGATCGACGATTCCGCAACCGGAGACCGTTGGCTGCTCGTCCGCGATGCGATGAACCCGGGCGGGCCCGGGCGAATGATGTGGATCGGGAATGGAAAACCGGACTTGGCGGGCAGATGGGAAGCAGATCCGGCGCGGAAAGCCGTACACCCTTCCGCTGCCGTTCCGCCCCCTCCCGTGATTCACGCAGGCGACTCATTGATCGTGGAGGAACACACGTCCGTCGTCGAGGCACGCCTTGAAGCGGTGGCGCTCACGCCGGCGGCGGTTGGGGCGGAGCTCAAGGCGCGACTGAAGATTGGCGGCAAGGTGGTGCGCGCGGTGGCAAGAGCGGCGGGAAAAGCGGAGATGTTGCCGGAGAGCGAGGCCGAGCGGTGAAGACGCGCTGGATGACCGAGATCTTTGTAGCTGCGCTTCTGGTTCTGCCGGGCGTCGCATCGGGAAAGAAGCATGCCCCCGCGGTGCCGGCAATCAAGGCGACTCCGCCGGAGGAGGCTCTGCGCGCCTACATCGGGCGGGTGCGCGCCCAGCAGGCGGCGGAAGTGCGTACGCCCGGATCGCTGTGGAGCCCGAATGGCCAGTTGGTGCGCCTGGGCACGGATGTGAAGGCCTTCCGCATTCACGACGTGGTGATGATTGTGGTGGGCGAAAGCCTGACCGCTTCAACCGACGGCCAGGTCAAGAACTCGCGCGCTTCGAGCGCCAACTCCGGCGTCACTTCGCTCTTCGGCGCGCTGAAGGCTTCGAACGCCTTGCAGAACCTGGTCAACGCCAGCGCCGCCTCGGGGCTGACGGCGCAGGGCCAGAGCACGACCGATTCGAGTTTGGCGACAACCTTCGGCGCCGAAGTCGTCGACGTGTTGCCCAACGGAATGCTGGTGGTGCAAGCGACGCGGCAAATCACCTTCTCGCAGCAGACGCAGCTGATCACGCTGCGCGGCCTGGTGCGGCCCGAGGACGTGAGCAACCAGAACCAGGTGCTTTCGACGGCAATGACCGATCTTGAGCTCGAAGTCGCGGGCAAGGGAATTGTGAACGACTCCACCTACCGGTCGAATCCGCTGGTGCGTTTGCTGGAAAAGCTGGTGGTGTTCTAGAAGCCGGGAACAAGGGACCAAGGGAACGGGCATGACGATCGAAGTCGCGGTTCAGGAAAGGACGGGCAAACGCAATTGGAGCCGGCTCGCTCCTTATCTTAAGAGCCGCGCTTTCTGGTGGTGGATGGCGCTGGTTGCAGCCTGGCTTTTGGCAGTTTCGGTTGCGCCGCCCCAGGAGCCGGGACAGAAGTCGCGGATCAAGGATGTGACCACCATCGAAGGCATTCGCGATAACCAGCTTGTGGGTTACGGGCTGGTGGTTGGGTTGAAGGGCACAGGCGACAGCTCGCAGACGGTGTTTCCCGCACAGACGCTGGTTTCGGCACTCGAAAAGATGGGCGTGACCGTACCGCAGACAGGATCGAACAGCGCCAGCAACATGCAGGTGAAGAACATGGCTGCGGTGTTTGTAGTGGCTACGTTGCCCCCGTTCAGCTGGCCGGGCTACAAGGTGGACGTCACGGTGTCGTCGGCCGGCGATGCGCGGTCGATCGAAGGCG
>CAYYKV010000246.1:0-4597 GCA_964468605.1 uncultured Occallatibacter sp. | reverse complement strand
CGGCAGGGGGGTGTTTTAAGTCACTTTGTGCCGTCGATCTACTTAGACACTAGCCTGTTCAAGTAAGTTGTGCAAGGATGCAAAAAAGTTTCAACAATATCCGAAAATATTTGCCGCTGGTCGAGTTACCCCAGTAACAACAGCGGTTCCGCCTCAGCCCGGCCGATCCTTCTCAGCCTCAAATCGAGAAAAAACACCTTCCCCGGCCTGTCAAAACACCTCTGAGCGAACCCCCTCGGGAATCGGCGCGTGCTTCAGCAGTCCCAGCTCTCCGGCCAGCCGCTCCAGCTTGGCGCGAGTGGCTGCGGTGGGTGGCACCAGGGGCAGCCGCAGATGATCGCCGCACTTTCCCATCAGGCTCAGCACGGTCTTCACCGGCGCGGGATTCGACTCCCAGAAGTTGGCTTCGAACAGCCGCGAAAACCGGCGTTCCAGCTCGCGCGCCTCGCCCCAGTTGTTGTCGAGCGCCGCGCGGATCATGCGCGAAACCTCAGCTGGAGCTTCGTTCGACGCCACGCTAATGAGGCCGTGCGCGCCGACGGCAATAGCCGCAAGCGCCAGGTTGTCGTCGCCAGAGAAGATCTTGAATCCCCGCGGCAAGATGTGCACCAGCTCGGCAAATTGCGGCAGCCTTCCGCTCGCTTCCTTGATGGCCTCGATGTTATTCGCCGCGGCGGCCAGCCGCGCAACGGTCTCCGGCTCCAGGTTGGTCCCCGTCCGGCTCGGTACGTTGTACAAGCAAACGGGCAGAGGGTCGACCTCGCGAGCGAGAGCCAGGAAGTGCTGGAACTGGCCCTCCTGCGTTGGCTTGTTGTAGTAAGGATTAGCCGAAAGCACGGCCGCCAGGCCGGGAATACGCCGCAAGTGCCCGGCCAGTCGAAGCAGCACGCGCGTTGAGTTGTGCGTGCATCCGGCCCACACCGGAATCCGTCCCGCTGCCGCGTCGATCGTCAGACGAACAGCGCGCAGCCACTCTTCCTCGTCCAATGTGGCCGCTTCGCCGGTCGATCCGCACGCCACGATGAAATCAATGCCCGATTCGATTTGCCAATTGACGAGCGACCAAAGCGCCGGCTCGTCCACCGATCCATCCGCCCTGAACGGCGTCACAATTGCCGTACCGCACCCTGTTGTTTCCATGACAGGTCAAGTTTATAACGGCGTGGTGCAGCGAATGTGAATCGGTGTTCGCAAACTCGCCGACTCCGTCATTCAGGAGTCTCGCGCGATGGGAAAACCGGAAACAACAGGCGAGTTCGATTGTTGAAGTGCGGATGGCGATAAATGTCTGATCGCTGTTGCGGGACGGTCTTACAACTGATCGAAGATTTCGCGGAACTCCCAGGCGCCATGCTTGCCGCAGAGCCACTCTGCGCCGCGCACCGCTCCCAACGCAAACCCGCGCCGCGAGTGCGCGTCGTGACGAAGCTCCAATGTGTCGTGGTCGCTTACGGCACGCACAATGTGCTCGCCTTTGGCGTCGCCCACGCGGTGCGACTCAATCGGGACGTTGATTCCAGGTTGCGCCGACATAATAATCTCTTTCAGCGTAAGCGCCGTTCCTGAGGGCGCATCAAGCTTCGATGTGTGGTGTGTCTCGTCGATCGAGAATTGGTAGCCTTCAAGCTTGGCCAACTCTGCCGTCAATTGGAAGAGCTTCTGCACTCCGATGGAAAAATTTGTTCCGTATAAGAGGCCGCCGCCGCGCTGTACAGCGTGCGTCTTCATCTCGTTCAACTTCGCGTACCACCCCGTCGTTCCCACCACGATACGGCCGCCAAGGGCGAGCACGGCGCGCATGTTCTCCACGGCCGCTTCGGGCGTTGTGAAGTCTACAACCACGTCGACGCCGGACAGGTTCGGCGCCGTCAGCGCCGACGCGCGTGCATTCTCGTCGATATCGAGAGCGCGCACGCCGTGGCCCCGCTCCCGCGCCACCTCTGCGACGAGCGATCCGGTCTTTCCTTTGCCCAGCACGAGAATCAGCATAGGTTCCTTAGAAACAGATCGCAGTTCTTAGTTCGTAGTTCCCAGTTGAGGCGCGGTTCCCAATCAGAACTGTGAACTACGAACTGTGAACAGCATTTCTCGCTTCCACGTCGAAGATCGCCGGGTCGGGCTCCTTGAAGAACGCCGCGTGCAGCGACCGCACCGCCTCATCGGCATCGTCCTCCTCGATCATGAAGCTCATGTTGATTTCGCTGGCGCCCTGCGAGATCATGCGCACGTTAATGTGGCGGATGGCGTTGAACACTTGCGCGGCGATGCCGTTCTGCCCGCGAATGTCCTCGCCCACCATGCAAACAAGCGCCTTTTTGCCTTCGTACTTCACATCCGCCATCTTGCTCAGGTCAGCGTCGATCTCGGGCAGGCTCGCATTCGAATCCACGGTGAGCGAAATGCTCACTTCGCTGGTCGAAACCATGTCCACCGGACATTTGTGCTTATCAAATACAGCGAACATCTTGCTCAGATAGCCGTGCGTCATCAGCATGCGGCTGGCAACGATGTCAATAATAGTCAACTTTCTCTTGACGGCGATCGACTTGAAAGGGCTCTGGCAGTGCGGCGCCACTGAAATAATCCGTGTGCCCTCGCAGGCAGCGTTGCGGCTATTCAGCACCAGCACGGGAATGTTTTTCTTCACTGCCGGAAGAATGGTGGCCGGGTGCAGAACCTTGGCGCCGAAATAGGCCAGCTCCGCTGCTTCCTCAAAGCTGATGACCCTCACCCGCAGCGCATCGGGACACACGCGCGGATCGGCGGTCATAATCCCGTCCACATCGGTCCAGATCTCGATGGTCTCCGCGTCGAGTGCGCCGCCCACCAGCGCGCCGGTATAGTCGGAGCCGCCGCGGCCCAGCGTCGTCGTCAGCCCTTCCTCGTTCGACGCGATAAAACCGCCCATCACCGGCACTTTGCCTTGCGCAACCAGCGGTTTCAGTTTCTCCGTCGCACGCTTCTCAATCACGTCGTCAAGCGGCGCGGCCTTCTGGAATTCTGAATCGGTGACGATGACCTCGCGGGCATCGACGTGCGTCGCAGCCACACCGCGCTCGCAGAAAGCAGCGGCCACAATGCGGCTGGAGAGACGCTCGCCGTAACTCACAATCTGGTCGGAGATGCGCGGGGTGAGCTCGCGAATCGCGGACAATCCGCGGAGTACCTCGTCGAGCGCGTCAAATTTTTCGTCGATGAGCTGAACCAGCGCGGCGATTGTGGCGGTGTCCCTCACCAGGCACGCTGCAGTGTCGCGATGCCGCGCCCTGAGCCGCGAACTGATGGCCAGCGCGCCGGTGCGGTCGCCTTGTGCCGCGGCCGCGGCCGCGCGAAGCAACTGGTCGGTCACCTTGGACATGGCGCTGATCACGACCACGGGATTCTTGCCGCTGGCCACTCGCCCGGCCACAATGGCGGCGCTGCGCTCAATGGCGGCCGCATCCTCCACCGACGTGCCGCCAAACTTCATCACGACCAATTTCATTTCATGCTTCCCAATGTTTGCCGGCATTTTGACCGCTGTCATTGCGGCCATCGTTCACCTACGCGCGTGCTGCTGCCACCGCCGCAGGCTCCAGTTTCCCCAGGCTCGCCAGCATCTCGGCGTTCAGAATTGTCGCTCCAGCCGCGCCGCGCACGGTGTTGTGCGAGAGCAGCACAAATTTCCAGTCGAAAACATTGCACGGCCGCAACCGTCCCACAGTCACAGTCATGCCATTGCCGCGGTTGCGGTCGAGGCGCGGCTGCGGTCGATCGTTCTGCTCGGTCCATTCGACCGGTTGCTCGGGAGCGAACGGCAATTCGAGGCCAGCGAGCGGCTGGAACTCCGCCCACGCTGCCAAGATGTCTTCGCGGCGGACCTCCCTGCCCAGCTTTTTGCCCAGCTTGATTGACACGCACTCCGTGTGCCCATCGACCACCGGCACGCGATTGCAATGTGCGGTCATCTTCGCGGCGAGCGGCGCAACTCCGTGGCCTTCGAGCTTGCCCAGCAGCTTGAGCGTCTCGGCTTCCATCTTTTCCTCTTCGCTGCCGATGAACGGAACCACGTTATCGAGAATGTCCATCGACGCCACGCCGGGATAACCCGCGCCCGAAACTGCCTGCATGGTGGTTACGAAAATCTGCTCGATGCCGAAGCGCTCTTCGATCGGCTTCAGGCCCATAACCAGGCCGATGGTGGAGCAATTTGGATTGGTGACGATGTAGCCGCCCGATTCCTTGCGCGATGGCTGCTCCTCGATCAGGTGCAGGTGATCGGCATTCACTTCCGGAATGACGAGAGGCACATTGGGAGCCATCCTGAAAGCGCTTGAATTCGTGATCACGGCGCAACCTGCCGCGGCAAACTTCGGTTCCATCTCACGCGCGATGGCGGCGTCGACGCTGGCGAAGATCACCTTCGGAGCGCCATCCGGCTCGGCCGGCGCGACAATCATTTTTGCGATGCGCTCGGGCAGAGGCGTATCCAGCCGCCACTTGGAGGCCTCGCCGTAACTCTTCCCACTGGAACGGTCGCTGGCCGCGAGCCACGCGATCTCGAACCACGGGTGATCCGCGAGCAGTTGAATGTAGCGCTGGCCGACCATGCCGGTCG
>CAYYKV010000245.1:0-4597 GCA_964468605.1 uncultured Occallatibacter sp. | reverse complement strand
TGGCCTCCTTGAATGCGGGGCTCCCCGGCTCGGGCGTCCCGTTCATCAGCAGCTGCGCCAGCAGCATTCGGAGAAGCGGGCTCGAGGGCTGCGCCTTCAATTGGTCGCGGATCCGCACGAGAGCCTTTGCGGGATCGTTTTCCTGAAGGACGGTCAGATCGCCGGCATAGGCGCCGAGACTCTGCGTGGTATCGAGCTTTTCGGCCATGTTGAAGTCGGCTTCCGCTTTGTCGAATTCGCCCAGTTGCGCATAAAGCACGCCGCGGGAAAGATAAAGCGAGGAGCCATTCGTCACGCGCTTCAACCCGGCATTCAGCATGTCGATTCCCACCTGGAAGGAATCGTGGGTGAGGCAAAGGACCGCGAAAGCGACATAATTCGTGGAATCGGCGGGATCGAGAACGATGGCTTGACGCTGCAGCTCAACGGCTTTGGGTGTGTTGCCCGCCGCCTCGTAGGCCTCTGAAGCAAGGCTGAGAACGTCCGGATCAATTTGGTCCGAAGTCAGTAAAGGGTCCAGGACCTTCACGGCTTCGTCGTTGCTCTTCTTCTCAACCAGAAGCACGGCAAGATCGTAGCTCGGATAGTTGCGACCCGGCAGAAGCGGGATCAGTTGACGAAAAACGGGGATCGCATCATCTGTCCGATTCAGCTTGACTAGGCAATACCCATAAGCCTCCAGCGAGTCCGGATGGTTGACGATCGCGTCCTGAATGATGAGGAACTGAGACGCGGCGGCACGGCAGTCTCCAGCGTGCTTGTCGAGCATGGCCAGCATCTCGTGCGCGGTAGTGTCGGTCGGATCGAACTTCACCATCCGTTCCAGCAGAGGAATCGCACGCTTGTCACCGGTCTTGTAAAGAACCTGCGCTTCTCCCTTTAGGGCGGGCATGTAATTCGGCGAGATCTGGACAGCTCGGTCGAATGCTGCAACGGCCTCAGGGTCGTTACCCTGCAATGCGAAGCAAACGCCCTCGAGCGTCCAGAGCTTGAAGTCGGCGGGATTTCCACGCAGCTGATCCTTCAAGGTCCTCAGAGCTTGATCGTATTGCTGCGATCGAATCAGCGACTCAATGGTGGAGATCGGAACCCTAATGCCCTGAGACGTAGCCGGCAACGCCAGAACAACGCTGAATCCCGCAATCAGAATGGATCGAAACATCTCAAATGAACTCCTGCGCTGTTCTTGGCGCGGTGGGTGCCGAAGCCGCCTTCTTGTAGCATAGTTCGGCCATGTCGCTGCAGGCGCGTCGCCGGATCGAGTTGCGTCGAGGCCCGGCTGCCCCGGACTTTCCCGGCGGGCTCACCGGCATGGCTGGACCGCGCACAGCGTTCCGCTGATGCCTTGCCCCTCGGTAATCGTGAAGATGCGATCCTCGGCCGGGAGCTTGACCTTCTCAACCTGACCCGAAGGCCAGTGAATCTCCGCTATCCCGGCATCGGTCGCATCGCCCAGGCCGAAGTGAGCCCGTTGATCGTTGGACGAAATGTAGCTGCCACCGCTCATCACATCTTCACGCTGACGCATCCCGTTCGCGGTTAAATAAACGGTGGCGCCGACGGCGTCGCGTGGGCTCCTTCTTCCAGTCTTCGAGTCTGTGCCGCCGACCAATTTGAGTTCAACCCAATGGTGATGGTCGGGGTTCACGTTCCTGAGCAGCACAGGCGGTCCATCGACGGGGTTGATGACGACATCGATTTTGCCGTTGTTGAACAGGTCACCGAATGCAGCACCCCGCCCTGGAACCACTACCGCCAACCCGGATCCCTTCACCGGCGGCACATAATCGAACCTACCGTGGTGGTTATTGTGAAACAGCAGCGGGCGTTCGGCATACGTCGTTCCCCAGGGGTGCTCGTCCACCTGGGGATAGACATGGCCGTTGATCATCATAAGGTCCTTCCAGCCGTCATTGTCGTAATCGATCAGACCGTCGCCCCATCCCACAAAAGGAACAGCCATTTGGACGAACCCCGCTTCTCGGCCAACATCTGTGAAGTTGGCGTTGCCGTCGTTGCGGTAGAGCGCCTTGTAGTCGTCCGAGAAATCCGTATCCAACACATCAACAAAACCGTTGTTCAGGTAGTCGCCCACAGCCAAGCCCATGGACGCGATCTCCCGTCCGTCGAAGTTGAAGGCAAACCCGGAGACGTAACTCTGGTCGTCAAAGGTTCCGTCACCCTTATTGATGTAGAGGTAGTTTTGCTCCGAATCATTAGCCACCAGGAGATCCACTTTGCCGTCGTTGTTCACGTCCACAAAGGTCGCCGTGAATCCATAAAACCGATTCGGGTCTGACACCCCCGCCTTGACGCTGACGTCGGTGAAGGTTCCGTCGCCGTTGTTGTGAAAGAGGTGGTCGGGCTCTCCGGGCAGGCCGCGGGGGCCGCACATTACAGGCACACCGCGCATCTGGCAGTGAGCGGTCGAGGCCGTACCATCTTCGGCGCTGGGTTGATTATTCAGGTCATAATGCACGTACCCCGATACGAAAAGATCGAGACGGCCGTCGCCGTCATAGTCGCCCCAAGTGGCGCCTTTGGACCAATTGCCGAGCGTCACGCCGGCCTGTTCCGCCACATCAGTGAATGTTCCATCGTGGTTGTTGTGGTAGAGCCTATTCTTGCCGAAATTTGCAACGAAAATGTCCGGCCAGCCGTCGTTATCAAAATCTCCGATCGCCACGCCGAAGCCCCAGCGGTCGTTGGTGACCCCAGCCTTCTCGGACACGTCAGTAAAGGTTCCGTCATGGTTGTTGTGGAAGAGCGCGGCATGGGGCGGAGTGCGTTTGCCGCTGATTGCGTCGTAGGTTGAGCCGTTTACCAGATAGATGTCGAGCCAGCCGTCGTTGTCGTAATCGATCAAGCCAACACCGGAACCATCGGTCTCGAGGATGTACTTCTTCTGGGGCGTGCCCATTTCATGGCGCCAGCCCGAAAGACCGGCGGTCTTCGTCGCGTCCTCAAAGACTACAGTGCCTTTGTCAACGAATCCGCCGGCAGTGATTGGTCGCTTCTGTTCGTCGTAAACGGGCGCGAACTCGCCAGCCGAGGCTATGCCTCCCCCCATGCCACCTTGTGCTGGCGGCGACGGCTGCTGAGTCTGACCCGGCGCGTGCATAGAAACGGAGGTCAACAATGCGCCGCAAATCAGATGGCGAATATGCAAGGGAACTTCTCCATTCGTACATCTCGAACGCCATGCCTAAATCGCATGATAGCGGCAGGCAGAGTCGTCAATGCCGATTTCCTTCTGGCACATCACCAAGAATAGTTTGCGATGCACTTCGTGGTTGCACTCGCGAAATAAATTCGCATCGGCCAGATATTCGCGAATAACACGGCCGCGGCCTCGGCATCTAGTTGCGGTCTGGTTTTCCGTGAGGTTTGGCGTATCGGAAACATGTGATCGAAAGGGGACTGCGGGAATCTCCGCTGGAGAATATGTCGAGCTTTCACTGAGCAAAATCTGCAAAGAAATGGTCTCAGATCCCTTTCCGAGCAGAACTCCTGCGAGTTTGCCCGGAAATCCGAAAATATGCTGGCGATTCTCCATAAATTGCTGATTATATTGTCTCTATGGCGGAGAGGGAGGGATTCGAACCCCCGATACCCTTTCGGGTATGCCGGTTTTCAAGACCGGAGCCATCAACCGCTCGGCCACCTCTCCGCGGTTTGCCAGCCACCTTCGATTGTACGTCGAGTTGAGCCAATTTAAGGAATGCAAGCGTGCCAACCCGCCACCCCTGTCCGCTGTCCCACGAACAAAAAGCGGGAGTACCCAGCCCCAGCTTCTTTCTTTTGCCCAGCAACTACTGATTGCCTTCGAGCTCGTCGGCCAACGCACCCACTCCATGGGTCTTGCGAAGTCCCTCGATGATTCCGTCAGAGGGCAAGGCGACAGCGCGCTTTTTCGTTCCATCGTAGACAAAATCTCCGGCTAGCGACTCGATGTTACCGTCGAAGATGAGCCCCTCTAGCTCGCCCTCCCTGTTCACCATTGGCGAGCCGGAGTTGTCTCCGGTCACGTCACCGCTACGAGCAAAATCAAGCGGCCTAGCCAAATCGAGTCTGTCGCGAGCCGCAGTTGATCGAGCCATTCATACGCTGGATGAAAGTTCTACTCCTCCGCCAGCTCATTGAACGGCGGGTCATCAAACGTCCAAATGCCCTCTTCGGCACACATAGGAACCACGCGAGCTAGAAGCAGCGCGGGAGTCATAAACACTGAGCGAAGAGCACGAACAGTCATAGGGCCCTCTTGTATTTGTGAGCCCAATTTCACGCCACACGGTTATGGCTGCGACAGCACCAACACCTCCACACCGGAAGCGGCATCTTTCTGGTGGAAGACGGTTTCGGTGGCCTTCTTGAATTCCTCGGGCTTGGCAAAGGGAATGTCGGTGAAGGTTTGTGGATTGCGGTCAGTGAGCGGGAACCAAGAGCTCTGCACCTGAATCATGATGCGATGACCGCGGCGGAAGGTGTGATCGAGATCGGGCATGGTGAAGTCAAGGTCCGTTTCCTTGCCGGGCTCGAGCGGCTCCGGCTTCTCCCAGCTTGAGCGGAACTTGGCGCGGAACGGCTCGCCGCGCAG
>CAYYKV010000244.1:0-4601 GCA_964468605.1 uncultured Occallatibacter sp. | reverse complement strand
GAAGCACCAGGAGAAGACCTCCTCGGAGCAGCTCTTCAGGATTCGCTTCCAGGTAGCACTGGGGCAGAACGACGGAGTCAAGAAGCTCCGCCAGCTGCGCAAGGAGATTGCGCAGATCAAGACTGTGGCGCGCGAGCGCGAACTGGGCATTCACGGCGAAGCTGGCGAAGAGAAGCAAGCTGGTCTCGTTGCGACAACCGGGGCAGCGGAGACCAAGGCCGCGAAGGCCAGGGAAGCGGCGCCGGCTGCAGAAGCCAAGGATGAGGCGGCGGCTCCCGCGGCAAAAGCGAAGGTGAAGAAAGCCGCTGCGAAGGCCGCTCCGGCCGCGAAGGCCAAGACCGGAACGACGAAGAAGGCCGCGTCGAAAGGCGATTCGGCCGCGAAGAAGAAGACAGGGAAGAAAAAGGGAGTGAGCAAATGACGGCGACCGAGAAAGCAACACAGGCGCCCGCCGCGGCAGGCGCGCGGCGCAACGAGAAGGTTGGGCAGGTGGTCTCGACCAAGATGCAAAAGACGATCGTGGTCGCGGTGGAAATGCGCAAGGCGCACGCGAAGTACAAGCGCATTGTGCGTTCGACCAAAAAGTTCTACGCGCACGACGAGCAGAGTTCGGCGCGCATGGGCGATGTGGTGCGCATCCGCGAGACGCGGCCGCTGAGCAAGCTGAAGAGGTGGTCGCTCGAAGAGATTGTGCGGCGGTCGTCGCTGGGCCAGATTGAAGACGCCGTGCTTCCGGGCGAGCAAGTTCCCGCTGAGAAGTAAGGCTGCCGAAAGGAGGGCAAACCATGGCTGTGCAAATGAGAACGATGCTCGCGGTAGCCGACAACTCCGGCGCGCGCAAGCTGCAAGTGATTCTGCCGTTGGGCGGTGGGCTGGGCGCGAAGGCTGGACTGGGCGACGTTGTGACCGCAGCGGTAAAAGAAGCCTCACCAGACGGCACTGTGAAAAAGGGCAAGGTGGTGAAAGCGGTGATAGTGCGCACGCGCAAGGAGCACCGGAGGCGCGACGGCACCTACATTCGCTTTGACGAGAACGCCGCGGTAGTGATTGGCGACGATCATGAGCCGATCGGCACGCGCGTGTTTGGGCCGGTGGCCCGCGAGCTGCGCGAGAAGAAGTTTCTGAAAATTGTTTCGCTGGCGCCGGAAGTGGTCTAGGAGCCGGTAGCTGATTTTGGAGAAGAAGATGCCGAGTTTAAGTATTCATCGCAACGATACGGTCAAGGTGCTGACTGGCTCTGACCGGGGCAAGACAGGCCGCGTGCTGCGCGTGTTCCCTGATAAGGGCGCCGTGCTGGTGGAACATGTGCGCGTGGTCAAGAAGACGGTTTCGAGTAAGCAGGGACAGCGGACCAAGGGCGGAATCGCGGAGCAGGAGTCGGCGATCGACGTTTCCAATGTGGTCTTAGTTTGCCCCAACTGCGGCGATGCGCGCGTGGGCCACAAAGTTGAAGGCGACGTGCGGGTGCGGGTTTGCAAGAAGTGCGGGCAGGAATTGCCCACGAAAAAATAAGTTCATAGTTCACAGTTCGCCGTTGCAGTAGTGATATCGCGAGCAGGGTGGCTACAAACTCAGAACTGCGAACTGAAGGGTGAAGCGAGATGGCAGCAAGGTTGAGAGAGAAGTACCAGAAAGAGATCAAGCAGGCGCTCCAGAAGGAACTTGGGCTGGAGAACGCAATGGCGGTGCCGCGCCTGGAAAAGATTGTGATCAACATGGGCCTGGGCGAGGCGACGCAGAACTCGAAGCTGCTGGATCCGCTGGTGGCCGATCTGGCGCAGATTTCCGGCCAGAAGCCGGTGACAACGAAGGCTAAGAAGTCGATTGCGGCCTTCAAGGTGCGCACCGGCAATGCCATTGGCGCCATGGTCACATTGCGGTCCGACAAGGCGTACGAGTTTCTTGACCGGCTGATCTCGATTGCGCTGCCGCGCGTGCGCGACTTCCGCGGGGTTTCGACCAAGAGCTTCGACGGCCGCGGCAATTACACGCTGGGGCTGCGGGACCAATTGATTTTTCCGGAGATTGACTACGCAAAGGTGGAAAAGCTGAAGGGCATGAACATCACGATTGTGACTTCGGCGCGGGACGACAACCAGGCGCGCGCGCTGTTGCGCCATTTTGGAATGCCCTTCCGCCAGGGCGCGTAAGAACAGTTCATAGTTCGCAGTTCACAGTTCACGGCCTCGGGCCAACAACTGAATCACTGAGAACTACGAACTAAGAACTTTTGAGGGTTTTATGGCAACTACTGCAAAACGAGTCAAGGACGCGCGGAAGCCGAAGTTCAGCAGCCGCAAGCACAATCGCTGCCAGCTGTGCGGGCGGCCGCGGGGTTTCCTGCGCAAGTTCGGTGTATGCCGTTTGTGTTTCCGGGCGCTTGCGCTGAAGGGCGAGATTCCCGGCGTCAACAAGTCGAGCTGGTAGAAGGACAGTTCACAGTTCGTAGTTCTCAGATCACGGATCATCGAGGCCTGAGCGACTGGGAACTGCGAACTCGGAACTGAGAACTGCTGTAACCATTCCCGCAGGTTTCCGCCGCGGCGGACGAACGGGGAATGAAGGAGAAGGAATGAGTCTGACGGATCCAGTAGCAGATTTTCTGGCGCGCATCCGGAACGCAATCCGGGCGCGTCATCAGAAGATGGATGTTCCCGCTTCGAAGCTGAAGACCGAGATCGCCCGCATCCTCAAGGAGGAGGGGTACATCTCGAATTACAAAGTCCAGGACGAAGAGGGCAAGCTGGTGCTGCGCGTGTATCTGAAGTACGGCAGCACCGATGCGGCCATTCGCGATCTGGCGCGTGTTTCTCGTCCCGGATGCCGCGTTTACGTAGGCCGCGACGACATCAAGCGCGTGCAGGGCGGACTGGGCATTTCGATTTTGACCACGCCGAAGGGCGTAATGACTGGCCGCCAGGCGCGCCGCGAAGGTGTAGGCGGCGAGTTGCTGTGCGAAGTGTGGTAAGGGCAGTTCACAGTTCTTAGTTCGCAGTTCACAGATATTCGACGAAGAGTGAGCTTTGGCAACTGTGAACTAAGAACTACGAGCTGGTTTTGCGGCTGCAGTGGAACGAGGGCGTGTTGAAACTGATCACTGACAATTGATCACTTACAACTGCTTTTTCGGGACTCGCAAGCCAAGAGAAGGATTTCAAAGCATGTCGCGTATTGGAAAGAAGCCGATCCCGCTGCCCGCGGGAGTGAAATACAAAGTTGAGGGCAACACCGTGCTGGTGGAAGGGCCCAAGGGCAAGGTTTCAGCGCTGATTGCCGACGGCATCACCCTGAAGACCGCCGATGGCAATTTGCAGCTGGAGCGCGCGAGCGAAGACAAAGCCGCGCTGCACGGGCTGACGCGCGCCCTGGTGAATAACGCGGTGCACGGCGTGACCAAGGGATGGACCAAGGAGCTGGACATTGTGGGCATCGGCTACCGCGCCGAGTTGAAGGGCAAGGGCATGGTGGTGTTCACGCTGGGCTACTCGCACCCCATTGAAGTTCCGCTGCCTTCCGGCATCGACGTGACGATCGATCCCAAGCAGACGCACCTGACCGTCATCGGCGTCGACCGGCAGAAAGTGGGCCAGGTGGCGGCCGACATGCGCTCGCTGCGCAAGCCGGATCCATACAAGAACAAGGGCGTGCGCTACTCCGACGAGCGACTGAAGAAGAAGGCCGGCAAGACGGGAGCGAAGTGATCGCGTTTGCGAGGCGTCTGAGCCTCGCGCGATCATCCTGAACGAAGTGAAGGATCTGAATCCGAACGGGGTCGCGGGGCGGCTCCGCTGATAGGTGAGAGAAGACATGATTACGCAGAACAAGAGAAACTCAATCCGGCAACGCATCCACGCGCGCATTCGCGAGAAGCTGGCGGGGACGACGGAGCGGCCGCGGCTGAACGTGTACCGCTCGCTCAACCACATTTACGCGCAGGTGGTCGACGATCAAACCGGTCAGACACTGGTTTCGGCATCGAGCATCAAGCTGAAGAGCGGCGGCAACGTGGCTGCGGCGAAGGAGATTGGCAAGGCTGTTGCGGAGCGGGCCGTCGCCAAGGGCATCAAACAGGTAGTCTTCGATCGCGGCGGCTATCTGTATCACGGGCGCGTAAAGGCGTTGGCCGATGCGGCGCGCGAAGCGGGCCTGAAGTTCTAAAGCAGCTGGCAGCTGAAAAGAGACGAGAGAGCGAATGACGATGTTAACGAAGAAACTCGATGCGAACCAGTTCAACCTGAAGGATCAGGTGGTGGCCATCAATCGCGTGACCAAAGTGGTGAAGGGCGGCAAGAACATGTCGTTTGCCGCATTGGTCGTGGTGGGCGACGCTGCTTCAGGCGTGGTCGGCTACGGATCGGGCAAGGCCAAAGAGGTTCCCCAGGCCATTCGCAAGGGAATCGAGAGCGCCAAGAAGAATCTGGTGAGAGTGCATCTGACCGAGACCACGATTCCGCATCAGGTACTGGGCCGTTTCGGCTCCGGCCAGGTGCTGCTGAAGCCGGCGCCGGAAGGCACGGGAGTGATCGCCGGCGGCGCGGTGCGCGCAGTGATGACCTCGGTCGGCGTGCAGAACGTGCTGACCAAGAGCCTCGGCTCGCCCA
>CAYYKV010000243.1:0-4621 GCA_964468605.1 uncultured Occallatibacter sp. | reverse complement strand
TTGATCGGTACGCCCTCCTGCAAGGGCTGCCCGTTGGTTGTGCCGATGGCGACCATGTCGCCCTGTTCGAGCCCGGAGACAATGGGAACCTGCGTAAGATTGGGAGATCCGATGATCACAGGAACGCGCACCAGCTCATCGTTCACAACCTTGAAGACGAAGTATTTCCCATTCTGCTCGTGAAGGGCCTCGCGCGGCATGCTCAGTGTGTCGGGCTCGCTGGAAGTCGTGACGGTTAGCGTGACATTGGTGTCTGGCAAAAGCCCGTCTGACGAATCATCGAAGTCGATCAGCACCTCGCCCACATTGCGCGTGGTGTAGGTGACGACTGCGGAGGGAAGGCGAACGATGTGCCCGTGCCATTCCACGCCCGGCTTGGCCTCCCAGCGAATCACGACTGCTTGTCCCGTCGCCAGGCGCCCCAAATCAGGCTCGTCGAAGTAGCCTCGGACGCGCTCATGGTGCAGGTCGGCCATTTCGAGAAGCAATTTTCCGGCTTCGGAGAATTCGGACAGGGAAGCGTCCATGTTGTAGATGGTTCCGGCGATGGGAGCGCGAATCAAAGTCTGCGATTCAATATGCTGCGCCGCCGCCAAGCTCGCTTGCGCATCGGCCAACACGGCCTGGGCGTGTGCCAAATCGCCGGACGAATAACGATGATGCCCGCTCTGCTCGGCAGCATTCAGGCTTGCCTGAGCTGAGTCAAGGCGCTCGCGAGCCGCGATCACTTCGCCCGGAGCAGCCGCGCCGCTCGCAACCAATTTGTTGAGCGCATCCAGATCGTGTTGGGCCTGATCGCGTGTCAGGCGGTCCTGTGCGATTTCGGCAGTGGACGCCTGCCGTTCCGCCTGGGTTCCGTTGTGGGTCACCGCGTCCAAAGCTGCTTGCGCGGAACTCACCGCACTTTCAGCGCTCGCTACCTGCGCCCTCGCCGCCACATCGTCCAGTGTGATCAGCAGCTTTCCTTCGGGGACCGTGTCGCCCTCCTGCGCGTACGCGGCCTTTACCGTGGTAGCAATCGGGCTGTAAAACGGATAATTCACGATGGGCTCGACGCGGCCATCGGTGCTGACCGTGTTCACCAGCATCGCGTGTTCCACGCGTGCCACGCGAACCGGAAGGCGATCTCGCAGGAAATAGCGCGCCGTGAAGAACACGGCAACCAGGACAACAGCGCCGCCGATCCAGAGCGCCAAGCGGCTCGTCTGTACTTTCGCTTCAGCCATTCAATGAACCAGAGCTAGTATATAAGACTCATTAACATGGGATAAGAAGCAGGAAAATGGTGCGGGAAGCGGATCGCTCCGGTTCGTTGAGCCTCGTACAATACCGATATGGCGGCGAAATCGAGATACACCGACGAACATGCGAAGGCCGGGCTGGACTTTGCTTTCCCCGCAATTGAGACTTGGCAGAATCAGTTTCCCGGATACGAGATTCAGATTGACGATCCGGAGTTGACCTCGGTGTGCCCCAAGACCGGCCTGCCGGACTTCGGTGTCTTGACCATCCGCTACATGCCGCGAGAGCGCTGCCTCGAGCTGAAGTCGCTCAAAGAGTATCTCTTCAGCTACCGCAACCTGGGAATCTTTCAGGAGAACATTGTGAACCAGGTCTTGGAGGACGTGGTGAAAGCCTGCAACCCGGTTTGGGCGGTGGTGAAAGGCGAATTCCGTCCACGCGGCGGAATCGGGACGACGGTGGAGGCCCGCTGGCCGCGGCCGTCAGCGTAAGGCGGTTGGGGGAACACGCTCCGCTGTGATATTCCTGAGTCCTCTCGTAGCTCTGCTTTGCTCCGGAGAATCTTGCCAGACATGACTCAACCTGCGCGCCCCCGCATCAGCCCAGCCTTGGGCACGGTTGTGCTGCTTCTCGCGCTCAATCTGCTGAATTACATTGACCGTTACATTCTGGCCGGCGAAGTGTCGCCCATCCAGCACGAGTTTCATGCGACCGACCAGCAGATGGGCGCGCTGGGCACAGCGTTCTTCGTCTTCTACATGATCGCCGCGCCGCTCACCGGTTGGCTGGGCGACCGCTACCGGCGCAAGCCGATGATCATTACCGGCGCAATTCTTTGGAGCCTCGCTACTCTGGCTGCCGTTTGGATTCACAGCTACGCGACGCTCTACATGCGCCAGGCGCTGGTCGGAATCGGTGAAGCCACATTTGGGATCTTCGCGCCTGCCGTGCTCTCGGACTTCTATCCCGAGCGCGAGCGCAACCGCGTGCTTTCGGTGTTCTATATTGCAATCCCGGTGGGTGCGGCGCTGGGTTACCTGGCCGGCGGGCAGATCGGCTCGCACTGGGGTTGGCGCGCGCCGTTTCTCGTTTGCGCGCTTCCGGGATTTCTGGTTGCCGCGTTGTACGGCTGGATCGGGCGCGAGCCGGAGCGGGGAGCGAGCGATCATGTCGAAGCGAATTTGAAGCGCGCCACCGTATTGGGAATCATTCGCAACCCCGCATTCTTGACGGCGACCTTTGGACTGGCGATGTTGACCTTCGCTATGGGCGGAATCTCGTGGTGGATGCCTGAGTTTCTGCGGCGCTTCGCAGGCATGTCGATGAGCACAGCGAGCCTGACGGTGGGCACCACCACGGTGGTGGACGGCATCGTTGCCACTCTCGTGGGTGGGTGGATCGCGCACGTCTGGTTGCGCAGGAATCATCGCGCGCTCTACTTGCTCTCGGCTTGGAGCGTGGCGCTGACACTGCCATGCGGGGTCATGCTGTTTTTTGGGCCGCACAAATGGGCCGTGCCCTCGCTGTTTGCCGCGGAGTTCTTTCTCTTCCTCAACACAGGTCCGTTAAATGCGGCCATCGTCAACTCGGTCTCAGCGCCGGTGCGGGCGACTGCAATTTCCATCAACTTGTTCTGCATTCACTTCTTCGGCGACACGTTTTCGCCTCAGGTCATCGGCGCCATCAGCGACCGTTCGAACCTGAGCATCGGGCTGGGCGCGACGCTGGTCTTCCTGGTCATCTCGAGCACGATTCTCTTCACGGGCGCGCGCTTCGCGCCGGTTCTGGAAGAAGGCTAGGGCTTGGGGCCCCTGACAAATCTCCGGCGCACAGATCAGAGCCTCACGCAGGGGCGCCTTGTTTGTGCTGTGCGGCGGTCCGCCATGGCAAATGCTCCCACAGCCCGCGCGCCGAGAGGATGACAGAGAAGAGAGCGGTCACGCCGAGCGCGAGGAGCGTCCAGATAAAGAAGAAGGCTTCGTCGGACTTGGCGATCGCTCCGCCGACTCCCGCCCCCTTCATGTGGATGACCGGAACGATCAATTCAAGGAGCGACACGAGGAGGAGGATGACGTATCCAGATCGCTTTCCGGCCAGCACTAGCGTTCCGTACAGCTGGACGACAACGATGGGCACCACAATCAAGTCAAAAAGCGTTCCTGGCTCAATTCCCCTGACGATGTCGTCCGTCATGTGAAGCGTCATGAAGAGGACCGAGAGGAGAGCCGCGATGGTTAACGTAACGTTCTGTTTCATTGGATATCTCCTTGTCAGACCGGAGCGCCTTGGTCTTGCAATGCGCGGAGGATAACATCTTTTGCCCCAGGGATTGCTAAATCCGCCAACTCCGCTACTTTCGCGGCAGCGACTCCCGATCCTTCGTGTTCATGAAGGCACGGTGGCCCCCTTGCGGTCGCAGATTCGGGTCAGCAATTGGGGGCCGCTCCTGGTCGGCGGTGAAGCCGCGGGCAAGGAGGGGATTGGGCTTGAACCTGGGAGGGCCGCCGTAGAACTGGCGAGAGTGGCTCAAGACCATTCCGGAGCGGCCATGCATGGGCTGGACGATGCCGCGAATCTGGACGTCGGCGTCGCGGTATTTCTTCAGCTCACCGACTTCGTCCCGATCTTCGGGAAGGCTGACGACGGTGAAGCGGCATTGGTCGTCCGGGGTTTGCGGCGAGCACACGTCCAGGAAGCGGGTGCCATCGGGAAGCTGCACCACTTCATAAACATGCGCCGAAACGCAAATGTCCTTGTTGAGCATTTGCGCGGCCTGGTCGGCGGTCACGCAGGGCCGGGGTTTTCCGGCGGGGGCCAGTACGGGCACGCAGAGTGCAAGAGCCGCGATCGATGCGGGACGGCTGAGCCGCATAGGGAGTCTCCAAGGAGTTGGAGACAGCGTAATGCGGAAGCTGCATGATGCGATGTGACGGCTGTCGCGGGCGAAAGGCCGACTGGCAGTGGCGTAGCAGGCGAGTGAGTAGCGACTACCGTGCGCCGACGAGCTCGCCGGCCTTCGCGCTCTGGCCGTAGTGGCTCTCGACGTAGTGATCGAGGATCTGCTTGAACTCCGCCACAATCGTGTCGCCGCGCAGAGTGGTGGAAAGCTTGCCGTCGATGTAGACAGGCGCGACCGGGTCCTCGAATGTGCCGGGCAAACTGATGCCGAGATTCGCGTGCTTGGATTCGCCGGGGCCGTTGACCACGCAGCCCATCACGGCGAGCTTGAGCTCCTCGACGCCCGGATATTTCTTGCGCCACTCGGGCATCGAGGAGCGCAGGTAGCTCTGGATCTGCTCGGCGAGCTCCTGGAAATACGTGCTGGTCGTGCGGCCGCAACCGGGGCAACTCGTCACCTGCGGCATGAAGCTGCGGATCG
>CAYYKV010000242.1:0-4684 GCA_964468605.1 uncultured Occallatibacter sp. | reverse complement strand
AATGGGCGGGATGACGGGAAAGGCGGGGCCGGAATCCTGCGAACCGTCAGGCGGAAGGGGCGGCGCGGGCGCAGCCTCCGGCGCACGGTCCGAGCTCGGCGCAGGAGGCGCGGGCGCTGGCGCGGGTTGTGGAGGGGCAGGGGCCTGATCGGGACTTTGTATTGCGTTGGATGGGCCGCCGGCGGGCGATTGTGGTGCGACCTCGGCCACTGGCTGGTCAGGGGTCTGCGCTGCGGGCAGCGCGGGCGCGGCTGACTGGCGCAATGGCGCAGCCTGCACGCGAACCATCGATGCGGCCAGGACGAGTACCGCAGGAATAACAAGGGCTGCAGCGAACGCGCGGCGGCTGCCGCTAAACGCCTGCCTGAAACTGGATTCGTTGAGCAAACGGTCGATGCGATGCGAGAGATTCGTCGAGCGAGCCATGGCTACTCCTGTGAGAGTTGGGCGCGGGAGGGCCGCGAATTCGAGTAAGAGCTGGGCGTATGCGGATCGGCTGGCCGATTCCTGAAGACCGGCGCGGTCGCTGATGGCCTCGCTCAATTCAGAGAGTTTGTGCTTGAGCCACCATCCCAGCGGGCTGAACCAAGTGATGGCGGCGTAGAAGCCGGCAAGCAGCTGCAGATAGAAGTCGCGTTGACGGACATGTGAACTTTCGTGGGCCAGTACGGCGCGCAGTTTTTCCGTTGGCCACTCGGGGTAATCCGCCGGGAGAACGATTCCAGAGCCGATGTTGACGGGAGACGAGATGCAGCTGCTTGAACGCGTGGCGAGGAATCTGTTCGCGCAGGACTCGCGGGAAACCGCGACGGGCGTGGCCTGGAGCCACAATCGAATGGACGAACCGAGACCGATGAGACCTCTGAGCAGGAGTGCAGCGGCGACGGCGAGGTAAACGAGCCAGGCGGCGGCAAACAGATTGAGCGGGGCGCGACGCGTTTCTTGTGGCAGCGGCTGACTTGGCACGGACGGTACCGGTGCGGTCGAGATGGGCTTGCCGACGGCCGTGGGATCGGACGGGGTTTCAAACTCAGCGTCTGACGTGCGGGGCGTGGCGATAGTGTCGGGCGCGACGGGACTCATCTGCGATGGTGAAGCGAGTCTCCGGACGGGGGGAACCGTATTTTGAGCGACGCTCGCCGGTGGTTGCGCTTGCAGAGGAACGTTGGTCCACCAGGACGCCGGGAGACGAACCTCGGCCCAGGCAGGGAACCAATGCCCGAGCAGGAGCAACGGCATGGCAAGGCCGGCGAGCAAGACAATGCTCCAGGCGGCTTTTTGCGCGCGGACATTCTTGACGCGCAGGAGGCGCAAGCCGGCCCAGAGAACGCAGGCCGCAAGCAACGCACGCAAAGCGGCTTCGAAGAGGATGGATGCGACGGCAACCATCATGACTTTGCCTCCTTCTTCGCGTTTGGAGCGGTTTTGCTGGCTGCTGCAATTCGCTCGGCAAGGCGCTGCAGTTCGGCTCGGCCCAAGACCTTCGAGTCGACCATGCCCACGAGCAACGCTTCGACGGAGCCCTCGCAAAACCAATCCACGATGCGCTTGACCGCGCGGCCAGCTACGCGCTGCCGCGATTCGGCGGGCTGATAGACGAAAGTGCGGTCTTCAAGGGTGTGAGACAGGTAGCCTTTCTCTTCGAGGCGCCGCAGGACCGTGCGAATGGTTGAGTCCTTGAGCGGACGGCCGAGTTCCTCGCGTACCTGTTCGGCTGTGAGGTTGCCGAGACGCCAAACCAGGAGGAGAACGCTGCGCTCCAGTTCGCCGAGATCGGCAGGATCGTGATCGGATCGAGTGTTACCGGTCATAATGTTACACACTGTAGCACACAAAACGCACGGATTGTCAAGCCAGTGGGGAAGAATTGTTTGGAGTGGCCGGCAAACAGTGGAAGTGCAAGCGAGGGAAAGAAAACCATTCCTCAGGGGCTAAAGCCCACATTCATTTTGTTCCGTATGCGGCACGACTGAAGTCGTGCCCTTTCAAAACGTCATTTGCGCAGCCCGTATACGGAACGAGTCAACTCGTGCCCTTTCAAGATTGCGGCGGTTTATCGTTTTCTCCCAAGCGGTAAGGCCGCGGCCTTTCAAAACGTTGTTCATGCAACCGGTTTTAGTCTGCCGCCGGATTCATGGAACTGGCCAGATTCGCGTTGTCGGGAATGAAGACTTCGAAGACCGTGCCGGAGTTCTTCCGCGCGGGCTCATCGGGCCGCGCCACACTGCGGCTGCGCACCCGCACCAATCCATGATGCTTGAGAATGATCTCCTGGCTGACCCATAGCCCCAATCCGGTTCCTGTCACTTCTTTCGTGGTGAAGAACGCCTCGAAGATGTGTTCGCGCACATCCGGCTCCATGCCCGCGCCGGTGTCGGCTACAGCGAACCGGATGCCGGTTTGCGCGGGATTTCTCCAGTCGCGCGAGCGCCGCGCGCGGATGACCAGGCGGCCACCGTTGCTGCTGGCGTCGATGGAGTTGCCGACGAGGTTGGCGAAGACCTGGCGGATCTCGCCGGCAAAGCAGAAGAGCGTGAGCCCGGCGTCGTAATCCCGCTCAACCTGGAGGTCGAGGGAATGGATGCGGCTCTGAAAGAGGTTGAGCACCGAGTCCAGCAGTTCCTCCATCGTGACCCGCCCCGGCTGCGTGGGCTGCCGGTAGAAGCGCAGTGTCTGCTGGGTGATCTCGGCGATGCGACGGACCTCGTACTCGGCCATGGTCACGTATTGCTTTGTCGCATCGGGGAGCTCGCTGGTGTTGCGCAGAAGGAAGAGCAGATTGGTGATGGCTTCAAGCGGATTGTTGATCTCGTGCGCGATGGAGGCGGCCAGACGCCCGGTGACGGCGAGCTTCTCGCTGCGCCGCAGCGCCTCTTCGCTGCGCTTGCGGTCGCTGGCGTCGAGCGCGATGATTCCCACCCAGCGCACTTGTTTGGGCGTGGTGCGGACCGGATAGGCGCTGATGAGCCAGGTCCACGGCCGCCTCGGCTTGCCGCCTTCGCCACTCAGCTCCAGGTTCCGCACCGGCTCTTCGCTCAAAAAGACCTGTTGCACCGCGCCGTCAATCTCCGTGGCAACGGGCGGAGGCAGCAAATCGGGAAGAGTGCGGCCGAGATGGCGGCTGACGGCAACTCCCGTCAGGTCGGCGAAGATCTGATTGACGCGCACGACGCGCCCGTTGCGGTCGACGAACGCCAGCCCAATGGGCGCGTTGGCCAGCATCGAATCGAGCAGGGAAAGCGTGTCGTTCAATCCCGCTCGCTGCTCGGCAAGCGAAGCGACCATGCGATTGAAGGTCTCAATCAAGTCGCCAATCTCGTTGTGCACGCGTACCGGCAGTGGAAACCGGCTGCTGTCTTCAGGGGACGTCATGAGGGAGGTGGCGCCGTGGTGCAGCAGCGCCAGCGGCCGCGTAATGCTACGGCCCATCATCAGCACCAGCAGCGCCGAAGCCACCACCCAAATGATGCCGAAGACGAGCGTGTCTGTCTGTATTGCCGCCAATTGCTCTTCAGCAGCGCTCTTGTCGAATTGCACCCACGCATAGCCGCGCAACCGGCCGGCAGTCACGATTGCGCTAACGCCTTCCCATCGATTTCCCGGCAAGGTAAACACCAGCGTGCCGTTGCGCTTTGCCTCAGGGATTCTTGCCAGCTCGTCGGGCTCCAGCACCGCCTCGTCCGCATCGCCTTTGCTCAAATAGAGCACGTTTCCGGCCGGATCGGTAGCTTTGGCCAATGAAACATTGGGGGACTTGCCAACAGTTCGTACCGTTGTGTCAATCCATCCGGGGCTTTGCTTTTCAAGAGCCTCGGCAATCTGCGACGCCAGCGCCTGCGATTCGTAGGTGAGCCAGTGTTGCGCGCGAACGTACACGCGACTCGTCTGTTGCCGCGTGAGCAGTGCGGCGAACAAGCCGATGGAGAGGATTTCCAACAGCAACAGGCCGGCGAGCATCTGCCAGCGAATGGATCGAGGCCAGAAGCGCATGCGCAAGGATCCACCCCCGAAGACGGATCAGAGAATCAGTCTACCGAATTGGATGCGGAAACCGGGTCGCGCGCCAGGTCCCGCGGCTTTGCGCCGGAGGCGAGCGCCGCCGCAATCTGCCTTCCGTGAAAGCGACCGTTTTCGATGAAGATCTCGCTGGTGCGCGCGCCGGCCACGATCACGCCTGCGAGATAGATTCCGGGTACGTTGCTCTCGAGCGTCTCGGGATTGCAAACGGGCAGCCGGTCTTCGCCCTCGAAACGCACACCCACCCGCTCGAGAAATGAAAAATCGGGATGGTAGCCGGTCATGGCGAAGACGAAATCGTTGGGCAGGGACTCGCGGCCCGTGGGCGTTTCCACCACGACCGCGTCGGGCGTGATCTCCACAACCTCGGTCGAGAAGTAGGCCTTGATTTCGCCGTCTTTGATGCGGTTTTCGATGTCCGGCTTGATCCAGTACTTCACGTTTGGCGTCACCTCGGGTCCGCGGTAGACGAGCGTGACGCGGGCTCCGCTGCGCCACAATTCGAGGGCCGCGATGGCAGCCGAGTTCTTGCCGCCGATGACCACGACGTCGGTGTCGTAATACGGATGCGGATCGTGATAGTAATGATGAACTTTGCTCAGGGTCTCGCCCGGAATGTCCATCCAAT
Source organism: uncultured Occallatibacter sp. (assembly GCA_964468605.1). Classification (GTDB taxonomy): domain Bacteria; phylum Acidobacteriota; class Terriglobia; order Terriglobales; family Acidobacteriaceae; genus Telmatobacter. Next base: position 39 of record CAYYKV010000242.1, on the reverse strand, counting down.
TGGGCAGGTCATAGTAGCCGGTGGAGATGGCCAGTTTGC
>CAYYKV010000241.1:0-4744 GCA_964468605.1 uncultured Occallatibacter sp. | reverse complement strand
CCCTTGCGCGCGCCGTCGTCGTCCCACGACTCCACAAACAGACCGGCGTCGTAGTTCGGCCGACGATAGCACGTATCGTGCACGCGCCGCCCGTAAAACTCCTTGGGACGGCCTTGGCTGTCGAGCGCCGGAATCTGTCCCAGCACCAGCAGGTGCGTCACCACGCCCATCATCACGTCAGCAATCGGCGGGCAACCGGGCACATTGATCACCGGCTTGTTTACGAGCTTTGAGATTGGCGTCGCGCCAGTCGGATTGGGCTTGGCCGCCTGCACGCATCCATTCGACGCGCAGCTTCCCCACGCCACAATTGCCGCCGCATCGGCGGCCACGGTTTGCAGAATCTGTTCCGCCGTCTTGCCGCCCACCATGCAGTAAACGCCGTCGTCCTTCGTGGGTACGGCGCCTTCAACCAGCACAATGTATTTACCCTTGTTGTTCGCGATGGTGTCGCTTAGGCTCTTTTCCGCCTGGAAACCGCTCGCGGCCATCAAGGTCTCGGTGTAGTTCAGCGAGAGCACATCGAGCAGCGCATCCGCAACAATCGGGTGCGACGACCGGATAAACGACTCGCTGCAGCAGGTGCACTCCTGAAAGTGCATCCACACCACGGCCGGTTTTTCCTTCTTTTCGAAGGCTGAAACTACCTGCGCCACGCCGCTTTGTGCCAGCCCCGCCGCCGCCGCGGCTGCCGTGCAGAACTGCAGAAACTCTCTGCGGTTGTAGCCCTTCTGCTGCATTGACTGCCAAATGGTTCCGCCCATGCCTACCTCGCTTAATCATCTATACCGGCGAAATCCCGAAGATTCAGGAGGACGAGAGCGATCCAGGAGATCGCCGGTATATTGTGAGCGACGTTACTTACCAGCAAACACGAGTGGCTGTGAGCGTCATCACAGGTGTCGCAAATCACTTTTCGGTGAGGGGGTGGCAGAGGTTTTGTGAGCTAAATCACGCCGAGGAGCTTGTTAAACCTCGAAGTCAGGGTTTCGAAGTGACAATTGATGGGAACGCCTGGGGCTTGCTTTTGGATGAGGTGGATCTGCAGCAAAGATCAGCGATTGAGTGGCCGTGAGTTGCAATGCCCCTACGCCGTCTTCTCCACAGGCGCCGTTGTCTTCTCATGAGCCTTCTCCGCTCCCCGCACAGGCCGCGTCGAAGCCCACCAAGTGAGCGCGATCCCAACCAAAACCGCTCCCGCACTGGCCAACTGCGCGTTCGATAAACCCCAAATAACCTTGGGGTTGCGCCGGATAAATTCAACCAGAAAGCGAGCAATGCCGCTGAGCGCCAAGTATTGACCCAGAATCGCGCCAGTCGAGTGCGGCTTGCCCAGCCGCCGCCACAGCCAGGCACCGATCAAAAGCCCCGCTCCAAGCTCGTAAAGCGGCGTCGGGTAAACCGGATAATCAACCGGCTCGATCCCGTGCGGAAAAGCCATACCCCAGGCGCGAAATGTGAATCCGAAGACGTGAACGGGCTGGATTGCGATCCCGTAGCAGCCGTCACCGGAGAGAAAACACCCGATGCGCCCGATGCCGTAGCCGATTGCCGCCGAAGGAGCCAGCAAATCCAGCGTGCGCAGGACGCCAATCTTCGATCGCCAGCCCATCAGCATCAGCGCCGCGATGCCGAACGTCAATCCGCCATACCAGGCGAATCCGGCGTTATCCCACAAGACCCGCCAATGTTCTGCCCGGAATTCCTCCGGCGAATCGAGCACGTGCCAGATCTTCGAGCCGATCAGGCCCACCACGAGGGCAACGGCAACCATCCCCACGGCATCCGCGCTGATGTGCGCCCGTTTGAACGCCCGGTCGGCCACGATCGCCGCAATCACAACCGCGAACCATAGCATCAACCCGAATGTGGGCAGGTTGAACGACCCAATGTGAAGATAAGGAATCATCTCTCCTTAAGTATAGACGTGCGCCGGTCCCAATTCGCCGCCTCGCGGGCCCTGGTCCCGCCAGCTCCGCTCACGCGGCTAACAACGCCGTCTTCAATTTTCCGCCCCCGATTTTCACAGCCGATCGGGACGGAAATCGCGCGATACTGTGTGCATGGCTATCATGGCAACCCAAGGCCTTGACGTTCTTTATTCCCGCCAGCAGATCGCCGAACGCGTTGCCGAAATGGGCGCACAGATCACCCGTGACCTCAACGGCGAAAAGCTGGTCATGATCGGCGTGCTCAAAGGCGCTGCCTTCTTTCTCGTCGATCTTTCCCGCGCCATCGATGCCGACGCCACGTTCGACTTCGTCGCCGTCTCCAGTTACGGCAACGGCCAGCGCTCCTCCGGCGCGGTCAAAGTCATCAAGGATCTCGATCAGCCCATTGAGGGCAAGAACGTCCTCATCGTCGAGGACATCCTCGACACCGGCCTCACCCTGTCCTATCTGCGCAAGCTCTTCGCGCAGCAGCATCCCAAATCCCTGCGCATCGCCACGCTGCTCGATAAGCCGTCCCGGCGCATCGAAAAAATCGACGCCGACTACGTCGGTTTCTCCATCCCTAACCTGTTCGTCATCGGCTACGGCATGGATTATGGCGAGCGCTATCGCAATCTGCCCGACATCTGCATCATGGCGCCCGGCCAGACCCCGTAGCCGGCGCAATTCCGGTTCTGTGCCACCATCGTTCGCGCCGGTCACCTGCTGGTTTACACCATCGTTTTCACTCGCCGTCTGATTTTGCATCAAATCATTTGGGCTTGCCCTCGGCGCCGCCGTATACTCATCTCCCGGAGATTGCGGAATAGCTGCCCAGACAGCATAGTCTGTGAATCACAAGGAGTATCCCCCCATGTCTGCCACAATCGCCATCCAGAACTCCGATCTGGATTTTGATAACGGGACATTCGACTCAGCTGCTTTCACCGCCAAGGCACTCGCCGACTGGCAGTCTCTCGCCGCCATTATCGATCACTCTCTGGTAAAGCAAGATGCCACGCGCCATCAGGTTGAAGCCATCTGCGCCGATGCGGCCCGCTATCGTTTCGCCTGCGTCGTGGTCAATCCCGTTTGGACGGCCGCTGCGGTGAAACTGCTGGCTGGCTCCGGCGTACCTGTCAGCGCAACCATCGGCTTCCCTCTCGGCGCATCGCTGGTTTCCACTCTGCTGCAGGAGGCCGCGGCCCTCCTCCGCCTCGGCGCCCGCGAGCTTGGAATGGTGCTCCCCATCGGCCCGATGAAGAGCGGTAACCACGATGCCGTGCACCACGCGATTCACTCCGTCGCCACTGTGGCACATGACCACGGCGCTACGCTCAAGGTCAATCTCGAAACCTGCCTGCTCACCATGCAGGAAAAGCTGCGCGCTTCTGAGATCGCCATTCAGGCCGGCGCGGATTTCATCAACACCGCAACCGGATTTGCCTCGGGAGGCGCCACTCCCGCCGATGTCGCCCTGATGCGCGGCGTAGTCGGCGCGCGCTGCGGCGTCAAAGCTGCCGGCCGCATCCGCAATGTTGCCCAGGTCCGCGCACTGCTTGAAGCTGGAGCCAACCGCATCGGCTCCTCTGCCTCCGTTGCCATCCTCCGCGAACTCGGAGCGGAGTAGGCTTCTCCTAACTTGCTCGCTTTCCCTGCTCCCTAATCCCTGTGCCCTAATCCCTGCGTTATCATTCCTTCGACCCCAAAATGTCTGACACTCCTCCATCTCCGCCGGCACACGAGTTCGAGGGCGACTATCGTCCCGCCGACGGCTCCGACGCGCTCGACCCCATCAACGCCCGCATCGAGCCAGCCGATGTCGCCTATCTGATGCGTCTCACCGACGCGCTCAACACCACGCTCGACCTGCAAACCCTCCTCGCCCGCACCTCAGAGCTCGTACGTTCCCTCATCCCCTATCGCATCTTCGCCATTTTTCTTAACAATGACCGCACCCACGACCTTCGCATGCGCTTTCAGATCGGCCACACGCCACAAATCGAACGCACCCGCGTTCCTGTCGGCAAGGGCGTTGTCGGCCAGGTCGCGCTCACACGCCAGCCCATCCTTCTCAACGACGTCGCAACCGCGGACTTCTACATCGCCGCCAATCCCGACGTGCGCTCTGAATTAGCCGTCCCCCTTATCGCCAAGAACCGCCTCATCGGCGTCATGGATCTTGAAAGCGAGCAGGCGAATTTCTTTCGCCCCGAGCACCTGCACGTGCTTACCATGACTGCCTCGCGCATCGCGCAGTCCATTGAGAACGCCCGCCTTTATGCTCGCGTGTCCCGCCAAGCGCAGACCCTCGAGGTCCTGAATGAAATTGCCATCGAACTGGCTTCCATCCTCGAGCTGAACCCTCTCCTCGAGCGCGTTGGCCAACTGCTCCGCCGCCTGATCGACTACCAGATGTTCACCATCATGCTGCTCGACGAGAAAGGCGACACGCTCGTCACGCGCTACGCCTGGCGCTTTGGCTACGTGCACGCGCCCATCCGCCGCGTTCCCATCTCGAGCGGCCTCGTCGGCGCCGCAGTTCGGGAATGGCGTCCCATCAACGTCCCCGACGTCAACGAAGATCCGCGCTATTTGCCCATGAACACCGAGACCCGCTCGGAGCTCATTGTCCCGCTCTTCTACAAAGGCCGCGTCATCGGAGTGCTCGATCTTGAACACACCCGTCCCAACTTTTTCAATGAAGAACACGAGCGCATGTTGACCACGCTGGCCTCGCAGATCGCCATCGCCATTGAGAACGCTCGCCTCTATCAGGCCGTTCACCGCCAGGAGCGCCAACTGGAAAAAGA
>CAYYKV010000240.1:0-4751 GCA_964468605.1 uncultured Occallatibacter sp. | reverse complement strand
ATTGGCCTTGAATTGATCTTCGTTAATGGTGAGGCCGTAGGCGTCCCAACTGTTCCAGCCCATGGGCGGAGTTGGCGCGGGCGATTGCGCGGGAGTGAGGGACGGGAGGAGACACGCGGCGGCGAAAAGAGCAACGGGAATGAGGGCTGGCTTGATCATGAGGAAAGGATAGAACAGCGGAGCCAGCGGGGCTAGCGGAGTTGGCGAGTTGGCGTGCGCTGGCGCACGTTCGCGAGTTAGCGGGTTGGCGCAATCGTGCAAAAGTGGAGTTCGTGGCATCCCACCCTTGGCGTAAAAGCAGAGGCGCGCCAAGGATGGGGCACCCAGCAAGGGAGCGGGTTAGCAAGTTAGCATCCGGCGCGACGGACGGCAGGAAAGCTGGAGGGAGAAGAGGGTTATTCTATGCGAAGCGCGAAGAGAGACAAGAGAAAGCCGGGCAAGTTCCACAAGGAGAGTTCATGACAAAGACCCACGAGACCGGTGCGTGGCTCGGAGCTTTTGCGTTTTGTATTGCCGCGGTATTTTCAGCGGCGCCGGGCTTGAAGGCGCAGGCCGCCGTGCCGGCCAACAAGCCGGCGAAGAGCGCAGCGGGACCGACGATCGAATCGCGTGCAGTCGGGGCGCTGTTTGTGAGCGACATTCACTTTGATCCATTCCAGGATGCTGCGAAGGCGGCAAAGCTGAAGGCAGCGCCGGTGAGCGAATGGAACGCAATTCTGGCTGGGCCACCATCCGCGGATCAGGCGGCGCGGTTCGCCGAGGTAGAGAAGACCTGTAAAGTGCGCGGCGCGGATACGTCGTACATGTTGTACGAATCGAGCCTGCGGGCGATACACGACAATGCGAGTGGCGTGAAGTTTGTGGTGTTGAGCGGAGATCTGATCGCGCATGATTTCCAGTGCAAATACCAGACGCTGTTCCCGAAGCCGAGGCCGGAAGAGTACCGGCTGTTTATCGAAAAGACGATCGACTTCGTCATGCGCGAGTTGCGCGGGGCGCTGCCGGGCGTGCCGGTGTACGGGGCGCTGGGAAACAACGACACGGATTGCGGCGACTATCAGATCGATCCTGACAGCGCGTTTCTCAAGGAGAGCGGGAAGGACCTGGTTCCGAGTGTGCGCGGTCCGGAACGGGAGAGCGAACTGCGCACGTTTGCTGAGGGAGGGTACTACAGCGCGAGACTGCCGGCGCCGCTGGGGCATGTGCGAATGCTGGTGCTGGACGATCTGTTTATGGCGCGGCAATATGCGGCGTGCGGTGGAAAGGCGAATCCCGCGCCGGCGGCAGCGCAGGTTGTGTGGCTGGAACAGCAACTGGACGCTGCGCGGCGAAACAAGGAAAAGGTTTGGGTGATGTCGCACATTCCGCCGGGCGTGAATCCTTACGCGACGGCAATAAGAGTGCTCGACCTGTGCAGCGGGGGCAAGCCGCAGATGTTCCTCTCTTCAGAGGCGCTGCCGGAAGCGATGTCAAATTACGGCGACGTGATTGAGCTGGCGATTTTTGCGCACACGCACATGGATGAGATGCGGCTGTTGAAACCGGCAGCGGCGGGCGCTCCGCCGCAGGGTGTTGCGATCAAGATGGTGGGATCGATTTCGCCGATTAACGGAAACAATCCTTCGTTTACTGTGGCGGCGATCGATGCGGCGACGGCAGAGCTGAAGGATTACCAGGTTTTTGTTGCGTCGAATCCTACGGGGCCGGACGCGAGTCCGAATTCGAACTCCGCAACGCAGTGGACCGAGGAGTACGATTTCGCAAAGACCTACAAAGAGGATGGATTCACCGCGGCGAGCGCGGCAGATTTGATTGCGGGATTCAAGGCCGATCCCACGGCGCAGACCCCGGCGAGCCAGAGTTATATTCGGAATTTTGGTTCGGGAACAAGTGCAAGGAATATCGGCGCACTCTGGCAACCATATACGTGCGCGCTCAGGAATGACGGGGCGGATGCGTTCAGGGAGTGTGTGTGCGGCGGGAAGTGAGGCAGCGGGGTCGGCGGAGCTGACGGTGCTGGCGCACACTGCACCCAGCTTAGGCAGTCAGCAAGTTAGCAGGGCGGCGCAAAGGTTGGGTTGGGATCGTGCGATTTCGCTCTTGACGCAAAGTTAGATGCGTCAAGAGCCCGGTGCTTGGCTAGCGTTCCGGAAGGTACCCGGTGGGGAACGGAATGCCGGGAACGAACTCTGTGTTATAGCCGTCGAATCCTACCAGGGAGTGTTGATTATGTCCGTGCTCTCGAAAGCGGTCGTATACCTGCTCGTGGCATTGCCAGCCGCCGCTGAGTCGCAGGTATTTGCAGCGATCACGATAAGGCCCGCTCGCTCAGCCAGCCCGCGCGTGCAAGTGCTGCCTAACGGTGACCTGATTGCGAGTGGAGCCCCAGTGAATATGCTTTTGAGTTTCGCTTACGACGTGCCTGTCAACCCTTCGCCGCGTCTCTCCGATCTCCCCGACTGGACCATTGGTGAGAGGTATGACATCGAGGCGAAAGCGCCTGCAAATGTCATCACACCCGGCCTTCAGGAGAGCGAAGCGCGAAGCCGAATTCAACAAATGATTCGCGGATTGCTCGCCGATCGTTTCAGACTCGTGATGCGGGTCGAGAACAAAACGATGTCAGTTTATGCTCTCACCGTAGCCAGCGGAGGTCCGAAGCTTCAGAAGTCGGCCATTGCGGAGAAGGACTGCATCTTTTTTGATACCGACCCGAGCGGATGCCATAACTTTCTTGCCGGCCTCGGCCATCCCCTGAATGCAAGAGCCATCGATATGGACGACCTTGCCCATTACATTGGGAACTGGACGGATTTGCCAGTCGTGAACCGCACGGCGCTTAGCGGGCTGTTCACCGTAAACGCGGAAGGCTGGGTCCCTATGCGGCTGCCCCCGCCGCCACCGAACGCGACGCCGGACGTGAATCATTTCGCCGGACTCCCCACAATTTTCACGGTCCTGGGCAAACTCGGGCTCGAATTGAATCGGCAAGAGGACATCCTGCCGGTATACACCGTTGAACGCATCGAGCGCCCGGCGGCCAACTGACGATGACGCTTTAATACGCGCTCCCAAACGACCGCTGATGCTAGGCTACGTTTTCGAGTGAGGAGCGCTGTTTCAATAACTGGCCGAGCCTGACATTACCGCGGAAGTGGCCAGGGCCAACCAGGATGACAAAGCCGTGCTGCGCAGTGTTTAGCGGGCAGCAGCGGCGGACTGGCGGGGGCGTGACGGGTAAGTCAGCGACCCAGGTCGTGCCAGGGGTTATCCGGAGTCATCCACCAAAGCACAGACAAAGTGAGTGCGGCCGCCGTCAAAACGATCAGTGCTAAACGTATCCAATGGAGCTCACCCGCACTTTGAGTCACGGTCTGTAGATGTATCGTTGTTTCCGCGCCGACGGCGTGGTCCACAGCCTTTTGGTCCGGCGCAGTTATCACCGCTGGCTTCTTCGGTTGGCCTACCAGATCCTGGAGGCTACCCGGCGGGAGCGTGGCGGAGAACCCTCCAGTAGGCTTCAGGACGGTGAAATACCCAGCCTGGGTCACGGCGAAATCCCGACGCTTCAAGAAACGTGGACTCATCATCGCGTCCTTCTTGATGAACCTGCGACGAGCTTACGCCTGGGTTGTGCAGCTTGCAAGCTTTCTGGATAACATGCGGGTGTGGAGATCGTCGCGTCGATCGTTCAATTCTGCGGCGACGCGGAGCGGCGGGACCGGCAATTCTGACGAGGTTGCGATGAAAAAAGGATATTGGGTGAATGCTTACAGGTCGATTTCCGATGAAGCGGCGCAGAAGGCTTATTCGCCGTTGGCGGTGTCGGCGATTGAGTCGTTTGGCGGTCGATTTCTAACGAACGGCGCGAGCCATGTGGAGGCTCACGAGGCTGGGGTAGCATTGCGAACGATCATTGTGGAATTCGATAGTTACGAGATCGCGCTGGCGGCACGCAAGAGTGAGGCGTACCAAAAGGCGCTTGAAGCGCTTGGATCCGGAGCGGAGCGCGATGCGCGGATCGTGGAAGGGGCGTAGATCGGGCTGAATTTACCGGGCGGAGGAGACGGCCTGCCGGAGCCGCGGCGTCTTCTCTGCGCTTCGGTCGAGATACTCATTCACGGCGGCGGCGGCTTTGCGGCCTTCGGAGATTGCCCAGACTACGAGCGACTGACCGCGGCGCATGTCGCCGGCGGCAAAGATGCCGTCGACCGAGGACATGTAGTCCGTGGTGGCGATGTTGCCGCGATTGTCGAGCGCCAAGCCGAGCTGTTCGATCATGCCGTTACGGACTGGACCGAGGAAGCCCATGGCGAGCAGAACGAGATCGACGTCGAGCGTGAATTCGGTTCCGGCCTGGGGCTCGAACTTGGGCGGCGGGCCGACGCGAATGCAGTGAAGCTGCTTGACGTTGCCGGCATCGTCGCCGGTGAATTTCACAGTATTAATGCTCCAGTCGCGAGTGCCGCCCTCTTCGTGCGAGCTTTCGGTGCGCAGTTGCAGCGGCCAGAGCGGCCACGGAGTTGAAGCGGCGCGCTCGGCGGGCGGACGCGGCATGATTTCGAACTGGTGAACGCTTTTTGCGCCCTGGCGATGGCTGGTGCCGAGACAGTCCGCGCCGGTGTCGCCGCCGCCGATGATGACGACGCGCTTGCCGGTAGCGAGGATGGACGCCGCGGCCTTCATCGACGCAAGAAGAGCTTCTTCCTTGTCGCCTTCGTTGCGGCGATTCTGCTGGGGCAGGAACTCCA
>CAYYKV010000239.1:0-4751 GCA_964468605.1 uncultured Occallatibacter sp. | reverse complement strand
CAGTTGTCTTCGTCCATCACCACCATGCCGCCGGAGCCCATGATGGAGCCGAGTTGCGCAAGGCTCTCATAGTCGACCGGGGTGTCGAGCATCTCAACGGGAATGCAGCCGCCGGACGGCCCTCCGGTTTGTACAGCCTTTACGCGCCGGCCCGCGACCGCACCCTCGCCGATGTCATAAATGAAGCTCTTGAGCGGCGTACCCAGCGGCATCTCCACCAGGCCGGTGTTCTGCACTTTGCCCACCAGCGAGAAGACTTTTGTCCCCGGGCTCTTGGCGCTGCCCGTTTCGGCAAACCACGCCGGCCCGCGAGTGATGATGGGCGCGATGTTGTACCACGTCTCAACGTTATTAATGTTGGTGGGCCTGCCCCACAACCCCTTTTGCGCGGGATAGGGCGGGCGCGGACGCGGGCGTCCGGCAAAGCCCTCAAGCGAGGCGATCAGCGCAGTCTCTTCGCCGCAAACGAAGGCTCCAGCGCCCTGCACCAGCTCGATATTGAAGTTGAATCCGCGGCCAAGGATGTTCGTGCCCAGCAGCCCGTACTCGCGCGCCTGCTCGATGGCGCGATTGAGGCGGCGGACCGCGAGCGGGTACTCCGCGCGCACATACACAATGCCTTCGGTCGCGCCCATCACGTAGGCGCCGATGATCATGCCCTCGAGCATCGAGTGCGGGTCGCCCTCGATCTCGTTGCGGTTCATGTAAGCGCCGGGATCGCCTTCGTCGGCGTTGCAGATGATGTATTTCGCGTCGCCTTTGGCCTTGGCCAGAAAATCCCACTTATTGCCGGTGAGGAAACCCGCACCGCCGCGCCCGCGCAGCCGCGAGGCCTTGATCTGCTCGATTACCGCGTCCGTGCGTCCGTCGATGAGCACTTTGTAAAGCGCCTGGTAGCCGCCAACAGCGATGTACTCTTCAATATCCGAAGGACTGATCAGGCCGCAGTTGCGCAGAACGATTTTCTTTTGCCCCTTGAAGAATGGCATGGCATTCCACGCAGGAATGTCGGGATAGCCCTGGCCATAGCGGATATGCGCCGTGATGTGATCCCACTCCTCGATCTTGCAGTAGATGAGATCCTTTGGCAGGTTCCCCGAGGCGACGCCTTCCAGAATTCGCCCGGCATCGTTGGCGTGCACCCGGTGCAAGATCACCAACGGATTGCCGAGAAGGCGCACACCCACAAGCGGCTCCTGAAAGCAGGAACCGAAACAGCCGACGCTGGCCAGCAGCACATCCATGCCGCCGCGCTGAAGACCTTCATTGAGCGCGTGAAAGACTTCTTCCGCCCCATTGCCGCGGCCGCAGGTGCCCATGCCCACCGTTATTCGAGGAACGGCCGGCGTGAGCTTGGCAAGGCCGGATTCACGCACCGCATTGAAAGCGCCAATATCCTGAATGCGCGGCATCGCTTCCTCCCTTAGGGTCTGCCAGCAGACCCAGCAGCCAACGACTTTACTTCGCGCTGCAGTGTGCGCTCATTCACGTGGCTCAGAATGTGATGGTTCACTTCGACCACCGGCGCCAGCGCGCACTGGCCAAAACAGGCGACGGTGCGAATGGTGAAGCGGCGGTCCGGCGTGGTGATCGCCATCTTGTCGGCTTCGCTGTTTTCGTCGGCTTCGTGCTCGCCCACTCCCAGATCGAGGCAGAGCTTGTCCAGCAGGTCGCGGGAGCCGCGCGTGTGGCAGGCCGTGCCGCGGCAGACGCAGATTACGTTGTCGCCTTGGGGTTCGAGGTTGAAGAGCGCGTAAAACGTTGCCGCGCTGTAGACACGGGCAGGCGGGACACCAGTCTCCTCCGCGATGTAGCGCAGCGCTTCCATGGAGAGGAATTTGTGCGCGTTGGCAGACTGAACGGTTTCCAGGATTCCCAGCAGCGCGCCGGGGTTGCTCCCGTGGTTGGCGATCGCCTGATCGATCAGCAGGCGTTCCTGATCTTCAAGACCTTCACGGGCGACGTCGTGGGCGGCATTTGCCATCTTCCCTCCCTGCCCCGCCCGGCGCAGACACAAACCACCGGGCGTTCCCGCATATGCACGAACTCTCGGAGAGAAGGAACAAAATAAGAAAAAAGCCCATTCGATTTGCGCGCCGAAGGCCCGCCAACTTGGTTCGATCCGCCCAGGCACACTTGAGCCCGCACGACTTCTCCCCGGAGAATGTCCGGTTGGAACTCTGAACCTCCCCAAGGACTCTCCGATGTGCCTGACGTCACATTCGACTGTGACAATTGAATTTATGCGCGACGAGGGATCGGCGTGCATGTTGCTCCGCCTGCCCTGAATCCGGACGAAAGGAGCGCGGGGGGAGCGCGAAATCGTCGACGAAAGCCGTCTCCGGCCCTATGTCCGGGGTTTCCGCGCTCGCTTTTTTCGCGGCTTCTTCTTTTGTGCAGGTTTTGGCGATTCGCCGGGGGCTGCGGTTTTTGGCGATTCGCTGGGGGGCGCAGCTTTCGCTGTACCGAACAAGACATCGATGCGGTAGCTCGCTGCCTCGGCCGACGCCAACGCCGCTGCGACTGTTTTGCTCAATTCTTCCACGGCGGGACGAATGGAGCTGGATTCTCCTGCGAGCCGCAGCAACGAAGGCATGAGCAACCACCAGAGAAGCTCCTCGTAGCGCTCGCGGATGAGGTAAATGTGCCCCTCCGCTTCATGCACTCCGCACAGCCATCGCACGTCAGGATCGAGCCACAGCGCGGGAGCAAGCGTCACCTTCTCGTCGCGAGCTGTCGAGGGTTCGGTCTCGGACCTTTGCTCGGCTGGCGTTTCCGCCGCCGCAGTTTCGACTTTGGGGGCAGGCGACGCATCTTGCGCTTTGCCGATGCCGGCGTTGGCCAGCAACAGAACCTTGATCCGCGCCGCAACCCGCCATGCTTCCTCACCTTCGAACCCGAGCGCGGCGAGCGCATGGGCAAACGGCTCGCGCAGTCGAAGCCGATCGAAGAGATCGAGCGCGGTTCGCTCCGGCTGCTCCGGATCGATCCACTCGGCAAGCAACTGGAGCGCGCACCAGGCAAGCACCGGGCCCCACATTTCTGTTGCCGTGAATTGCGGACTTGGACTGGGCAGCATGCGGCGGGCCGCGGCGGTCCACGGAGATGGGAAGAGCGCCTCGACCTGAGGCATGCGCATGGCCGCGCGAAGAAGCTGAGTGAATCTCGGCGCCTGAGACGCGGCATTGTCGGGCTCGCTGCCGAGCGCGGGCTGATTCTCCGCACTGAGCCGCGTCGCGTAGGCCGTCTGAGATTCGCGCAGAAAAGTTTCGCCGCGCACCCATGCCTGCTTTAGAAATTCGTTTCGTTGCCGCTCGATCTTCTTCACTCGCTCCGCACCCACGGCGCGTGGATGCTCGGCGATATCGGCGAAATGCCGAACCACGCCCGGATCGAGAAGCTGGCGCAGCGCATCATGCGCGGGCTTGAGCTCCAGGTTGACGAGCTCATCGGCAAGATTGGGAACTCCACGCCCGTTCAGCCAGTCCGAGAGCCTGTCCCACGGCTCATGCACCGTTGGATGCAACTCGTGCCAGTCGAGAAAGACATGGCAATGATAGGCATGAAGATCGAAGCTGAGACCGCGGTCGAGCAGATCTTCAGCGCGGCGCAGATACTCCAGGCTGGTGAGGGAGTCGCGCCAGGCAACCACAGCACCACGGTCGCCGCTCAGCCCCAACCCCTCGCCCAACCGCTGCTGCTTCAGCTGGCCCGATCCCTTGTCGGCATACGCGGCGGAAAAATCGATGGCGCCGCGCGCGTTGGCGTAACGATTGTGGTAGACCACGAGCGCGCGTTCGCCTCCGTTGCGATTCGAGTACGCGAACACATCCTCATTCACCGAGCCGTTGGGAGCGAAGAAGTCGTAGAGCAGGAAGTTGCCGCTCTCGGCGAACAACCAGCGCCGTTTGAGCAGCGGCGCAATCTCGCGCTCGTGCCGCTCGACCAGCCAGTGATCGGGGTTCTCTTCGTAGCGCGGCCAGCGGTACTCCATGCCGTACTTTTCCGTGAATCCCTCGATCTGCCCGTGGCCGAACATGGGCAGGCCGGGCAGCGTGGACATCATGGCCGCCACGCCGAAACACTTGTCGCCCTTGCCGAACTGGTCGATCGCCGTGCGCTCGTCGGGATTCGACATGAAGTTGACGTAGCGCTTCATGATGTCTGGATCGAATTCGAGCGTGTTCTTGATGACCGAGCGATACTTGGCGTTGTCCTCGTCACGCAGCATGATCATGAAGGCGCTGTTGTACACCCGATGCATGCCCAGCGTGCGGACAAAGTAACCCTCCATGAGCCAGAACGCCTCGGCCAGCAGCAGCGTGCCGGGCACTTCGGCGGCCACGCGATCGACCACTTCGCGCCAGAACTCGTGCGGCATTGCCCGGTCGAACTCCGCCTGGTTCATCCCGTATTCGGCGCGCGAGGGGATGGCGCCACTCGAGCCGGGACCGGGAAACCACAGACGATGGAAATGCCGCTTGGCCAGTGTCATCGCGGCGTCGAAACGGATGACGGGAAACAGGCGCGCGACATGCAGGATGGTTTGGATCACCTGCTCGCGCACCGCCGCATTCAGGTAGTCGAGCTGCGCGGTGTCGTTCCACGGAAAACTTGTGCCGTCGTTGCCGTGATAGATGTAGCGCGTTTCGCCGGTGGCCTTGTCGCGCCGCCGGAAAACAACCGCGGCGTCGGTTTGCTCGTAGTAGTGGTCTTCGATCTTGATCTCCACGCGGCCGTCGTGCGAGAGA
>CAYYKV010000238.1:0-4768 GCA_964468605.1 uncultured Occallatibacter sp. | reverse complement strand
GGAGCATTGTCCATCACCGCGCCATGGCCTCATCAGAGTCAAGCTCGCCGCCGCGGCCCCGCCTGGTGGTTCAAGTCGGCGTAACGGGCCATCGGCCCAACCGGCTATCTCCCAATGTCGCCGCAGGCCTGCCTGGTCAATGCGATCAGGTTCTAAAAGCCATCGCCGCTCTGGCCTCCCGCGCGCACGATCCCCTGCTTCATTCCCCGGAAGATCCAATTCTGCGCATCCTCTCTCCACTCGCTGAAGGTTCGGACCGAATTGTTGCCCATGCCGGTCTGGCTTTGGGCGCGGATCTCCAATGCCCGCTTCCATTCCTCGCCGCCGAGTATTGCCACGACTTCGAAGACGCTGCCTCGCGCAACGAGTTCCACGATCTGCTCGCGAAGGCTTCGGCGGTTTTTCAGATTGAAGGCTCGCGAAACAGGGAGGACGAATCTTACGAACGCGTTGGGCGCATGGTCGTGGAACAGTCGGATCTGCTGATCGCCATCTGGGATGGCGAGCCTGCGGCGGGCAGAGGCGGCACAACGCAGATCGTGGAAGAAGCTCTGACGAAGCATACGCCGGTCGTCTGGCTCAATGCATCCGAACTGAAGGATCCGTGCATTCTCAGAGCCGATAAGTCGGGGAAGCGGCAAACCCTGGCATTGGATGAGCTGGAGTCGATCTTTGCCGGGCGCTTTGCCGATCGCGGAGACGGCGAGAACAGCTTTAGCTTCAGCCATGCCTATTTTGCCGAAAAGCAACCGAAGTTCGATCCAGGCCGGATCTTCAGGATCTTTCGCGATCTTGTCGCCCGCGGCCGCCTTCGCATTGGATCGTGGCGCGTTCCGAATTTCGAAAAGTCGTCGCGGGAGGAATGGGAGAAGATGATTGCCAGCTCCCCGGGCCTGCCCGAAGACGCGCGCCTCTACCTGCTCGACCGGCTCTGTCCCCACTATGGCTGGGCCGACGGACTGTCTACTTACTACGCCGGAGTTCTTCGCTCGACCTCCCTGGCGACCAGTCTCATGGCTGCTTGCTCTGTCCTCGTCCCCATGGCGGATTACGTCTGCGGACGGCACGGCATCGATTTGGGCAGAATTCCCGCGCTTACGGAATTCTCTCTGATCGTGACCATTCTGGCCATTACCTGGCACGGCCGCCGCAGACGCTGGCATGAGCGGTGGCTCAACCTGCGTCAACTGGCCGAGCTCTTGCGCCAATACTGTTACCTGGCCCTGCTCGGCTGCGCATTGGCCGCGCCGCCGCCTCCAGCTCACTTTCGATCCGGTTTCGACCGCTCCTGGGTCGATGGGATGTTTCGCAACATCGCGCGCGACCTCGGCCTGGTGAACGCCGTCATCAACCAGGCCTATGTCTCCTGTGTCGCCAAACTGATCGCGGACATCCTCGAGGGCCAGGTAAAGTACCACGAAGGCAACCACGAGACGATGCACAAGTTAAGCCATCGCCTCCACCTTATCGGCACGGCTTTGTTCATCGGAACGCTCCTTGCGTGCGTCTGGCACGTGATCTTCGGGGAATCGCCTTGGCTGCTTTTGCTGGCCACCGTGCCGCCCGCCTTCGGCGCCGCGTTCTACGGCATCGCCAATCACGGCGAATTCTCGCGCAGCGCCGACCGCTCGCTGGCCATGGCGCGCGAGCTCGAGGCGATTCGGTCGGCCGGCCTGGACAAGGCGCTCACTTCGCCCCACGAAACTTTCGTGGCGCTACGCCAGACCGCCGAAAAACTGGCAAGCGTTATGATTGCCGAAACCATGGATTGGAGCTTCGTCTTCCGATATCGCACGTTGAACCTTCCCGGCTGATGGTTGCCGCTGATTGTATGGAGGAGCATGAGTAAGCGCTTCGATTGGATCACGCTGATGGTCTTCGCGATCCTGGCCGTCGGGCTCGGCGTCTGGGGCTACGCGAGGGCGGGAAGCGATTTCAGTCCTGCCTCGGGCAGTCCGCGCTTCGAGCGGAGTCATTCTTATCCGCATTTTCGCTGCGTCCGCTGCAGCGCCCTCCCGGCGTGCCCCACGCCTCAGCCTGCAAACCCTTCTGCACCTTCTCCTGCGCCAGAGAAATGCGATCCGAATTGCGATCCTCTCTGCGGAGCCTGGATGGAGCTCCTGCGCTGTCTGTTTTGCTCCATTGCCCTGATCAGGCTTTACGATCTCTTTCAGCCAGGGCAGGCTCCCTGGCAACTCGTTATCGCGCAATTCCTGGTTCCCGGCATCGCAGCCGTTTCGGCCTTGCAATTGTTTCTTGCCGGCGTCAGAAAAAATTTTCGCACCGCCATGGCGCGGCGCAAAACCGACCACTCCATCGTGTGCGGCATCGGCGATGTGGGGATGCAGATCGTGCAAAATCTGCATGCCGACGGGCACGACGTGGTTGCCGTCGATCTCGAAGGTGAGTCGGCCAGCGCAGCGACCTGCGAAAAGAGCGGGGTCCCGGTGCTTCAGGGCGACGCAAAGAATCCCCAGGTGCTGCTCGCTGCGGGAATCCGGCGCGCGCAAAACGCCATTGTCTGCACCGGGTCAGACAGCGAAAACATCGATATCGCGCTGCAGATCAAATCCATCGATTCCCACCCCGCTCATCTCAAGCAGTCCAGGATTCGGGTGCTTGTCCAGGTCCGGGATGACTGGATGCACAAGCGGTTGCTGGCTAGCGATAAGAGCACCGTCGACCTCAGCCTCTTCAACCCCTACACTTCGGCGGCGCGCCTGCTGGTCAGGTGCCTCCGCCTGCCGCCCATTCCCGAGTTTGAAGCGCGAACCTTCGTCCTCATTGGATTCGGCGCTTACGGCCGCGAAATCGCCCAGCACCTCATCCAGTTGTCGCCGGTAGCCCTGGGCCAGACGCTCAAGATCGTCATCTTCGACAAGGAGGCAATTGCAGCGAACGCGAAATTCGCCATCACCGACCCCGTCGCCGCGAAGATGGCCGAGCTCGACTTCGCCACGGCTTCGATCGAGCCCGGTTCGCCTGATCTTGCCAACATCGTTCAACCCAAGCTCGAGTCGGCCGGGTCATTGCTCGGCGTGGCCCTCGCCCTCGGCGATGACAAGGCAAGCCTGTCTGCCGCGCTGGAGGTACGTTCGCTGCTCGATCGTATGGGTCAACTCCACGTGCCCATCTACGTGCGCCTCGAGCACTATCTCCGGTTCGGCGAACTGGTTCGCGATATCGAAAGCATCTCCAGCTTCCGTGACCGGCTGCAGATCTTCGGCACCCTCGAAGAAACACTCAACTCCGATGTGCTCTTCGGCTCGAAACTGGATGCATTTGCCAGCGCCCTTCACGAAGATTATCGGCTCCAAGCGCAAGGCGCCATCAATCCCCAGGCCGATCGTCCCTTTCACGAGCTGCCGGAGTTTCTAAAGATGTCGAATCGCTGGCGCGCCGATCACACGCCCCTGCTCATGGAACTGGCAGGTCTGCATCTGGTGCACGATGTTCGGTCTCCTTCAATCGCCGAACTCACTCCGGACCAGATCGAGCTGCTGGCCGAGCTCGAACATCGCCGCTACTCCATCGAGCGCCGCATCGTCGAGAGCCGGTTCGGATTCGCGAATCAAGAAAGCCCGCACATGAAACCTTGGAAAGAACTCGGTGACGACTATAAGAATTGGAACCGGAAGCAGATCGCCCACTTGCCCGAGATCATGGCGAGGCTGGGCATCGAGCTGCATCCCATTCGCGCCGTGTGTCTTTATGGCGAGGGCCTCGCCGCCGCGGCCGCCGAACTCGAAAAGTTCATCGCCGAACCGTCCAACGCGTTTTACAGCCTGCGCGTCGATCTCGATGACCTCGATGCCGTGCGCGCGGCCGTGCGCGCACTGTCCTTGCCTTCGTTCAGCCTTTGGCTCTTTTCCAATGAAGAGCCGCCCGAGTTCGCCCTGCGCAAGCCGCCGAAGACGCCAACCAGCATGTACTCGCTCATTCAGCGCGCCAACGGCTGGTCGCTTCGCGGCCGGGTGGCTCTCGACGCGTGAGCGCGTTTTAGGCGGTGAATCGTTTGTGCCCATCCGGCTGTTCTTCGTCAGCGATGCGAGGAACCAGACCCGATTTTCTTCCGCGTCTCCGAAATCGATTGACGCGCTTCGCTCATTCTTGGATCATGGATGCACAACCACCGGGCTTCCCACGCCGCACGATTCCTGGAGGGCGCTATGCGTACATCCTTGTCGTTCGTCCGATCCCTTTCCCCGCTGCTCGTTTCTGTGGTCCTTCCCCTCCTGCTTCCATGCGTCCTCCGGGGACAGACAACCAACGAGCAGACCGACAACGGACAGACCGCCAGCCCGAGGTCCGCTTATACGACCAACGCCGAAATCGATTACACAGGGAACTTGCTTGGCTATTACAGAATGGAGCCTACCGAGCAAACCGCTGTTTTGCCTCCAGTGAAGGCGTTTTTGGACTTTCGCGCTGCCGACGGCACGAAGAAAGACGGGTCGCATCTGTTGCTCGGCATGGGAGACGACTTCGGGCCTGAATTCGGGGCTTCGCTGCAGTTGGAAAACAAAACTGATCCCGAATGTGCCCAAGCGCCCAAAGATACGGAGGATGGTGAGACCAAACCGGAGAGCCTGTACAAGGACGACGACCGCGTCCCCAGGCTGCCGCAGTGCGACAACGTTCTGAATTTCCTGATGCATGCCGGTTTCCGTGCCGTGGTACCGGGCCGCAACGATTTCATGTATACGGCGCGCTGGCTGCGCACAGCCACGGTTCGGCTCGCGCGGGCAAGCCAGGCGCAAGGCGGATC
>CAYYKV010000237.1:0-4779 GCA_964468605.1 uncultured Occallatibacter sp. | reverse complement strand
CGGTAGGACAGGATGCCCGCTTCGCCGTCGATCCAGCAAATGCCGGAGTTCGCGGCGACAATTCCTTCCAGGCCTTTTCCTGCAACAGCAGTCGGCATAGCCTTTGCTTCTCCCCTTGTTTCGATGGCAGTTTGGCCGTTGCGGTGGAGTTCCGGCCGCAACAAACCGCACCCGGCGCCAGAATATGCAGTAAAGATGTTTATAACGTAGCTGTTCCATCCTTGTCACGGAGCGTGGGACGCCGGATGTCGCTGGCAGCCGTCCCACGCCGATCCCAGCGCGTGACCCGGTCATCCGCCCCTCCATCGATTTATCCTGTAGATTCAGCGACCAGGCAGATTGGGATTCCAGGCTTTGAATGGGGGGCGTCCAATCGGTAAGATTGTGAATCATGGGGATTTCCGGATCGACTGAGACAACTTCCCCTCGCTGTGGCGTCTAACCGGAAAGGATTCTGCCTCTACGCCAGGCTGGGCCTGCTCCAAAATGCCCGCCTATGCATGAAAGGGAACGAATGAGCGAAATTGAAGAAGCCCCTCGAACTTACTCCGGCGCACTGTTGGCCGCGATTGCCATCGCGGTGCTGGCGGCTATCGGAAGCCTGATTTGGTGCTTCACGCTGAATACCCGGTTGACCAACGCGCAGGCGGAACTGGCCGATGCCAAGCAGCAGGACACGCAACTCGCCGCCAATTTGCGCGAGACCGATGCCCGCCTGAAGGTCGCCACCGATGAGCTGGGCAAATCTGTCGGCCTGACGCAAAAGGAGCTGGAAGAACGCGCCCAGGCAATCATCACCAAGGAACAAGACCTTGAGACAGCCGAAAAACAGACCGCGGCGCAGGTAAACAACGTTTCCAGCGAAGTCTCGACCGTGCAGACGGATGTGGGCGGCGTAAAAACCGACCTGAGCAAGACCCAGGGCGACCTGGCCACCACGATCACCGAGCTTCAATCCGTGAAGGGCGATTTGAGCAGCACCAACAGCGTCATCGCGCGCAATCACGACGAGCTGGTTCTGCTCGAGCACAAGGGCGACCGCAACTTCTATGAGTTCTCGCTCGATAAGGGCCAGAAGAAGCCGGTGGGCACGGTCTCGCTTGAATTGAAGAGGACCGACGCCAAGCACAACAAGTTCACGCTCGACATCTATGCCGACGACAAGGTGTATGAGAAGAAAGACCGCAATGTGAATGAGCCGCTGCAATTCTATAGCGGCAAGGATCAGTCGCTCTACGAGATCGTAGTCAACAACATCAACTCACGGAATGAGATTGCGGGCTATCTGTCCACGCCCAAGAGCGCGCCGGTTCCGCCTACTGTTCAGTGATCGGAACCTTGGGCGCAACCGTCATGCTGGGCTGGTAGCGGAAGTTGAAGGTGTAGTCCAGCTTGGTGCGCGCGTCCCACTCCTGCTGCGTCATCTTGAACGCCGAAACAAATGTCCCTTCGACCGTCTGTCCTGGATTGATCGTGGTGTCCAGCGGCGAAATCGGCGTGTTGTGCGGCACGGGAATATTCGGATAGGCGACAAAGATTCGCTCGTAGTCGCCCGTGTTGGCGGCATAGCTGGAGTGGATCCCGTCAGTGAGCGTGGCATTGGTGAGCACGTTGGCGAGATACAGCGGGTGATCGGTGTTGTTGTGCAGCTTCACCTCGGTGAAGACCATCACCTGGTCGACTTCTTCTTTGGGCATTGGCGCACCGCTGGCGTCGAGGCCCGATGTCTCAGTGTGCTGCGGATGCGCCCAGACAGCCACAATCTCTCCCGTGGCGATGGGCGGCTTTTGCTCCAGGAGCACATAGGCCCCGATGGCGATGCTTACAACTACGGTTGCGGCGATGGTAGCCCACACCACGTGGCTGCTCCCTTTGGTCAGTTCCTCGCCCAGCGCGGCGTCGTCCACTTCCCGCTCTTCCTGTTGCAATAAGCTCATGACGACCTCACCCTCTTTGCGGCCTTACTCCCATTGCGCCTAATCTTATTCCCATTCCCGTACAACAAGCCAAGGATTCCCTTGCGGCGACTCAATCCCATTGTGCTCCAGGGTGGTGACCTTTGGGGGATTCGGCCCAAACCCGGAGAGATCCGCGGCAGCAGGCTCAGGGCCTTGCCCGCAACCCCGCCAGAAACCCCTTTGCTTCCTTCGTGTTCAGCACATCCTCTTTCGTAAGCCACGCGCGCCGCAGCTGCTTCGCGCCGTAGACCATCTTGCCCAGGTTGCGGCTGTCGTGCGAGTCAGAGGACATGACGATGCGACAGCCCAGTTCTTTCGCCAGCCTCAGGTCGTGATCGTTCAGATCCAGCCGCTCCGGCGCGGCGTTGTGTTCCATCGCCACGCCCAGCTCGGCGGCGCGCTTCAGCACTACAGCCAAATCCAGCGCGAAGGGCTCGCGGCGCAGCAGCAGGCGGCCCGTCGGATGCCCCAGAATCCGCACGTTTGGATTTTCAATTGCCTTCAACACGCGCGCCGTCATCTCCTCGCGGCTCTGCTCAAAGCGCGTGTGCACGCTGGCAATCACCACATCCATCTGCGCGAGCACTTCGTCGTCCAGGTCAAGCGCGCCATCGGCCAGAATGTCCACTTCAATGCCGGTGAACACGCGCAGCTTTCCCTGCATCTGCTTGTCCACCGCGTGCACCTGCTTGATCTGCTCGAGAGCCCGCTTCTCATCCATTCCATTCGTCATCGCCAGGTTCTTCGAGTGGTCGGTGATGGCAATGTATTTGTACCCGCAAGCCAGCGCCGCTTCGGCCATCTCGCGGATCGAGTTGTGCCCATCGCTGGCGGTCGTGTGCATGTGTACGTCGCCGCGAATGTCGCTGAGCGAGACCACGCGGGGCAGATCGTGCTCGGCGGCTGCGTCGACCTCACCCAGGTTCTCGCGCATCTCCGGGGGCATCCAATCCATTCCGAGCGCGGCGTAAATCTCTTCCTCGGTCGCTGCCGCAACGGTTGAGCCGTCGTCCAGCCGCGCCAACGCCCACTCGCTCAGCGTGTAGCCCATCTTCAAAGCCCGCTGCCGCAGCGTCACATTGTGCGCCTTCGAGCCTGTGAAATACTGCAAAGCGGCGCCGTAGCTGGCCTCCGGTAGCAGCCGCACATCCACCTGCAGCCCCTTGTCTACGTGAAAGCTCACCTTGTTCTCGCCCTTGGCGATGATGTCTTGAATGCCGGGGTAAGCAGCCACGTAATCGACTGCGGGGCCGGTTTTCTCCGGCATACAAGCTGGTCCCGTTGCCAAAAGGTCCAGGTCGCCGATGGTCTCGCGTCCCCGGCGCAGCGAGCCCGCCGGCGTCACCCTCTTAATCCCTTTGAATTTAAGCAGATAAGTAACAATCCGCTCCGCTTCCTCTTCGGCCACGTCGATCCGGAACCGCCCGACACTCCGCCGGTAATCTTCGATCCCTTTCTGCAGCTTTTCGATTTGCTTGTCGCCCATTCGCGGCAAGCCCTTCAACCGCCCTTTCGCAATCGCCTCGGCGAGCTGGTCGATGTTGCCGATTTTGGCTGCATCCCAAAGCAGCGCCACCGTCTTCGGTCCCATGCCCGGCAGTTTCAGCAGCTCCAGCACCCCGGCACCGTACTTGGCCAACAACTGGTCCCGCTGGGGCAGCGATCCCGTTGCGGCGATGGACTGAAGGTGTGCGGCCATGCTCTTGCCGATGCCATCGATCTCGAGCAGCCGCGCCCTATCATTCGCCGCCTCCACAAGGTCAACGGTCGTCTGCTCAGCGGCCTCCGCCGCGCGACGATAGCTGCGGATGCGAAAGCTGTCCGCGCCGTCGATCTCCATCAGGTCGGCCGTCTCTTCAAGCAGGCGCGCCATTGTCTTGTTGTCCATCGTGCTGCCCTCTATTCGAAGTATGGAACAACAGCGTCAAAATGCGCATCAATATACGCAATACGCACTCCGGAAGGCCAATCGACTCGCGCAAACTCGCGAACTCATCGCGAACCGCGCCTGAGCAGGGAAACTCCCTGATTGAGTTTAGATTTTGAAACGTGATGATTGAGTGACTGCCGGGCGCAGCTCACCGCTACCGCCGGGCGGCGGTCTTACGGGTACGCCCGGGGCCCTACTCGCGCTTACGCTGCCGTGTGAGCGCTTGCGCTATCCCGATTGCGGACGACGCCATCCGCCTGCGGGCCTTTCTGGCCTTCAACAATATCGAACTCGACTTCATCGCCTTCTTTGAGCGTTTTGTACCCATCCAATTGAATCGCCGAGTAGTGGACGAATACATCCGGCCCGTCTTCGCGTCCGATGAATCCGTAGCCCTTGGCGTTGTTGAACCACTTGACCTTTCCCTTGTACTGAGCCACAGGTTCCTGCCTTCCTTTTCACGTTCCTGTTTTTTACTTGGACACAGCGGACATTCAGGGGAATTCCCGCTGATATTTGTTAAGACGCAAGAAGTTTGTGAAAGGTTGATTCATTTTGGCCAGATTCCACAAAGTGAAACCCGCACCGCCAACTTCGGGCGCACAATCGCCACGGACGCGTGGAAAAATACCGAGTTTCTCGGGGCTATCTCTTGCGGCGGCCGTCCTTGATTCGCGCGTATAAAAGCACGCTGCTCAGTGTTTTGCCGTCCAGAATGGCGCCCTTTTCGATCCTCTTCAGCAGCTCCGAGAGCTTCACCAGCCTCAGCTCGATCTGTTCGTCTTCCTCGGGATGGGCCGCGCCCGGCTCAAGCCCTTCAGCCAGGAAAACCTTCATCGATTCGCCCAGAAAGCCCGGGCTGGCATAGTACTCCACCAGCGGCCGCCACTT
>CAYYKV010000236.1:0-4793 GCA_964468605.1 uncultured Occallatibacter sp. | reverse complement strand
CGAATCGCTGGCGAATCTCTTTCATCGCCTGATCGATGGCGTTGCGGACCTCCTGAATGTCCACTTTGCTGACGATGTCGAATGAATTGTCCTGTGCCATGGCTTTCTGATCCTCAATTGATTTGCAGCACGCCGCCGACTGTGCCTTTATCAGTTTCCCATGTCATGCCCCAGGCTAAACAGCCGGAGAAAGTTTGTCGTGGTCGCGGAGGCGATTTCATCTGATGTGACCCCGAGGAGGCCGGCCAGAACCTGCGCCGTCTCGATCACCATCGCCGGCTCGTTTCGCTGGCCACGATGGGGGACAGGAGCAAGCCAGGGCGCATCGGTTTCAACGAGGATGCCGTCGAGGGGCATGCAGGCGGCAACATCGCGGAGCGGCTGCGCCTTGGGGTAGGTTAAGTTTCCGGCAAAGGAGACCAGAAAGCCAAGATCCATTGAGCGCCGCGCCTGCTCCCACCCAGCGCCGAAGCAGTGCATGACCCCGCCAAGGCCTGTTGGCTTCCATTGCTCTTCCAAAACCAGAAGAAGATCATCCCAGGCGTCGGTGGACTCGCTTGTGCCGCGGCAATGGATAAGGATGGGCCGTTTGCGCGTTGCCGCAATTTCGAGCTGGCGGATCAGGCCGGTCCGCTGCACGCCGTGTGGGGCGCCGTCGTGATAATAATCGAGGCCGATTTCGCCACAGGCGATCACCTCCGGCTCGGCCAGAAGGGCGTCGAGTTTCGCCAAGGCAACTTCATTAGCTTCGGTTGTGTTGTGGGGATAGATTCCGGCGCTCGCGTAGAGCCTGGGAAGTTTGTCCCCATTCTGACGTCGCCCGTTGAACTCGCGGCAAAGGTCGAACGCCTGATGCATTTCGGCCGGCCCCTCGCCAATGCCGATGGAGAGAACGAGGCCAACGCCCGCTTGCCGTGCGCGGACGAGCATTGCTTCGCGATCGGCGGCGTAGCGCTCGCTGTCCAGGTGGGCATGGGAGTCGATCAGCAATCGCACCTCGTGAGTCGAATGGGAAGAGTCAGTGGCAACAAACCAGTTTAGTGCAGCGGGAGCGGTGGGAAGAGAAGCGCGGTGCATGAAACCCACATGCGGCGGCTCATCTAATATCGGAGCAGCAGATGCGAGCCAAACCCAAGCTCGGGCAGAATTTTCTGGTCGACAGCCAGGCCGCGCAGCGGATTGTGGCGGCGCTGGGAGAGACTGCCGGGCGCACAGTGGTGGAGATCGGCCCGGGGCGGGGCGCCATCACCGAAACGCTGGCGGCGCGCGCTAAGCATGTGGTGGCCGTTGAACTGGACCGTGAGCTGGCGGCGGCCCTGAGAGACCATTTTGAAGCAGCGAACCTAACTGTGCTGGAGCAGGATGTGCTACGGTTCGACTTTGCTGCGACTGCGGCCGAGGCCGGCGAGCGGCTGCGCGTAGTGGGCAATTTGCCTTATTCGATCACTTCGCCCATCCTGCTGAAGCTGGCGGCCAGCCACGCTGCGCTTGACCTGGCCGTGCTGATGGTGCAGCGCGAAGTGGCGGAGCGAGTTACTGCCGAGCCGGGCACGCGTGATTATGGCTTGCTCTCCGTCACGATGCAGATGTATGGGCTGGTGGAGCAGCTTTTCACGTTGCCGCCGTCCGCCTTCTCGCCGCCACCGAAGGTTCATTCGACGGTTTTTCGCTGGCGATTCGCGCCTCGCTTTGATGAATTGGGCGTTGAGGAAGCCGGTTTTTTGCGATTTCTGCGCCAGATCTTTGCACAGAAGCGTAAAACCATCATGAACAATCTGCGCGCCGCCGCCATGGCGACCGAAGCCGCAACTGCTGCGCTGGTCGCCGCGGGGATCGATCAACGAAAGCGCGCAGAAGCAGTGCCGATTGAGGGGTTAGCGTTGCTTTGGCGCAAACTGGAAGAACGGTGACCGGTTGCCAGCTATGGCTGGCTTCCTGGCAGTGGCCGTGCGCGTAAGCTATGAGAGAAGGAGTCCAGGAATCAGGCCTCGATGCTTTGCTTACGGCGGAATTCCGGAACCCGCACTGAGCCATCGAGAGTCTAATTGTTGAGGAAGCAATGAACCCGACCATCCAAACAGAGCGCCAGGAGAAGTTTCAAGAGACGCTCGTGAGCGCACGCCGGACCATGCTCATGAGCGAGATCCTGAAGCTGGCCGCAGACAGCTTCCGCGCCAGCAAGGCGCGCTTTGCGCTCACCGCGTTGGGTATGGTGATCGGCACCGCTTCGGTAATTCTGGTTGTGACCATCGGGCTCACAGGCAAGCAATACATCCTCGAGTTGATTCAGAAGATCGGCACCAACTCGGTGGAAGTGGAGTACGCAGGAGGGGGCGCAACGGCGGCGGAGCGCGTGCGCTACAACGACTTTCTGACTCGAGAAGACGAGAAGGCCGTGGACCAGCAGGTGCCCGGCGTGATGTATTCCTCACCGGTGCTGACGATGCACAACCGCATTAGCTTTCCCGGCGGAGTCCAGAAGGATACGGTGGTGCTGGGAGTGACGCCGGAGTATCAGCAAATTCGCAACCTGATTGTTACCGAGGGTCGTTTTTTCGATCAGACCGACGACTCGGCTCACATCAAGTGCGCGGTTGTGACGCAGCAATTTGCCAAGGAGCAATATGGAAGTGACGATTTGGCTATTGGCCAGACCTTCCAGATTCTCGGCATTCCGTTTATGATCATTGGCGTTTTCAAAGAAAGCGTGTCGGACTTCGGGCAGTCCGAGATCCAGGACGAGACAGTCCTGGTTCCCTATACGGTGGCGCGCTACTTTACCGGCACCGAGAGGGTGAATCAAATTTACTTTTCACTACAGAGCATGAACGAAGTGCCGGATGCCGCGAGAGAGATTGTGCACGTAATCAGTTTGCGGCACAAGTCGGACTCAATCTATAGGGCACAAACGCTCAGCGATCTGTTGGTGACGGCGGCGAAGATCGCCGACGCTCTCACCTGGCTGCTGATCGCGGTCTCTTGCGTCACACTGGCGGTGGGCGGCGTAGGCATCATGAACATCATGCTGGCCAATGTGCGCTCGCGCATCCGCGAGATCGGCATCCGCAAGGCGCTTGGCGCCACATACCGCGAGATCAAGCTGCAGTTTCTCACCGAGGCTGTCCTCATCTCGCTTACAGGAGGCATTGTGGGCAGCGTCGTCGGCCTTGCAATTCCTCTTTCCATCCGCATTTTCAGCGGCTACGACTTTCCCATTTCCTGGTTGTCAGTTGTGATCGCTCTCACCGCGGCGACACTGGTCGGCGTAATCTTCGGAACCGTTCCGGCGACGCGCGCCGCGCAACTGGATCCAGTGGAGTCACTGAAGTATGAGTGACAAGGAACAGCCGAAATCCGGCGGCGACGCCAACGAGCCGACAACGGGGCCGAATCTGGTCCTTCTCTATAGCCTTATCGGGCTGGCGCTGGCAGCCGCCATCGGCCTCGCTGCATTGATCGTGCGACCTTTCTACTTGCGGCGCTAGCAGAACGAAGGATCCTCGCGTCCGAAGAACTTTCTCCGGAATGCGGACAACCGGACGACCCGAGGATGGCATCTATTGACAGGTCCCATGAAGAGGAGGCGTCTGATGAAAAGTTTCGCTCCACTTTTGCTTGCGGCGGTTTTGACAGCGCCCGTGTTCAGCACCGGCTGCACAGGCAGTGTGCGCGTCTACGACCCCTATTACCACGACTATCACGTGTGGGCGACTGAGACACCTTACTACACCCAGTGGGAGCACGACACCCATCGGGATCACATGGATTTCGACAAGCGAAGTGATGCAGACAAGAAGGAATACTGGGACTGGCGGCACAGCCAGCACTAAGGCGCCTCGTGAAACCGGCTCTCAGCGTTCTTCGTTAGGCCGATCGGCGCGATCGATGATCAGGACGGGAATGCCATCGACGATGGCGTAAGAGCGGCGGCATGCGATGCAGCTTAGATGCGCGCCTTCAAGGTGCAGGTCGCCAAGACAGGCTGGACAAGCCAATTTCGCAAGCACCGCCTGATCGAACGCCGGGGGATGCGCCGGATTATCAGCTCTGGCAGCCACAAATCACCGATTAATGAATTGTAGCGTCGGCGTCGGCGCCGTGATCAGGACGCGGCTTGGGCCGGCCAGCGAAGGCCTGCTCGATGCGTTCGTTGGCGCCAGAGCGCGAGAACTCGTGGGCAACGCGGATTCCGTTATAGATGGCGACATCGTTTGAAGAACCGTGGCCAATGATGCAGACCCCGCGCACTCCGAGGAGCGGCGCGCCGCCGTACTCGGTGTAGTCGAGGCGGCGGCGAAATTCGTTGAAGGCGCGGCGCGACAAGAGCGCGCCCACTTGCGCGGTTACGGTGCGGGTGAGGGAGGCGCGCAACACGTCGCGTACAAAACGGCCGATTCCTTCGCTGGCTTTGAGCGCCACGTTGCCCACAAAGCCGTCGCACACAATCACATCAGCCTGACCATTGAAGATGTCGCGGCCCTCCACGTTGCCAATGAAATTGATGGGCAGGGCTTTTAGGAGCGGGAAGGCTTCGCGGGTGAGCTCGTTGCCCTTGGATTCTTCCTCGCCGATGGAGAGAAGGCCAACGCGCGGCCGAGCTATTTTGAGCACACTGCGGGCATACATCTCGCCCATGACGGCGAACTGCTCGAGGTTCTGGGCTTTGCAATCGACGTTGGCGCCGACGTCGAGGAGCACGCAGGGATTTCCCTTGGAGGTGGGCATGGGAGTGGCAAGTGCGGGACGGTCGACGCCGGGAAGCCCGCCGAGCACCATCTTGGCAGTGGCCATGG
>CAYYKV010000235.1:0-4793 GCA_964468605.1 uncultured Occallatibacter sp. | reverse complement strand
GGTCCGGCCAGGTCTTCTCCCAAGGAGAAGACACCGGAGGAGCCTGCTCCAAACCCACCCTCGGGAATCTCTCCCCGAAAGGCGCTGGCGTAGTTTCGGCTCAACTTCTCTAGTCTAGCGGTACCTGCCTCAGCGGTCAAACCTTCCGACGCGCAGAGGGCGTCCCAATCGCGAAAGGCCTGCGGCGTGGAGATGCCGACTTCCGGCACGGCGACCACGCACCACGTTGGCTCAATGTCGTTGAGCGGATAAACCTCCTGGCCGCGATCCACACCCAGAACCGTTCCGCCGATGAGAAAAAGCGGCACATCGGAGCCAACTTTGGCTGGATACTCGAGCTTTTGCGTGAACAGGCTTCGGAGCTGCGTGCCAAGCTCAGCGTCCAGTCCCACCAGCGCAGCGACCGCGTTACCCGACCCAGCACCTAACCCACCCTGCACCGGAAGCCTTTTATCGATATAGACTTCCACCTCTGCGGTCACGCTAAGCGCTTCGAGCGCGAGGACGATCATTTTCCAGGCGGTGTTTGAACTATCGGTCGGGACGCGAGGATCGTTCGAGCTGACACGCAACGCGGTCGCCGGCGCTTTCCTAGCAATAACCGTCACCAAATCATGCATTTCCAGGGTTTGATAGACGGTCGCAAGCGCATGGAACCCGTCGTTCCGCGGGGCCCCAAGGAACAGACCCAGGTTAATCTTGGCGTGCGAGCGGACGACGGTCGGCATACCGGATCATTGTAGTGGGAGATGGGTGTAGGCGACCGGCATGCGGAGGTGGCTTCCCGTGCACAACGCTACGCCCTCCCGGCTGTTGCGAACTCGCTTTCCGTCCCGCTCAACAGGTACGGAGGGGGCACACAACCCAAGCGGGCGCAGGCACTTGGAAGGCCTGCGCGGCGCGTGGCAGCCAGGTTTCTACATGGATTGCCGGGCTAGGTTTCCCTGTAGACCGATGCTCCAGCAACGGTCCCAACTACAACCTCGACCAGCCCACCGAGCGTCGTGTATAGCGTCAGATGGCTCGAGAACAGCTTCGCAACGTACATGAAGCCAGCGTTCGGGAAAAGGGTTGACAGAAGCCAAACGACCACCCCGGCAGAGATCGCCGTTTTTATGCCGGCGCCGAATCGCGGCCGAATCGCCACATAGATCCAGACGGCCATGATCCCGGTTGCAATCCCAATCATGTTGAACCAGATAATCTGGGTTGGCGAGAATGCGGTGCGACCAAGTTGAGCCATTCCATCGGCCCAGCGCTGAGCAAGCCAAACGCCATCCACGAAATAATCCAGCAGATCGATGGCAATTCCGGCGACAATTCCGCCCAGGATCAGGCGGCCCACGTTGATCTTTCCCATGATGCGCTCCTTGGTGGATTTTGTGGAACCAACGGAGTATACGCACGGGAAAACAGATGCGCAATCAAAATATGCGCTGTATTTTCAGAGGATTAGCGATCTTAGCGCGCGAAACGCGGGAACTGCGGCGGTAAAATCTCCGTAGTTACAATTGGAGTTAAGCGGGAGATTCTATGCACTTCCTGATCTTCGGCATCGGCCTTTATTTTCTTCCTGCAATTATCGCGGCGGTGCGGCACACACACAACTCCATGGGAATCCTGTTGCTGAACCTCTTCCTTGGCTGGACTGTGATCGGCTGGTTTGCCGCGCTTCTGATGGCGATCTTCTCGATGCCATACTGCGCCCCCTACTACTATCGTCGCGGATGGTGAGGACGGTAGCCGAGTCCAGTGCGCCGCGCTGGGCACTGCGCGACTGGCTCGCCGGCCTCGTGCTCTTTGTGTCAACGGCGTGCGTGGTGCTATGGCAGAACGCGCACGTCGCGATTCTATGGGACACGAGCTACGTGCTCGACAGCGCGGTCCGTTTCGCAGACGGACAGGCGCCGTACCGTCACTTCCCCTTTGTTCATCCACCGCTTAGCTTCCTCATTCAGGCCGCGATTATCCGTTTCACGGGCCGCGTCTTCTTTCATCACGTGCTCTACGCCGCCGCGGTGGGCGGGCTCGGTACGGTTCTCACATGGCGGCTCGCACTGGCATCGTTGCGTGGGCGCGCTCGAGCGGCGTGGGTAGTCGCTCTGCTCGTGGCCGCGCCGCTGACCGTCCTCGGCGTCTACAGCATCATCCCCATCCCCGAATACGACGGAGACTGTACGTTTTGGATTCTCATCGCTCTTTGGCTATTGCAGCGTGCCGACGCAAAAAGAAGTATCGCGAGCGGCGTTGCTGCCGGAGTAGGACTATGCATGCCACTGTTCTCGAAGCAGAACATGGGTCTGCCTTTTCTGGCTGCCGCCATCGCAGCCGTCCTGCTCGTGCTCGCGTTCGCGGCGATTCGGCGGGGGCAAGCTCCGGCTGAGGTGGCCCATATTCGCACACTCCTTTCTGTTCTGGCTGGCGCGGGCGTCACTCTTTTCGCAGCCGCTCTCGCATTGCATCGGACCGTCGGCATCCACACCTATGTCAACTGGACGGTCCGCTTCGCCGGTGAACGCCGCCTGCCGGGCTTTGGCCTGATGCTATCCGTATTTCGCGATCCGTCGCTTTTGTGGACGCTGCCCTGCATTGTCGCTGCACTTGCGCTGTTGCGCTTCGCGCCGAAGAGACTTCACTGGACGAGAATTGCAGCCTTTGCCCTGTTCGCGGCGCCGTTTCTCTTCACGCTCGCTTCGCTGCTCATCTACGACGATGCGGACGAGCGCGGCGACACGCTGCTGGCGCTTTGGCCGTTGATGCTCTTGCTCGCTGCGGCGCTGGCGATCTTGAATCTGCTTCGCTTGCGGCGAGAGCTCTCATTGCGCGCACTCTTTCCGATGATCGTACTCGCCGCCATCTTCGGCACATTCATGTCCCAGCAATTATGGGGCTCCACATACGCTATCTGGCCGTTGTTCGTGCTGCTCATAGCAGCTTTGCTCGAGTTTCTCGATCGCTTCATTGCGAGCGCCGCCACGCGGTGGTTCGTACCCGCGCTCGCAGCCCTCATCTCCATCACGCTTCTCATTTGCGGAGGGTTCTACACGGCCAGCGAGGATCGCCTCTCCTACATCAATTTGCCAGACGCACCGGTCGAGCACTCGGCTTTTCCCGCGCTTGCCGGCATGGCCACGCCGGGGCCGTATTTGACGGAGTTCGACGAGTTGCTGCGCTATGCAGCGGCCAATATTCCCGAGGATGACGGGTTGATCCTGGTCCCGGGCGAGGATCCGTTCTACTTTGCCACCGGCCGAGTACCGAGGTTTCCGGTTCTATTGTTCGATCCCACGACCGATCCCTATTCGCCCGCAGAGACAGCCGCTTTGGCGCGTTCGCTCAACATCCGCTGGCTGATCGTGAAGCGAGACATGCAGATGGTCGTGGACCCGACGCCGAACCGCGCCGAAACCATGCAAGCGCTGATGGGCGAATTCACCCTGGCCGCCCACCTGCGCGGATACGACGTGTACCGGCGCTAGCCGCAATCTCGGCGCGGGCTACGCTTTCTTCTTCGCCCTGCCGGACCGCCGCAGCTCTTCCCAGTCTTTCCCCGTCTGATCAGCGTACACGATGCCGAATTCGGCAATCGCCTGAGCGAACGCGTCGCCGGCGCCGATGTAGCCGGCGATGGTTTGTGCGTCTCCCGATCGCGCATGGCCGCGGGCGAGCAGTTCGCCGCAAACCTCAGCGTATGCTTTGAGATTGGCTCCGGCCAAGTCTTCGATTGCGATCGACCCCTTATGGTCGTTGAGCTGGCGAACCAGATACTGCCGACTGCCGATGTGCGTCCAACCGAGGAACGGATCGGTCTGGATCTGCATGTACTTTTGCCCCTCGGCGGTACGCCGGCCATTGTGCGCGGCGGGCCTCGCGTCGGGCAGATACGGCGCGTAGGCTGACGCAACCTCTTCTTTTATCTGCAAAAAAAGTGGATCGCCACGGCCGTTGCCCTCCATATAGATGCAGTAGTCGCGCAGCCCCACCGAGCCGGTGCCCACTACCTTGAAGGCCACGTCGATGGGCCGGTAGAAGTCCAGCAGGTGTTGCCGCTGCGGCTCCAGCATTTCGCGATACGGCGCCAGCGAGGCCACCACGGCCGCGGCGCGGGCGCCTGTGACGCGCCAAAGCATCGGCTTCAATTCCTTGAAGCGATGCCACGCTCCAGGCCGTGAAGAGACAGGCGTGGTGAGCTGCTCAAAGGTGTGCTGCGGTGTGGCGCGCTCCGCTTTGCTGAGGGCGTCGTGCACGGGTTTGGCCAGGTCGATACGGTGCACCTGAAACCGGTTCACTTCAAGCTGCGTCATACGGCCAAACGCGCGCATTTGCTCGGCGTAGCGTTCGACACAGGCCGCGGCGGCTTTGCGCGCGGTGCCGTCCTTGTGCCCTGCGGCACGTCCCGCCAGCGCCAACGAAGAGGCCATGCGCTTCAAGTCCCACTCGAAGGGGCCGCGGATGGTCTCGTCAAAGTCGTTGAGATCGAAGACCAGCCGCCCATCGGGCGCAGCGAATGCGCCTAGATTGCGCACATGGGCGTCGCCGCAAAGCTGGCTCACGATACCGGTCGATGGAAGCTGCGCCAGGTCCGCAGCCATCACCGGCGCTGCGCCGCGAAAGTAGCCAAATGGCGACTCGGCCATGAGCTGGTATTTGAGTTGAATCAGATCCGGCACGCGTCCGCGCATCGATCGCGCAACCAATTCCAGAGCAGTTGCCGGCCGCGCCTTAGGATGCAGCGCTTCATGCTGGTGGCGGCCCACTTGTTTGCGCCGCGCCTGGCCAAGTGCGCGCCGTTC
>CAYYKV010000234.1:0-4825 GCA_964468605.1 uncultured Occallatibacter sp. | reverse complement strand
TTCTACTTCGACCGCCAAAACACGTGGGGCGCGCGGAATCCCTTCACGCAGTGGGTCACAGAGACCGCGCCGGATGTACTTGCGTATAACCCGTCCGGGCCCCCGCTGTCGGTCCCGGTCTTTGACAATGGCCCCTACGGATCGCCGGAGTCGTATACGCCGCCCGATCATGAAACGGTCTGGGGCATCGGCGCGGGCAGCCGGATTCGCCGCGACAAGCTGTTCTGGTTTGCCGCCCTTGACAGCTACCACCGCAACGATCCGGGACTGGCGATGGTGAAACATTCTTACCTTCAGCCGCCATGCGAAATTCCCCCGTGCCCTGCAACCGGTTTTTTCGCGCAACCCTCCGACGCCCAGTTGCAGTTATTGAGCGCGCAGCTTGGTCTTCCTAGCGCCAGCCCCGTGAATGAGGCGCTGGCGCCGTACTCCAGCACGCTGGAGACTCTGGCCAGCCTCCTCGGCCCCGCGCCACGCACTGCCGCGCAATGGGTCGGTTTTGGCCGCATCGATTGGCAGGCCGCTGAGCGCCACCACTTCACGGTCGAATCTATCAGTGCCGATTGGAACTCGCCCGGCGGCGGACTTACCGGTGTTGCTGCAAATTATGGCAATCACAGCTTCGGCTCCAGCCAGGCCAGCCAGCAGTGGCTGCTGGCCCGCTGGGAAGCGTATCTCACGCCAAACCTGCTCGCCGTCACGCAGGGCTCCGCTGGCCGCGCTGTCCTCAGCGCAAAGCCCGAGGTGCCGTCCGCATTCGAGAGCACGTTTCTTCTCGGGAATGCCTACGGCCAGTTGCCGCAGATCGCCGTGGACTCGAGCTACGGATTCACCATTGGCAATCCCTCGCGTTTCGGCCAGGGCAGCTATCCCGATGAGCGCCTTTACCACGGGCAGGAGATGCTCGACTGGGTGCACAACCGCCTGCTGGTCAAAGCCGGCTTCGAGCTCGATCACAACGCCGACGCGGTGAGACTGTTGCGCAACCAGACTGGCTCGTACACCTACTCCAAAGTGGAGAACTTCATCTCCGACGCGCTGGTCTTTGAGAAGTTCGGATTCGCCGATGCGCTCGACCCAACCAATCCGCACAACTGCGATCCAACCGGCAAGCCCTGGTACACGTCGAACGGCCAGCTTATGGGCCTTGGCGCGCTGCCATGCTACTCCCACTTCTCGCAGATGATCGGTCCTACCAACTGGCGCCTGAGCACCAACGATTGGGCCGGCTACGTAACCGCGCAGTGGCAGGCTGGCAAGATCGCCGTCTTCTCTGCGGGCCTGCGCTGGGAGCGCGAGCAGATGCCGCCGCCGCTCGCAGTGCTCGCCAACCCGGATCTGCCACAAGCCGGGAAGATGCCCGACCTCGGCAATGACTGGGGTCCGCGCATCAGCGTTGCCTTTGGAGAAGCCAAAACTCGCTGGCCGGTGTTGCGCGTGGGCTACGGCATGTACTACGGCGTCACGCAAAATGCAACCATCGAGACCGCGCTCACCCAGACTGGCTCACTCAACGGCGACCTGAGCTATTTCGTTCGTCCAACCGACGGCTTTACTTCCGTCACCGGCATCAGCGCCGCTCCGCCGTTTCCTTACGTGCTCACCGGCCCGCCTTCCAGCGTCGTGAAGCCGGGCGCCACCGTCTTCGCTTCTAACTTCCGCAATCCCGAGATTCACGAGGCCGTCGCCGCCGTCGAGCAGCCATTGCCCGGCCGCATCGAACTTACCGCCAGCGCCATGCTCTCGCTTGGCCGCCGCCTGCCCGTCTACATTGACACCAATCTCGCACCGACCTCGCAAACCATTACCTACACCGTGTGTGACGAGGTTGCCTCCACTTCCCCGGGCGCCGGCAGCAATGGCCAGTCCAGCAACACCAACGGCGCGTGTGGCAACCTCGGCTTGGGTCCCATCAAGGCCGGGACGATCAGGGTTCCCTTTTACGCCTCCAACCCAAGCACAGGCTCCGTCGGGTGGCTCAATCCCGGCTATCAGCAGATCGACCAAAAAAGAAGCGCGGCCAACTCGACCTACGAGGCGGCCATGATCAAGCTCGCGCGCTATGGCCGCAGCGGCCTCAGCCTCCATGCCCACTACACTTATGCCCACGCCATGGACTGGAACCCGGGCGAAAGCCCGCTCGATGCGGTCGACCTCCGTCAGGAAGACGGAAATAACAAAATCGGGGAGTACGGAACCAGCAACCTCGACGTGCGCCACTCGGCCGCGGTCATGGTGATCTATGAGTCACCCTGGAAACTCCGCGGCTTCGCCGGCCGCATCGCCAACGGCTGGATGCTTTCCAGCATCGGCCAATTCCGCAGCGGCCTGCCCTACACCATGCGCGTCACCGGCTCGCTCCCCGAGGAAATCCCAAACAGCCCTGGCAGCTCTGGCTACCCCATCACTGGGTTGCGGCCAGGGATGAACGGCTCCGGCGGCGACAACCGAGTCTACGGACTGGGAAACGACGGCCAGTTCTACAACATTGGCCGCAACACCTTCCGCTACCCCAACACATGGAAAGCCGATCTCCGCGTGGGCAAGAAATTCAACCTGGGCGAAATGCGCGAATTGGAACTGCTGGCCGAAAGCTTCAATCTCTTCAATCACCAGAACGTGACTGAAATTGAGACCACCGGCTATGTCATTGATTCCGGCAGCTCCGGGTCGTCCCCCACGCTGAACTTCCTCACCGGTCTTAAAATCAGTTCCACTACCGGTCTGCCTGTTTCCGCATTCGGCCAGCCGCTCAACATCAACGCCACGGATTTCTACCGTGAACGCCAGACTCAATTCGGACTGCGCATGCTGTTCTAGAATCCCGCGAGGTGGCGGTTCGCTTTTGAGGCTCTATTGCAGCGTGCCTCGCCGAGTCCATGCTAGAGAGCTCGATCTCGGTCCCGATTTTGAGCCCTCTGGTGGCGCGCCCTCAAGTCAACTGCAGTTCACTGACTCGGCGGCACTACTGGCGACGCCCCATTCAGAAACGCCGGATCCATCTGGGCAATGTCCGCGCGATAACTCACCGTCTTCGCCGACGGGAACATCGCTGGAACCTTTTGCGTCACTCGGCCCGTTGCCACCCACTCAGTGCCACGTTGAAACGTGGTCATAAATCCGACGCAGCTCAGCGCAAATACATCATGTCCGAGCGTGGTGTGAAAGATTCTTCCCTTCCCATAGCGCAAAACCATCAGCATGGGCTCGTCAAGCCCCGTGCCCTTGTTTTTCGGGTCGGAGTGCGCGGTTGCCAGCACGGTTATGTTCTTGCCCGGTCCGCGTAGCTTCCCGTAGAGCTCGTCGTTGGCGTGCAGCCACACCCCCGGCAGTCCCTTCATAATCGGATGATCGGGGTTACGCGTGATCACCTGGAACGGCAGCCGCGCCCCATGTTCGCCGGCCGGCCCCGGCGACGCATCCGCAACCACCTTGCCGTTTTCCCAATACCAGTACGGCCCTGCCTGCTCATCGCGGTTTCGCCAGCCGCCAATTCCTGTCATCTCGTTGTACGCAGGCCAATCGGGGAAAGCATTGTCGGCTGCGTGCACAATCACCAGCCCTCCGCCACCCGCCATGTACTGCTCGAATTGTGCGCGTAGCTCAACCGGCCAGCTGGGCCCGTCGTAGTTCATCACGATTGCCTGGTAGCGCTCGAACTCTGGCTTAAAATTGCTGAAGTCGCCGTCCGACGGCGGCGCCGAAATCACTGTCACTTCGAACAGCCCCGTCTCTTCCAATTCCTTCTTCAGGACTGGAGTCGTCAATCTCCAGTTGTGATAAGCGCCAGCGCTCTGCCCGTCCACAATGGCCACGCGAATCATGCTGGCCCCCGCGCTTGCAGCTCGCGCCCACAACAAAACGCTCGCAATCACCACCCAACCCATTCGCTTCATCATCTCTCCTCAATTGCCGTCGTTCCTTGGCCACTGCGCATCATGAATTCGAATCCAAGGGAAATCGCTCACGGACCAGCTTCAGCGCTTCCTCCGCTGTCGCAATCGTCCCCTCCAACTGCGCGTCCTCGGCCTCGCGCAACATCTCCCGAAACCGCGCTCCCGGCGGGTAGCCCGCAGCAATCAGCTCTCGTCCCGTGATCAATGGTTGCGGCCTCACCACAGCCTCCGGCATCGAGGAAAGACGCTCGCGCACAAACTCCCAATGATCCAGGTAGCCGCTGCCGGCCAGGCAATCCATCTTGTGCAGCGCCAGGTGCTCTTCGAATCGCTCCAGCCTGAAAAACCGCTTCAGCGTCGACTCTTTCATGCGTTGCACGTCCATGAACCGCATGTGATTCTCGATCAGCGCCAGCACCTGCCGCGTCTCTTCGTTTGAAAATCGGAATCGCCGGCAAATCTCCGCGCCCATCGCCACGCCGATCTCCACATGTCCATCAAAGCGAATCCTATCCGGAGCGCGCTTGAACGTCGGCGGCTTGCCCAAATCGTGCAGCAGCGCTCCCCACGCGAGGGTCTCCGAGCATCCCGGCTCCAATTGCTCCAGCAGCATCAGCGTGTGAACCCACACATCGCCCTCGGGATGGAACTGCGGCGGCTGCTCCACGCCTTTCATGCGCGCCACCTCCGGCAGCACTTCGTTCAGCAGACCTGTCTCGTCAAGCAACTCGAAGGCTCGCCGTGCATGGCCCTCGGTCAGCATCTTTGTCAGCTCGTCGCGCACCCGCTCACGGCTTACGACATGGATGCGTGAAGCCAGAGTCTGAATCGCGCGCCTTGTCTCCGCTTCCAACTCAAACCCAAATCGCGCCGCAAACCGCACCCCGCGCAACATGCGCAGATGGTCTTCCTGAAAGCGCTGCTCCGCC
>CAYYKV010000233.1:0-4886 GCA_964468605.1 uncultured Occallatibacter sp. | reverse complement strand
GAGCGAGAAACGCCGAATTCGCCAGCGTGATTCCCGCGGCGGCTGCCAGTGGAGCAGCGCGCAGAAACTCGCGCCGGCCAGAATCTTTGGGGACAACATTGTTCATCGGATTTCTCCTGAAGCCATCGTCGATTCTCGATCGACTTCGTGCCGAATTCTATCAGCACCGCGGTGATCGCGAAGAGCGGACCGAACCTAGGCTTCAAACTGCCGCAGCCACGGCGCCACAATCGCGGCCACTTTCTTCGGCTGCTCGTAAGCCGCAAAGTGGCCGGCGCACGGAATTACATGCAGCTCGCATCCGCCGGGAGCCGCGCGAAACGCCTCCATATCCGCTGCCGTCACAGTGGCGTCCTCGGCGCCCGCAATCGCCAGCACCGGAAAGCGAATTGTCGCCACCGTCGGAACCGAATCCGGCCGCGCCGCCAAACCTGCCTGCACCGCAACCACTGCCTCGGCAGTCAGCTTCATCTGCGCTCGCACTTCCGCCACCACTTCAGGCCGCTCCTTGCGAACCGACGGCGCAACCGTATTCTGCGCCATGCCGTCGAACAGCGCTTCAACGCCATCGGCCCGCGCACGTGCGATGGTCTCCATGCGTTTGGCCAGGTTTGCCTCGGCGTCCGGCTGCGGCTTCGAGCATACAAAGATCATGCCGCGCATGCGCTGCGGCGCCCTGCGCCACAACTCCAGCAGCACGTATCCGCCGATCGAGCAGCCGCCGAAAACAGCCTTCGAAATGTTCAAATAATCGAGCAGCGCAAGAGTATCCTTCGCAAGCTGCGCCATGGTGAGCACAGGGGCGCTCGGCACATGGGCAAATCCGCCTGTCGGCAGCTTCGAACCCAGCTCCGAACAGCCGTGCCCCCGCAAGTCGGGAACGATGGCGCGAATCCCCGCAAGCTCGCGCGTAAGCGGGCGCCAATAATCGCGGTCAAGTGGCGTGGGGTGCAGCAGGACAATCGGCAGACCTTCGCCTGCGTCGCTGAAACTCAAACGAGCGTCGCCGGAAAGGTATTCGCCGCTCATACCCGAGCCAATCACACCTGAGGAGGATACGCCCCTGGGTTCGGTCCTTGATTCGGTCCCTGATATGGCGCCGGATACGGCCCCGGATACGGCATCGTCTCTTCAGGAATGCCGATCCATGCAGCCACATAGGCCACGCCGACCAGCCCGCTGGAGAGGAAGAACCCGACCACAGCGAGAATCCGGACCGTGGACACGTCCCAGCCGTTGGCCTGTGCCAGAGCCATGCAAACGCCGCCAATCATGCGTCCCACATGCGGCCTCAGCAGCGGCCGGCCCGGTATCGGAGACGCCATCTGCACCGTTCCGCCGCAACCCGTGCAGAACCGCGCGCTCGGATGCAATGCATTTCCACAATGCTGACAGTATGCCGCCATCTTCAATCCCTCCCGAGGAACAGGCCCACTGCTCTTATCATACGAATCCGCACCCGGTCCGGTTCCCCGCACTTCGCGCCCCCAAAATCCCTGGCGCCTGCCTCTCAGTCTCCCTTGTACGGAGCGCGCATGTACCTTCGCGCCTGGTCGGCGCGTGACGTGTTCTGCCCGACGTCGATCGCCCCCTGGTAATCCTTGAGCGCGCGCTCGCGCTGCCCGCTCACATCGCGGCATTCTCCGGCGTCGAGCAGCGAGCGGATCTTCAGCTCCAGCCCCACGCCGGGCGTCCCCGCGGCCTGTTCATATGCCGCCGCCGCATCATCGTAGTGGCGCTGACCGCGTTGCGCATCGCCCAGCCCAAAGTCGGCCAGCTCCATCCGCGCTTCGGCAAAGTAGCCCGGCCTCGCGTTGTCGGTCTGGATCTGCCGGTACGCATCCACGGCTCGCATGCCTTCGCCAGCGTCCTTGCGCAGGTTGGCCTCTTCCAGGCAAAACAGAAAGTCGTGAGGGTACTCGTTCTTCAGCTCGAGCACTACTGCGATAGCCTGGTCGTACTTCGCCTCGCGGCGCAGAAAAAGCGCGATCGCGGTTCGCGCGTCCACGTTGGTCAACACGCCGCGGTCCCCATCATCGCGCAGCATCGCCAGTCCCGTCGCCTTCGATCCGGTAATCCCCGCAAAGCCGATCATCAGCTTGAAGGGCCATGGGAGCGCCCCGACCACGTATTCATAAACCCCCGTGATCAGCTTCGCGTCCACATAATTCGGGTCCAACTGCAGCGCGCGCGCAGCATCGTCCCTGGCCTTTGTCGCCAGCCTGAACCCCGTGCCATACGCCCGTTCCACCATGGCCACATAGGTGCATCTCAGGCTGCGCACCCACGCGCGGGCAAACAGCGCATTCACATCGTTGGGATTCTGGCTCAATCGCCAATCCGCCTCTCGCACAGCCTCATCGGCAAGCGCAAAAATCTGGTCGCGTTTCTTCGGGTCTTCCTCGGTGGCGTGGCGGCCGGTCAAAAATCCGTCGTTGGCGTAGAACGTCGTGTCGAGCAGGTCTTCGCGGTAAAGCTCCTGAAACACCAGCGCGTTCAGCAGGTACGCCGTGGCCTGAGGGTCGCCCGGGTGCGCGGCGTGATAGCGCTCGAAGCTTTCGACCGCGCCCGTGTAATCGAGATTGTAGAAATCCTTGAATGCTGCGCGAACCTGCGGGTCGTAGTTCATGGGGTTGGTATCCACGCCCGCCGCCCAGGCTGCGCCAGTAACGGCCAACCACAGGATGCCGATCACCTTCCAGCGCATACGCGACGATCCCGAGGCCAATCTGAGATCCACTCTTCCATGTAACCACTGATTGCCAGTTGCTTCCACCCGCCGGAATTCCGCGGCATTCCATCAAGGTTCTTGTGACGGTCCCTATAGTTACCTAAGTTTTGCGGATAAAATTCCCGTTGCGCAAGGGTAACCGAAATGGTAACTTGTCATTCAAGCACGACTGGCAGCTTTTGATCCGAGCACGCGAAACACCATGAAAGCCGGCCCCCACCGAATCATGGAGTTTACGTATGAGTTCCCTTGGTAACCGTCTCGAAGGCGTCGTTGCGCCTGCGCTATGGCGTCGTTGGTTGGTGCAATCGGGCGCATATGCGCCATGGCTGGGCGTGGCTACGTTCTATGCCGTCTTTGCCAACCTCCCGTATTGGTTCGCGGCAAGCGAATTCAAGTTTTCTCCCATTGGATTATTCTGCGTCGACTACGCAACTGTTGGCCTGATTGCTCTCTTCGCGCCGCGGTTCGTTACTGCGGTTCTGCTCCTGTTTGTCATGTGCGCCGACGTGTTAAGTGGAGTATGCGAATCGTACTACGTCCCCGTTCGAGAAAGCCTGGAGAACTGGTCTGCCGTACACGCATTTGCTCTCCTGCATCAACTTTTTGCGGCCGGAGATATCGTGATGGCCCTGCTCATAGCGGCGGTCGCGGCTATGCTGCCCGGTCCGACCTTGACGTGGACCCAGCGGCGGAAGGCTGCGGTGTGCCTGCTGATATTCGCGGTCCTGATCGTTGGCACTGACACTGTGTCCTTGTATCTAGCCACCGGCCACCTGCCGGGCAGAGTGCGAGCTCATGCCAGCCCCGATCAGCTTGATGTGAGCAGTTCCAACGTGCTGCGTCTGGCTCGCATTCCCTTTGTGCGATTGATGCGTCAGGAGCGGGTCGATTCCGTGATGAAGGCAATGGAGGACAAAGCCAGTGGGCCACTGTCTCCCATGCCCAGCGCGACCGGCGCAGCGATTCGCGCTTCGGGTTTGCTTTCGGGGGACGCGAATCGCGAATTGCCCAATCTGGTCCTCGTCATCGTCGAGTCCTGGGGAGCTTCTGACAACGCACGTCTGCGGCGAGCGCTGGTTCAGCCCTATCTCGAACCGAATCTGCTTGCCAAATATGACGTAAGTCAGGGGACTGTGCCGTTTTACGGAGGGACGGTTGCAGGTGAAGCCCGCGAACTTTGCAGCAGTTCGATGGGCTATTACCTCATGAAAGCTCCGGCAGCCGATTTGAGCAGTTGCCTGCCCGCGCGGCTTGCCGAACTCGGATATCGCCCGATTGCGCTCCATGGGATGAATGGCTTCCTGTTCGACCGCACGACCTGGTACCGGACGATTGGGTTTCAGGAGATTCAATTCCACGAGGAATTCAAACGCGAGGGATTGGCCGATTGTCCCGGGGTCTTCCCGGGAACCTGCGATGCGGATATAGCCGCGTGGATCGGGCGCCGCCTTCAGCAGGACAGTGCGCGCCCCAGCTTCATTCATTGGATGACCTTGAATTCGCATCTCCCGGTCCTGGTTCCCTCGCCTCTTTCCGATGCGGCGACTTGCGAAGCCTCAATATCACTAACCCCGGATACGCCGCTCTGTTCCTGGTACCAGTTGGTTACCAATGTCCATCGCTCGGTTGCAAAATTGGCCTCTGAAAAGCTGGCGCGGCCAACGATCTTTGCGATTGTGGGCGATCACGCGCCGCCATTTGGCGCGCCGGAAGTGCGCAGCCATTTCTCACAAGCGGAAGTGCCTTACGTCATTCTTGTACCTCGCACAGCTGGCAACGCTACCAAGGCGTCGTCCGCGCACAACCTCGCGGTTCCCGCCTCCAGTGACGTCGCGCCCTCCACTCAAATTCCCTAGAGCGGTTCTCGAATGGAGGTTCGGTTAACATGATTGAAGGATGCCCATCCCCGATCAGCTGAACTCAACAGTCTCTGCTGCTGCCTCCACAGGCAAAGTCGAGGCCGCGCGCCAGCGCCTCATCGTCGCTCTCGATGTGCCCAGCGCCGCTGCGTCGGATGAGTTGGTGAAAGGTCTTGAAGGAACCTGCCAGTGGTTCAAGGTGGGATTGGAACTTTTCACTGCAGGCGGGCCTGCCGTTATCGAGCCTCTCATCGCGCGCGGCCACTCCGTCTTTCTCGACCTCAAGTTCCACG
>CAYYKV010000232.1:0-4919 GCA_964468605.1 uncultured Occallatibacter sp. | reverse complement strand
CCTGGTTCGGGACCAGGGGGTCGGAGGTTCAAATCCTCTCTCCCCGACCATATTTATCAATAGTTTACAGCCGTTGTCTCCCGATTGGAAAATCCAATGTAGACGATTTTGTAGCGGTCAAAGCCTCCAAGATCAATAAGCGAAACTCTAATAGGGCTCCTCTAGCGGTTTCATCAAAGGAGTTCTTTTGTGATTGTCTAAAATAGTGGTATGAAAACTGCGAACGTCGGTCGTACAACCCTTGACAATGGGGATCTTCTTGCTATCCTCTTCTTTCCATAGAGATTTGCGTCGAATTGTGCTCAAATGCACGATAGACTGGTAAAACGAACGACTTGCCTTTGGCGGCCGATGTTACGTTGAAAACTGCGTTGGATAAGCTCACTCATAAGAAGCCAACTTATCTGTCATATACGGTCGGC
Organism: uncultured Occallatibacter sp.; assembly: GCA_964468605.1. Taxonomy (GTDB): domain Bacteria; phylum Acidobacteriota; class Terriglobia; order Terriglobales; family Acidobacteriaceae; genus Telmatobacter. The sequence continues at coordinate 4,497 of CAYYKV010000232.1, read as the reverse complement.
GACCGAGCCGCTCAATCCTACGATTATTTCCAGTACCCAGCCATGATGGTCCCTACCATGCTTCGGGACCTCACAGATATCATTGTGTCGGCTGATCACAAGATCAAGACAATCTTGGACCCGTTCGCGGGTTCCGGTTCAGTTCTGACAGAAGCCATGTTCCGGGGTTTGGGATTTTTGGGGATGGATGTGAATCCACTGGCCGTTCTTCTGTGCAAAGTGCGGTCGGGTCCTTTCCACGAGATCATGCTGGACGAAAGAGAAACTCCTCTTCGACGATCTTGTGCAGAGCGATAGTGGAGAAGGATTTTTCAAATACCTCAAGACGTTGAAGGGAGAGAGCCGGTTCGAATTCTCGCGGGTTACCACTCCCTGCCTCCAAGCCGCTTCCATGGTCCATGAACCCATCGTTCAGCCCTGAGCCACTGCTGATCCAGATGGAATCTCCGAACGCTTACCCCTCATTAGAATTGGTGTCAGGCGAACCACATGGGTTATGCGCCTCTGGTGAGGGACCGGCGAAAGGATTCTACTCTACAGGAACCCCGAAGACTGCTTCATGGCTGAGCACAACTACAAGCGGCGGCTCAATCCCGGCCCCCTCATGACGTGAATCCGATCAGCCTCAGCCGTCAGATCCCTAGCTTTGACTAGCGTCGCCTCATGTTGCTCAATCTCGCCCTGTATGGCGGCTGCACTTCGGATGCGTTCAAGGCGCCGACTTAGCTCGCCGCTCTGGTCCGCCTGCTCGCGTAGTTGCGAAAGTCTTTTCTCAGCGGCTTCAACTAGAAGACGAGTGTCATTTTTGTGAGTCTCGGCTTGAGAAATTTCGTCCGTGAGTTCCTTAATTTCTGCTTCTATCTGCCGAGCGGGCATGCCTTTACTATTGGTTGCCGTTTTGGGCGGAAGCAGCGCAGGAGAAACTCGCTGCCTGGCTGGGATCGCCGGTTCCGTTGTAGCGGGCGGTCTGGGGGAAGGGACAAACCGGTCTTGTCATCAGGATCTTCTTGTTCTCCTCGTGCCAGGCGATCAACTCGTCCGGGGCAATGCCTTTTTCGGTCCAAAGCTCGAGAGCGGAAAGCGGCTCAAAGCCATTCAAACCCGGACCGCCGCCGCAATGCGACATGCCGGGAACCATAAAGAGCCTCAAAAACGTCTGCGTCTCCTGATCCTGATTCTGGTGATGGCTCGCGGCGGCTCCGGCTTGGGCATCCGCCACGCTTCTGTAGTAGTTGATCGACTCTCCAGAAGGAACGAGCCAGTCGGCCCAGCCGTGATACATAATGAGCTTGTGCCCGTGCGCTTTGAAGGCGCTGAGGTCGGGACTGGTGGCGTTGAGCGTGGAAGCCAGATTGGCATCGACGGTTGCCACATCCCGATCAAAGTCGAAGTCCCGCCAGTTCCAGGCGGGTCCGAAGACCCATTTGAACATCGAGTCGAATAGGGGAACCCCGGATTGCGGCGCCAGGTCGGGCCATCCAAATTCGCTGCCACGCGGGACGCCTGGATAGACGGACTGCTGGGTAACGGAGTTTCGTGGGCCGCTATACAGGTTTCTCGCGGTCGCTGCCTGCTCGGCGGTAAGGCAGCCGGGAGCGTCGCCGTCCTTGCATAAAAGAGCGTTCGGGTTCCAGTGGCAGTTCTCGGGGCTGGAGAGGAATGCGTCTGAAGGCGCTGCTTTTGCGCTTGTGCAGGCATTCAAGATGGCTTCCGTGATGGTCCGCAACTTGGCCGCGGGGATATTATTTGCCGGAGTTCTTTCAGACGACGCGAAGCTCCACAACATGCCGATAGAAAGGCGGGTGCGGTTGTTGGCCGGCGCGCCGGCCACGATGCCGTCGTAGTCGTCTGGAAAGCGTTGGGCCTCCATCAGGGCTTGCTCGCCGCCGGTGGAGCAGCCGTCAAAATAGGCGCGTTCCGGTTGCCGGCCATAATAGGCGAGGATGATCTGTTTGGCGGCAACCGTCATTTCGTGGGTGGAGCGCCAACCCCAGTCGGCCCATCTCTCCGGACGCCCGATGAAGACATCGGGGGTGACGTTGGCAGGGTGCGAGGTACCCATATCGGTCTTTGCTACGGCATAGCCGAGGCGCAGTCCGGAGGCCAGCATTTCATAGTTGATATTGCCGGCGAATCCGCCGTTGCCGGTTCCCTCATACTTGCCGTTCCAGCCGACGGTGGGCATCCAGACCTCGATGTGGATATCGGAATCAGGCGAGGGGGTCAAGGTGGCAGCGACGCGGCAGAAAGCGGGAAGATCGGGGATGGGTGGAGACCCTTCGCGTACGAATGCGCCTGGAGAGATCGATTTGGCAATTACGATGGTTCCGTGGGGCAAAGTCAGATTTGCGAGACTCTCGCATGTGGTTGCGAAAACAGGTAAAAAGAGAAACGCACTGGTGAGAAGCAGCGCAAATGTTCGTGAAGTTTTCATCTGCCCATCCATATGGATAATTTGTGGTTTCCAACGCTCTGCGAAACTGTCCAGAGTCAGACTCCGGAAGCGGAAGATCGTAGGGGAACATTCGCTTCACACCGCATCCTGTTCGCTGGGGAAGAGGTCTGGTTGCTCCGCCTTTCGCGCGGGAACACCGGTTCGCTTGCTGCCAGCCGTGCCAATCAGACTTATTACTTCCAGGGTCTGGATTGATCATCCTGTTTTTCCAGCCCATCGGGTACGCGCTTCATATAATTCTCAAATCGATCTCGACATTCGCTACGAAGTTGAAATGAGTTTCGGGATTTCGTGTGGCAGCGCTAGTTTACCTGAAATTCTCCCCGACTGGGCCTGTTTTCATGGCCTTTCTCTTTTGGCAATAGGGATCTGCGAGCCCTACTTTGCATCGCGAACGCAGCGGAACCCCACTCCGCCGGAGCGGTCGTAGCCAGGCGCCATCAGCAGCAGCTTGTTGTGCTCGTCGTTGCGATACTCGCCGGGAAAGTACCATTTCGAGCCCTGTGGTTGGTAGTACTCTCCGCCGCGCAAAATTCCCCCGCGCGTATGCTCATCGGCGAATTCGTCAGTCCACTGCCAGACATTGCCCACCATATCCATCACTCCGTAGGGGCTTGCTCCCGCTGGATGGGCATCCACGGGGTCGGGGCCGGGCATGGTGTGGCCTGTGGCGAGGGTGGGAACGTTGGTCGGCTGCCACAGGTTTCCCCAGGGATAGATGCGGCCATCCGTTCCCTGCGCTGCCAGTTGCCACTCCCACTCGTGCGGCAGACGCTTGCCCGCCCACTTCGCGTAAGCCCGCGCATCTTCAAGCGAGACCCAGGTCACAGGCCGGTTCTCCCATCCCTTCGGATAGATGCCATCCTTCCAGTCGCGCAGGAAATTGATCGCGTCTTTGGGAGCGTAGTGGGTTGCATCCAGAAAATCCTTGAACTGCGCGTTGGTAACGGGAAACTTGTCAATGAAGAACGGAGCTACTTGCATGGCTTTCTCGTGGAAGCGCCGCGGCGAGTCCTCCCAGGGGTACTGCACATCGACGCCGGGATTTGCGCCGCCCTCAATCTCCGTGCCTCTGACCTTGAAGACGAACGCGCCGCCGGGAATCTTGACCATACCGGCCGGGGCCTTCGTCGCGGGCGTGGCTGGCGCAATCTCCACGATGCTCTGCGGCAGCACTACCGGCTCATGCGAGTAAGCGGCGAGCGGCTTTTCGGTCAGCGCAGCCATTCGTTGCATCAGCGACTTGATGGCAACGCCGGGCTCGCCCGGCGTTGCCAGAATCGCGCCGTATCCAGTAGCCTCCAGTTCGAAGCTCAGCACGGCGCTCTGCCCGCTGGTCTCCGGCTTCAACTCCGTTCCGTGATAAAGATCGAAGTAGCGCACTCCGGGCGTGACCGGCACGTCCATTTGCTGTCCGGCAATGTTGTAGTTGTTGCGGTTGACGATGGTCCATACCGTCTGCTGCCCGAGTGGCCAGCGGCTGGCATAAACGCCGTAGTTGTGCATGGGAGAATACGGCTCCCAATCAGGACTAACCAGGAAAGGCGCGACGCCGCGCTCGATGGTGGCCACCCGCCGCGTAGCCTCGGCGTCGCGGGGATTGATGCCGTTCCATATTCCCCAGACGCTCTCCCAGCTCTCGAAGCCTTCGCCGTTGAAGAAGGCGTATTGCAGGTTGCTGGTGTGGTCCTTGTTCCAGCGGTCGCAGACGTTGACCATGTGGCGGGTTTCCAGCCACTTATAGCGGTCCACCAGGGGAATAAACTGATAGCTGTAATAACCCCATCCCATCAGATTCCAGCTCACGTCCTCTTCGCTGGGGCCGCCTTCCGGTTCGAAGACCAGCGGATGGCCGATCTTTTCAGCGGCCAGCGGGAAGGCCAGCGGAACGCCGTTCTGCGTGTCTCCGTTAATGCCGTCGGCATCGATCAGCTTCATGAGCGCGGCGATGGCCTGAGGCCAGGGCTGGTCCGGCTGTCGCGTTCCCTGGTCCCACATCATCATGGGGAAGAGCACGCGCACGCCGCGGCGGTGGAAGTCGG
>CAYYKV010000231.1:0-4932 GCA_964468605.1 uncultured Occallatibacter sp. | reverse complement strand
CCATGGCATCGTTCAGATTCTTGAGCGCTTCTTCATGCTGGCCAAGGTTCTCGTATACCCGGCCGATAAAGGTGAGCGCGTTGGCTTCACCGGTGCGCTGGCCGCCTGTCTGCCACAAAGGGAGCGCCTGGTTCAGATACGACAGGGCTTTGTCTTCCTGCCCCAGATCGGTGTAGACCTGCCCCATGGTGTTGAACGTCATGGCCTGGCCCAACACACTGTTCGCCTTTTGCTCGATGGGAAGCGCTTCATTGAGGCAGTCAAGCGCTTTTTGCAACTGCCCGGACTCACGATAGACCGAGGCGAGGAGATTGAGATAAAGGAGCAACTCTCGCGTTTTGTGACCGGACCTTGCCTTCGCGACTTCTTGTTCGTACTGCGCGATGGAATCCTTCAGGCTTGGGGCTTGTGCCCCGGCAACCGCCTGCAGGCACACGCCGGCCACAAGAAGAACGACGAATCTGCGCTTGCGGTTCATTCCCGATCCGCGGCGCGCGCCGTCAGGGCTGCGCAGGAGTTGCCGATGGTTGCGCGGGAGTTGTGGGCGGCGCCGGCGCGGCAGAAGGTTCGCCTTTGTCTTCGCCTGTATTCGCGGGCTTTGAGGGATGCAGCTTGTGCATCTCCCTCGCGCCGGTCGCTGGATCGACCAACACTACCTTGATGCCCGAGGCGAACATTCCAGAGGACCATTTCATGTAATAAATTTTCCCCTCCAGGGCCTGAACTCGAATCCTCTCGGCCTGGCCCCTTGTCTGGTTGACCGCCGCGGCGGTGGACATGATGACGCTGGGTCCGTAGTACATTTTTGCCATCCCGGCAACCACAACCGTGCCTGGATCCACTTCTGTCCAGGCATATTCGCCGTTGAGCAATGTGGCCAGATAGACGCCATTGACATAAAGATGGTCATGCGCGGCGGAGCCTACAGCTCCCCCTGGCCGGTAAATGCAAATGATCGCCTTGCCCTCGGAAGGCGCTGCCGGCATGGGCGGCATCTCTTTTGCAGGCGCAGCGGCTGGGGCAGGCGTAGCGGTTTGGTGCTGATCCTGCGCGGCCGGCGCGGCTGGCTGCTGATCCTGCGCAGCCGCAACGAAGGAACCGCAGAAAAGCAACAGCGCGCAGCAAGCCAGCAGGGGGGTTGCAGATATGAGGAAAGCGTTCTTGCCGCGGCGAGTGCCCGCGACAACGGAGAAAGCAGGTTTTTGCATTTGAGCACCCCTTTTGCAATTGCTGGAAATCTGAGGAACAGAATCGGGGCCCCGATAATAAGAGACACGGGAAGAATAGTCGCGCGCGAGGCGATGTCAGTGTTGCAAATCACCATTGCGAGTGACGGGATGGAACGGAGTTCGATCGGAAAGAAATTACTCTGCGATGCAGCCGAGACAGTCGGGTCCAAAATGTTGGGCAGGAATGGTCACGGGTGTGGGCTTGGAACGAAACAACGAATCGCTGACCCCTGCTTTTCTACACCGGCGGCATCGCATCCACCACCGGGACGCCCGGCGGCGGCGTAAAGCGAAAAGTCTCAGCCGGAACCACCGCGTCAGGCTGCTCGTCGGTGAATACGAACCGGGTGATCCCGCCGTCGGCCTCTTCCACTTCAATTGCGTTGATCAGGCCCGCAGCCGTCACTGTCAGCGTCAGCCGCGTTACGCGCTTTTCCTGGCCTTTGGGCACGCCGGTCAAAGTGAAAGAGCTGTCGGGCCCCTCAGCCACTGTCAGGCCGGTCAGCTCCTTTTCAAGCTGCGTGTGGCCCAGCAGAAAACGCAGCGGAGAGCGCAGATCGTCCAGCTCATTGGCCGGGATGCGCTGCACCTGCGCATCGCCCTTTGTGTAGAACCACGCAAATTTGCCATCGAGAAGGAAGACTTTTCCCTGCGGAGTGCTGTACTGCCACATCATGCGGCCCGGCTTGCGCAGAAAAAGAGTGCCGCTCTCGGTCCGCGCCATGCCCAGCCCAGCATAGCTCTCGCTGAACCCGGCCTTGAGCGACTGCAACTGATCGTAGCGGCGGTCGACGCGTGCGGCGAGCTCATGCGCTGAAGGAAGATTCTGTTGTGCCGGAATCGCTGCCGCGGAAAGCAAAACGGCGGCCATTACAAGGCCGCCGCTCAGGATAAACAGTCGTCTCTTCATTGGCCAAGCGTCTGCGTGCAGTTCACGCCGCCAGCAGGATCGAACTTGATTTGCCCCGATTCATCGGTGCAGTAACCGCGATCGCCGGTTTTCCCCACCGACTGCGGCTTGGCCGTTACGGTGAAACTGTTGAAGCGGTCGACGTTATTGGCCGTCACCTTATCGCCGCAGGCGATGGAAAACTCGTATCCCTGCTTGAACCCTGAAGCCAGATCCCCCGGCAGCAGTTGCGCGCTCGCCGGGGTCGGCGGGCCGGAGTGCGGATCGCCGCCCAGGGCCTCCAGTGTGCAGGCATATCCGGTCGCGGGATACGACTCCGCATACATCATCTGCGCCTGAACGATCTTCTGCAGGGAGTTCACTGCTGACAGGGAATTCGCTCGTTTGGTATAAACGCCGATACTTGCGATAGCCAGCAGAGAAAGAATCGCGATGATCGCCATCACGATGAGCAATTCCATCAGGGTGAATCCATTGGACGTGGCGAGACGGCGCGCGCGATTGCGGCGAAAGAGCGAAGACTTACGGTTCATGGAATTCCCAAAGCCTCATCAAACATGCCGGCTTTTACCGGCCATCACTAAAGATGCTACACCTACAGACGCAATTGGGAAACGGATCGCTCAACACACCAGCCGCGCGCGGCCCAGCTTTACGCCGTCCAGCCGGCCCAGCAGCGTTACCGCAATGTTATCCGGCACAAAGAGCCGTTGGGCCATCGTCTGCACTTCGCCCGCGTCCACGGCTTCAATTCGCGCAATCACCTCGTTGGCCGAGAAGAAATGGTGGAAATACATCTCCTGCCGGGCCAGGTTGGCCATGCGCGCGCTTGAGCTTTCCAGCCCGAGCAGAATGTTGCCCTTCAGTTGGTCCTTGGCGCGAGTCAGTTCCTCAGCCCCAATCGGGTTTTCTTTCAAGTTGCGGAACTCGGCAAGAATCAGGTCCACCACTTCCAGCGCCTTGCCCGCCGAAGTTCCCGCATAGACGCAAAGGTTTCCCGTGTCGCGGTACGGACTCATGTCGGAGTAAACCGAGTAGGCCAGTCCCCGCTCCTCGCGAATGTTCTGGAACAGCCTTGAGCTCATGCCGCCGCCCAGCACCGTGTTCAGGATCGACGTCGCATAGCGGCTCTCATCCGTGACCGGCGGCGCAGGGACGCCCAGGCAAATCTGCACCTGCTCGAGCGCCTTTTTGTTGCGCAGAATGATGCGCGCGCTCGGCTCGGGCGCCGACAGTTCACCCAGCGTCTGGCCGCCGGCAAGCGCGGAAAACTTCTCTGCCACAGCCTCCACAAACCGGTCGTGGTCCAGATTGCCCGCCGCGGACAAGACCATATTCCCTCCGTGGAACCGGTCGCCGTGGTAGCCAAAGAGCTGCTGCTGGCCGAGCCGTCTCACGGTCTCCGTCGTGCCCAGGATCGGGTTGCCGAGCGGATGCCCCTTCCAGAAGCTCTGCGTGAACAGTTCGTGCACCAGAACGTCCGGATTGTCCTCGTCGATCTTGATTTCTTCCAGAATCACGCCGCGCTCGCGCTCGATGTCGGGCAGGGCAAACGTGGGGTTCAGAACCATGTCCGTCAGAACGTCCAGCGCAATCGGCACATGATCGGATAGCGACTTCACGTTGAAGCAGATGGTTTCCTTGCTCGTGAATGCGTCCAGGTTCCCGCCAATCGAGTCCATCTCGCGGGCAATTCTCTGCGCCGAACGCGATTTGGTGCCCTTGAAGAGCATGTGCTCCACAAAGTGCGAGATGCCGTTCATCTCCGCGCTCTCGCACCGCGAGCCCGACTTGATCCACACCCCCATGGCGACCGAATGCAGATGCTCCATCCGCTCGGTCAGCACGATCAGGCCGTTCGGCAGCTCGGTGCGGCGAAGATTTCGTTCCGTGTTCATTGGCATCCGGTCGAACCTCGATTGTAGGACATTTGCTGTTGGTGCACTGCGCCCGGACATTCGTGCCGGGTTGCAGCATGGGGCCGCGCGAGCGGATATGATGCTCAGAGTCGTGCCCGAGAACTCCGGCCAACTCGTTCCCCTGGATCCTGCCGTCCCCGGCGATAAAAGCCCCGTCCCTCTCTTCGGATTAGATGCCCAAGCCCTCGCCGCGGCTCTGGCAAGGGAAGGGGAGCCATCCTGGCGCGCAGATCAAATCATTGAAGCCATGTATCGTCAATATATTACAGAGATTTCCTCTATTACTACCTTATCTTTGGAATTCCGTCGAAAACTCGACGATCGAGGCTGGAAAATCGGCCGTCCGGAGATCGCAAAGACCTTTCAATCGTCCGACGGAACGGAACGATATCTGATCCAGTGCCCTGGCGAGAAAAACGAAACTGTGGAAACGGTCTGGATGCCCGAAGGCGATGATGGCGAGGCCGGCGACGATTCCGATGACAGCTCCAAAGACTGGCGCCGCGCAACAATTTGCGTCTCCTCGCAAGTGGGCTGCGCCGTCAACTGCCAGTTCTGCCTCACCGCCAAACTCGGCCTTCAGCGCAACCTCACTCCGGGAGAGATCGCCGGGCAGGTGGTCGCCGTCCTCGATCGTCACAGCGTCCGCGTCGGCCGCGATCGAGTCAATCTGGTTTTTATGGGCATGGGCGAGCCGTTTCTGAATTACGAGAACTTCATGGCTGCCGTTCGCCTGCTTGTGCGTGAAGTCGGATTGAGCCCCCAGCGCATGACTGTCTCAACCTCCGGAATCGTACCCGGCATCGAACGTTTCGCCGAAGAGCCGCCCGATCTCCGCCCCAAGCTGGCCATCAGCCTCAACGCGCCCAACGAC
>CAYYKV010000230.1:0-4942 GCA_964468605.1 uncultured Occallatibacter sp. | reverse complement strand
TGCGCGAGCATGTTGCAGCGGAGAACGTGCCTGGCGGATTCAGCGCAGTGTACGAAGTGCTGAAGGCGCTCGAAGAGAGCGGGCGGATTCGCCGCGGCTACTTCGTTGGAGGATTGGGGGCGACGCAGTTTGCGCTGCCCGCAGCGGTTGACCTGTTGCGGCAGTTGCGCACCGATCCGCCTGCTGAGAAGCCCGAGTTCGTGCAATTGGCCGCGACCGATCCTGCCAATCCGTACGGCTCTGTCCTTCGCTGGCCCGATCTTCCCGTGGCGGAGGAAGATTCTGAATCCGCGCCGCGCATTCTCACGCGCGCTGCCTACGCCGAAGTGATTCTCCGCAATGGCGAGCTCGTGGCCTGGCTCAAGCGCGGCAATCCAAACCTGCTCGTCTTTCTGCCTGCCGAGGAGCCGGAGCGCTCGCAAGCCGCATCGGGCCTCGCGCATTTTTTGTGCACGCTCGGGCAGCAACGAATGCGTGCAAACAATCACGAGGGCGTGCTGATCACCACTATCAACGGCCAACCGGTCGCCGCGCATTCGATGGCGCGCTTCCTCATGGACGCGGGCTTTCATCCCGGTCCGCTTGGGATGCATTTGCGCCGCATTCCGCTTGCAATCACTCATGCCGAACCGACCAGGCCCGAGGTCCAATAGTTTTTTCGACGCGTCAAAGCCGTATGCTTTTGGCAAGATCGATTTTCGGAACTCGCGACAGATTTTAGGGAGATCGAAGAAGGCATGCCCGAGGGCGACACCATCTTTCGCACCGCGCGCAACATTGGCCGCGCGCTCACGGGCAAACCGGTCATCGGCTTCCGGACGACGTTTCCACTTCTTACGCGATTCAACGACGACACTCCGCTCATCGGCCAGACGGTCGATCGGGTCGAGGCGCGCGGCAAATGGCTGCTCATTCATTTTTCGGGCGGTGGAATCCTCACCTCGCATTTGTTGATGAACGGCCGCTGGCACATCTACCGGCAGGGCGAACGCTGGCAGGCGCCGCGGTACGACATGCGCATCGTGATCGAGAACAGCGAGTATCAGGCGGTCGGGTTTCGCGTGCCGGTAGCGCGGATGCACACTGAAAAGTCGCTCGCCCGCGACATACATGTCGCCCTGCCCGCCAACGACCTGCTCAACGAAGAATTCGACGCCGAAGCCGCGCTCGGGCGCCTGATGGCACGCCCGAACGATGCGCTCGCCGATGCGCTCCTCGATCAAACGGTTCTCGCCGGCATCGGCAACGTCTTCAAATCGGAGATTTGCTTTGTGCAGGGCCTTCATCCGTTTCGTGCCGTTGAAACTTTAACGCACGACGAGGCTGCAGCAACGATTGCCAGCGCGCGAAAGCTTCTCAAGGCCAATGTGCTTGAAGATTCGGGTGACCTGATTGTCACCTATCGCGGGCAGCAGCGGCGCACTACGCACGCTTCCGATCCGGGTGCAAGTCTCTGGGTCTATGGGCGCGCCGGAGAACCGTGCCGGCGTTGCGGCGAGCCGATTCGCCGCCGCATTCAGGGCGCTGACGCGCGCGTCACCTTTTGGTGCCCGCGGTGCCAGCCCATGCCGGACGGATCGGATGTCGAAGGCTGACGGAAATGCAGGGCCGTCAAAGAAAGAGGCGAAATGAAGAAAGCTTCTCCTGTTTCTCGCAAGAACGCCGAAGCCGAGCTGGCGGGGTTTATCGACAAGTTCACACCAGAAATGGCCAAGGCGATCCGCGCCGTCCGCTCGGCGCTTCGCAAGCGACTGCCGACTACGAATGAACTCGTCTACGACAACTACAACTTCTTCGTTATCGGCTATAGCCCGACGTTGCGTCCATCCGACAGCTTTGTCTCGCTTGTGGCCGACGGCCACGGCGTGCGGCTCGCCTTCTACTGGGGCTCCAAACTTCCCGATCCAGCGGGGATACTGCTCGGCGGCGGGGTTCAGAATCGGTTCATCATGCTCGAAAACGCACGCGATTTAGCCAAACCAGAGGTTGAAGCACTGATTCATGCAGCTGCTGCGCAGGGCAAAACGCCGCTACCCACAACGGGCCGCGGAACTCTCGTGATCCGTTCCGTCTCTGCGAAGCAGCGGCCGCGGCGCGCTGCTGAAAAGCACAAGCGTTCCCGTTAGTTCTGCGGCTTGCCGATCCCGAAGATCTTCTGAAAGATGTTGCGATGATCCTCGTTGTTCAGGCCTTTGTGGTCGCAGACATCGGTGGGCGCGGTGCCGTCGAGGAACGCCGCGCTGAAGTCGTCGGGACAAGCGGCGTCAGCCAGCAGGTTGGTGGTCTTGTCAATGGAAACAATCTGAACGCCATCCGGCGGCGTGAATTCATTGGTGTCGGAGTATTGCGGCAGCAGAACTGCCTGTTTCATAAATTCAGCCCAGATGGGCGCAGCGACACGCGCGCCCTGGATGCGGCCGCGGTTCTCAGGGTCAAGCTCGGTGTAATCGTCGTTGCCCACCCAAACGATGCACAGCAGGTTCGAGGTAAAACCGGCAAACCAGGCATCGTGGCTGGTTCCGGTCTTGCCCGCAGCCGGAGCGGTGAATCCCATGTTCCGGACGCCGGCGCCGGTTCCGCAGTAATCCAGTCCTCCAACCGTGCAGGGATCGCTGCCGTTGCCTCCGAGAACAGCTTCCATCATGGATGTGGTGAGGAAGGCGGCGCGTGGATCGAGCACCTGCCGCGTGGTCGGCGTGTAGTCTTCGATGATGTCGCCGGTGGGGGAGCGCACGCTGGCCAGCATCCACGGATCGATATGCACGCCGCCGTTGGAAAAAGTCGTATACGCGCCAGCCATGTCGAGTGGCGTGGCGTCGTAGGAGCCAATGGCCATTGAAGGAGTGCCCTGCGCGCTTTTGATCCCGGCATCGCGAGCGAGCGCGGCCACTCGATCGAAGCCCACCATGCTGGCCAGGCCGATGGTTGCGTTGTTGTCCGATCGCATCAGAGCCAGGCGCGCGGTCATTTGGCCGTAAAACTCGCTTTCGAAGTTGTGCGGAGTGTACTCGTAGTCGGTGCCGGCGCCATAGGTTTGCTGCGCGTCGTCGAGCATGGTCACGGGCGAAAAGAGTTTGGTTTGGCCCGGCAGCATTGTGCCCTCGACCGCGGTTTGGAACGCAGCCGCGTACACGAACGGCTTGAAAATGGAGCCCGTCGGACGATGCGCCACCGCGTGGTTCACCTGCGACGTGCCATAACTGCGCCCGCCCACCAGCGCCAGCACCTGGCCGGTGTGGGGATCGAGAGCGATCAGCGCGACTTGAGGATAGATGTATGGCTTGCCGATCTTCTTGTCGTGCGCGTGGACGGCGTCGATCTGCGCGTCGACGACGTGGATCGTGGAGTCGACCGCCTGCGTTGCCAGGCGCTGCAAATCGGGATCGAGCGAAGTGTAGATCCGCAGGCCTTCGCGATTGAAGTCGCGATCGCCGAGCTTTTGCGTGAGCTGGTCGTGCACCAGGTCGACAAAGTAGGGCGCTTCACTTTCATCGACGCTTGAGGACACCAAATGGAGCGGTTCAGACTTCGCGGCCTCGGCTTCATCCTTGGTAATGGCGCCGGTCTCCACCATCGAGTCGAGCACGAGATTGCGGCGCTCGATCGCGCGGTCCGGATGGTGGAAGGGATTCAGACGGCTGGGGCTCTGGATGAGCCCGGCAAGCATTGCGCACTCGGCGAGGTCGATCTGGCTTACATCCTTGCCGAAATAGTCCTGAGAAGCTTCTCCGAATCCGTCGATGGAAAAACTGCCGATTTGGCCGAGCGGAATTTCGTTCGCGTACATGGCGAAGATCTGCCGCTTATCGAAGCGATGCTCGAGGATGATGCTGATGACGGCCTCGCGCGCTTTGCGCGAATAGGTCTGTTCGGGCGTAAGGAAGAATCCGCGCGCAAGCTGCTGCGTGAGCGTCGATGCGCCCTCCCTGTAGCGATGAAGGTGGAAGATGTCGTTGCGCATCGCGCCCAGGATGCGCCAATAATCGATGCCGCCGTGCTCAAAGAAACGCCGGTCCTCAATGGCAATGACCGCATGCACAAGATTGGGGGGGATCTCGTCGTACGTGAGCACGCGGCGCTTGGTGCGCTGGACGCCCTCGCTCAGGCCGGTAATGAGAAGCGGCTCGAGCTCGTAGCTCGAAAGCGGCTGGCCGTGTTCGTCGGTTATCGAACTCACTACGCCGCCGCTCACGTGGATGGTTGCGTTGTCCGGTGCGTGATAGGACTGCGGGCCGGGCCGCACCGTAATTTGCTGCACTCCTTCGCTGTAGCTTCCCAGCTGGGACGGCTGCGCGGCGCTGTCGCTCGAGTAGCCCGCGTCATGCAGCTCGTTGGCAATCCAGCGGATGGAGAGCTTTTGCCCCGGACGAACCTCGCGCGGCGCGGCGTAAATCTGCGCGGTGCTGGCGAAGATCGGCTGCTTTAGCCGCTCATCAACAATCCCCTCGTACTTGTGGTAGAAGTAGGCGAAAACCGAAACGCCCGCCACGGCGGCGACGGCGACGATCGCGAGCAGAACCAGCAGAATCCGCGACCAGAGATGATGCCCCGATTGGGGCCTCGGGATTCGGACTCGGATTGCCATTGCCGCTCCTCAAAAACTGCCACTAGCTCTCAGCCCTTAGCTTTTAGCCTGTCCGTGCTTCGACTTCCACCGAGGCAATCGTCTAAAAACCTTACCCCGCCGCGCGCAGCGAGACGGTCAGCTAAAGGCTTGCTTCCAGCAGCCGCTCTTCTTCCACGCGCTTTTTCACCAGCGCTACCACATCGCCCAAGGCCACATCCACGCTCGTGCTCGTCGAACGCGTCACCAGTTCCACCAGGCCTGAGGCGGCCTTCTTTCCCACGTTGATGCGATAGGGAATGCCGACCAGGTCAGCATCCTTAAATTTGACGCCGGCGCGCTCGTCGCGGTCATCCAGCAGCACATCGAGTTCGGCCA
>CAYYKV010000229.1:0-4981 GCA_964468605.1 uncultured Occallatibacter sp. | reverse complement strand
GTGACGCCGCAGGGCGAGATTGCGCGCCGGATCGACGAAATCACTCCGACGCTCGTCGCGCTAGAGGCGACCTTTGCGCGCGGCCGCATTGTGCACGACGGTTTGACGCTGGCGATCGTGGGCAGGCCCAACGTGGGCAAGAGCTCGCTGTTCAATAGGCTCGTCGAGCGCGACCGCGCCATCGTCACCGCATCGCCCGGCACCACGCGCGATCTGGTCACCGAACGCATCTCGCTCGGCGGCATTCCGCTTGAATTCGTTGATACGGCGGGATTCCGCGAGGGCGCACGCGAGCTGATTGAAGAAGCTGAGCAGCTCGGCATCCGCCGCAGCCACGAAGCGCTGGCCGATGCAGCTCTTGTGCTCATCGTGCTCGATGCTACGCAGCCGCTCACCGATGAGGATCAACGACTTTTCGCCGCCGTCGAGGACCGGCCGGCGATTGTTGTGCTCAATAAGAGCGATCTGGTGGCAAGCGAGTCTGGGTCGGCTCTTAAATCCCAGCCCGCGCTCGCAGGGCTGACCGCGCTCTCAACCTCCGCGCTGACCGGAGAAGGCATCGTCGCACTTCGAGAACGGATTCTGTTGCTGGCCACTGGCGGAGCGGCCGCGGAACCCGGCATGTTAACGAATCTGCGCCAGCACCAGGCCATCACCACCGCGATTTCAGCGCTTGCCGACGCCGCGAAAGCCAATGCCGGCACCATTCCTCACGAGATGATTCTGCTCGACCTTTATCGCGCGCTGTGGGCTCTCGATTCACTCACCGGCCAAACCACGTCCGACGACATTCTGAATCTAATTTTCTCCACGTTCTGCATCGGGAAATAGACTCGTTCGCGGATCACTCGCCGTAAGGAACCCAGATGTTTTTGACCTGGGTGGCGTGTTGGAGGAACCAGCGGCCTTCAGCCTTCGCGGGATTGAACCAGTCGTACTCGTGGCCGTCGTTGGTCCAGACCTGCTTCATGTTGCCGATGGAAGCGGCGCGCACGGCGTCGGCTTCCTCATTGCTGCGGAAGCACCAGATGGCCTCGATGCCGTCGTGCTCCGCGAGCGTTTTAGCCAGCTCCGCGGGACGGCCGGCGACGAGGTTCACGACGCCGACGGGCATGTCGCTCGTGTCGAGAAGTTGATATAGGTCGCCGATGATGAGCGGATAGCGGTCAGAAGGCACGGCGACCACGGTGTTGCCAACCGCGATGGCCGGCAGCACCAGCGAAATCAGCCCGAGCAGCGGAGCCTCGGATGGCGCAAGAATTCCGATCGCGCCGACGGCCTCGTTCATGGCGATGGCGATGTTGCGGCCAGGAGGATTGTGGACCTGGCCGTCGTACTTGTCGGCCCACGCGGCATAGGTGAAGATGCGCTCGATGGACAGATCGACTTCGACGCCCGCCTGGTCTTCCCCGACGCTGCGGGAGAGCCGAAGCGCGATTTCGTCGCGGCGCTGGATCATGTTCTCGGCGAGGAAGTAGAGGATCTGCGCGCGGTTGTGCGCGGAAGTTCTTGCCCAGCCAGCGGCGTTGCGCGCCGCTTCGACGGCGTTGCGAATGTCCTTGCGGTTGCCGAGCGGTGCTTCCCCGAGCAACTGACCCTCGCGCCCATAGACGGGGAACGAGTAGCCGGAGTCGGGCCGCGCCTGCTTGCCAGCGATGTACTGCTTGACCGTTCGGTCGATACTGGCGCCGGCGATCCCGACTGCCGGCGTGATTTCTGCGTCCTCGTCCGGAGCTTCGATTTTCACGGCCTTCTGGGGAGCAGCCGGCAGGGAGTGCAGCCATTTCGGCGTGAGGTACTCGAGCATTCCCTCGCGCCCGCCTTCGCGTCCGTAACCCGATTCGCGATAGCCGCCGAAACCGCAGGCCGCGTCGAATTGGTTTGTGCAGTTGACCCACACGACCCCGGCCTTCACCTGCGAAGCAAGGTCGAGCGCCACGTTGATGTTCTCGCTCCAGATGCTCGCGGCGAGGCCGTAGATTGTGTTGTTGGCAAGCTCTGCCGCTTCGGCCGGGGTGCGGAAGGTCATGGCGACGAGAACCGGCCCGAAGATTTCTTCCTGAACGACGGTTGCAGCGGGATGAACGTCAGTGAGCAACGTGGGCGGGAAGAAGCAGCCCTTCTCAGGCAGAGGATTGCTCGGCTGCCAGCAACGGGCTCCCTCGGCTACGCCTGCATCGACCATTTTGCGGATGGATTCAAGCTGCACGGGCGAAACAATTGCGCCAATGTCGATCGCTTTGTCGAGGGGTGGGCCGACGCGTAGCGATTCCATGCGCGCGCGAATTTTTGTATACAGCGTCTCGGCGACGCGCTCCTGCACCAGCAGCCGTGAACCCGCGCAACACACCTGGCCCTGATTAAACCAGATGGCGTCGACCAGGCCTTCGACGGCGGAGTCGAGGTCGGCATCGTCGAAGACGACGAAGGGCGATTTGCCGCCGAGCTCGAGAGAGAGTTTTTTCGTGGAGTTGGCGGTGGCCAGGCGAATCGTCCGCCCAACTTCTGTCGATCCGGTGAAGGCAACTTTGTCGATGCCGGGATGCTCGATGAGCGCCTGGCCAGTTTTTGCGTCGCAGGTAAGCACGTTGAGCACGCCGGGAGGCAGGCCCACTTCCATGGCCAGCTCAGCAAAGGCCAGCGCGGTGAGCGGGGTATATTTTGCCGGCTTGATGACGACCGTGTTGCCTGCGGCGAGCGCCGGAGCGACCTTCCAGGCAAACATCAGGAGCGGGAAATTCCACGGAATGACCTGGCCGACGACGCCGCAGGCCTGGTAGTTGGGGAATTCGGATTCAAGAAGCTGAGCCCAACCGGCGTGGTGATAAAAGTGGCGCGCGACGAGAGGAATGTCGATGTCGCGGCTCTCGCGAATGGGCTTGCCGTTGTCCATGGTTTCGAGAACGGCGAGACGACGTGAATGTTTTTGCACCTGGCGCGCGAGGGCGTAGAGATAGCGGGCACGGTCGTGACCGCTGAGCGCCTGCCACGCAGGAAGAGCTTTTCGCGCGGCGGAGACGGCGGCTTCAACGTCGGCGGTGTTGCCCTTGGCGACTTCGGCGAGGGTTTCGCCGGTGGAAGGATCGCTGGTGGTCTGGTACTCGCCGCTTGCGGGGGCAACCCACGCGCCGCCGATGAACTCCTGAAAGCGGCGATGATGGCGGTCGAGCCATTGCACCGCTTCCTTGGGATCTTCCGGCGCGACGCCGTATTCCATGGTGTAGAACTTTTCCGCAATGCTGCCCATCATGATTCTCCAAATCCGCTAAACTTCCAGGCTGTTCAACTCTGACCGCTCTGCCCACTGAATACGCTGCTCGGGATTTGCTTCAATGCCCCTATCAGCCAGCGAAATCAGACCGTTCGGCACCCACGCAAGTAGCCTTCCGCTCATGTTTCAGATTCATTGTCTTTTGGGCCACCTGCGAATGCCTCGACGATGCCAAGAATCCAGAAGACCAGGCAAATATCAAGAGAATCGACGCCGGCAGTCACCAGTGCTGGAACCCACTTGTTCGTCCAGGGAACAAACAGAATCAACAGAACATGAAGAGCCACGACGGCTGCCATGGTTGCCCAGAACCATGCGTGCCACCGAAGCCTCCACTTCAAATAAAACAGAAAACCAAACACGCCCACGCCGTTCCAAATTGGGCGGTAGAGGTACAGCAAGCCAGAATCTTTGAGCATTCCACGTAGCAGAAGGGCAAGTGCAAATAGCAACAACACAGCCGGCCAAGGCAACCATATTTTCTTGGCCTCTTTGATGTCGCTTTTCACCCCTTTAGAAACCTGCCGCAAGGAGCGCTTCAGTGACCGGAGGATCGAAGCTCCTCTCTTTTGGACCGGTTTGGAGCCGGCCCTGCCGCGATCATTACGGCCACGTCGAACATGTTCGGAATGAACTCGCTGGAACGGGCTAGCCTCTATTGGCATTCCGAGCTCTCCTCCATTCCCTTTCGGTCTCCCTAGCGAGGGTCTGAGAGCCACACTAGGCTGCCGTTTCCGCGAGTGCCACTCGAATTGCTGAATCAATTCGAAGTTCAAGCATGAGTTCCTCACGCCACCGGATGCCTGTACGTCGCTGAATAGCGCCCGGTTAAATGATGCTCTAGTTGGCGCTCGATATCGCCCAACAATCCACTTGCGCCGAACCGAAAGAGTGACGGCTCAAGCCAGGGACGGCCCAGCTCGTCCTTCATCAACGCGAGCCAGTCTGTGGCCTGCTTTGCCGTACGAATGCCACCAGCCGCCTTGAATCCGACCGCGCTGCCCGTGCGCTCGGCGTAGTCACGGATGCAGCGGACCATTACCAGTGAAACTGGAAGCGTGGCGTTCACAGCTTCTTTTCCCGTTGACGTTTTGATGAAGTCCGCGCCGGCCATCATCGCGACCCAACTGGCGCGGGCAACATTGCGCAGCGTCATCAGGTCGCCAGTGCCAAGGATAGCTTTCAGGTGCGCCGGTCCGGCGGCCTGCCGGAACGCCGCAACTTCGTCGTAGAGCGCCTGCCACTCGCCGTTGAAGACGTGGGCACGCGTAATGACGATGTCGATCTCCTGCGCGCCGGCCTCCACGCTGCGGTGAATCTCTTCCACGCGCTCGGCGAGCGGCGAGAGGCCTGCGGGAAATCCGGCCGAGACCGCGGCGACGGGAATGCCCGAGCCTTCGAGCGCTTTGACCGCTGTCTCAACAAACGCGTGATAGACGCAGACCGCGCCGACCGTAAGATGCAGATCCTCAATGCCGATGCCCTCAACGATGTGGCGCTGCAGCGGGTTGCGCGCCTTGGCGCAGAGACGCCGCACGCGGTCGGCCGAGTCGTCGCCGCTCAGGGTGGTCAGGTCCATGCAGGCAATGGAGCGAAGGAGCCACGCTGCCTGGGTTTCCTTCTTGACGGTGCGCCGCGCAACATGGGTCGCCGTACGCCGCTCGACGGCGCTGGTGTTTACGCGCACGCCTTCAACCCAGTCAAGATTGA
>CAYYKV010000228.1:0-4982 GCA_964468605.1 uncultured Occallatibacter sp. | reverse complement strand
GGCACGATGGCGGCCTGTGTGCTGCCGTCGGAAAGGCGCTGCCCTTCATAGTAGCCGAAGAAGAAGTCCTTGTCCTTGCGGATGGGCCCGCCTATGGTGGCGCCGTACTGATTCCGGTGCAGGGGTTCGGTTTGCGCGGCGAAGAAGTTGCGCGCGTCCATGGCATTGTTGCGAAGGAATTCGTAGACGTCCCCGTGAAGACCGTTGCTCCCCGATTTGGTGATCATCGATGTCGTGGCGCCGCTGGTGTTGCCATACTCGGCAGGAGCGTTCAGGCTGAGAATCCGAAACTCGCTGACGGCGTCCACGGGTGTGCGCAGAGCGTATCCGCCGTTCACGCTGTCCACGTTGCTGGCGCCATCCAGCAGATAGTCGTTAGATTCCGGGCGCTGCCCGTTGACCGCATAAGCCTGGCCGCTGCGCGCGATGCCGCCGGCCTCGGCAAGCCCTGCCGTCATTGGGGCAACCCCTGGCTGCAGCAGGCCGAGTTGCGTCAGGTCGCGTCCGTTCAAAGGAAGATCGCTTGCCTCCCTCTCCGAAACTACATTGCCGAGGGTTTGGCTGGTGTCCACCGTCACGGCCGCCCCGCTCACGTTTACTTCGGTATGCCCCGCCGCCACCTCGAGTTTGATAGGGACTCGGACGGTGCGGCCGATATCGACGCGCACGGCCGACGTCGAGAAGGCCGCAAATCCGGCGGCGTTGGCGCGCAAATCGTACTCGCCGGCCGGCAGCGAGAAGTGGAAGGATCCGTCACGCCCCGACAGTTCCTTGACGCTGAATCCTGTGGCGTGGTTGGTTACGGTAAGTGCGGCGGCGGATACCGCGCCGCCCGACGCGTCTCTCATTTCGCCCTCTAGTATGCCAACCGGATCCTGCGCCCGCGAACACCACAGCGAAAACACTAATAACACAGTAAGTTTCCCTGAATGCATAAGTTTGCATCGAGTCTACAGAAGGCGCTACAGACTAACAATAATGGAAAACTATTAGCAGGGCCGCGTATTAGCTTTGTTACTGAAGCGCTTCGCGAGCTGTTATGCACCGAAGACGGCATTCCATTAGTAGATTTCAATTACTGCCGGCTGCCGCGTGTTTCATGTATGCTCGACTCAAGCATCGGAGGGATGTATGGCTCATATTCAGGTACCCGAGGGATTACCGGGCATCCTCGGCCCCATGGCAATCAGCCCGGAAACCACCAAAGCGCTTCGCGAACTGGTGGAAGTCCTGTTGCGGGGGCCCAATACTCTGACGGCGGCGGAACGCGAAACCATCGCGACACACGTCTCGGCCCAGAACGACTGCTGCTTCTGTCAACTCTCTCACGGCGCCGCCGCCGCGGAACACTTGGGTGGCAACTACCAACTGATCGATCAGGTCAAGAGTAACTACGCTACGGCGGAGATTCCGGAGAAATTGAAGGCGCTTCTGTCCGTCGCCGGCAAGGTACAGAAGGGCGGCAAGCACGTTACTCCGGAAGATGTCGAGCGCGCGCGAGGCGCCGGCGCCAGCGACAAGGAAATCCATGACACGGTGCTGATCGCCGCCGCATTCTGCATGTTCAACCGCTATGTCGATGGCTTGGGCACCTGGCAACCGACCGATCCACAAGCCTACCGCGAAATGGGGCAGCGGATGGCACACGAAGGCTACATCCGGGCGAACTGAGGCTTACCTATGGCGCACATCCAACTATCCGAAGGACTGCCGGGCATTCGCGGTCCATTAGCTTTCAGTCCGGAGACCGCGCACCCTATGTGCCATCTCGCGGAGGCCCTGCTTCGAGGGCACAGTACGCTGACTTTGGCGGAACGCGAAATGATCGCGACTTATGTCTCCGCCCAAAACGATTGTTACTACTGTCAGACGAGTCATGGCTCCACTGCGGCGGAACATCTCGGCGGCGGATCTGAGGAATATGAACTGGTCGGCCGGATGAAGCATAATTGCGAGGCAGCTCAGGTTTCAGACAAAATGAAGGCGCTACTGGCGCTCGCCGGTAAGGTTCAGAAGGGCGGAAAGTTCGTCACCACGGAGGATGTCGAAAGGGCACGAACTCATGGCGCGACCGACAAGGAGATCCATGACACAGTACTCATCGCTGCGGCTTTCTGCATGTTCAATCGCTACGTGGACGGCCTGGACACCTGGCAACCTCGGGATCCCGAACTCTACCGCGAGATTGGAAAGCAAACCGCGGCGTTAGGATATGTAGCCCGCGACTGGAAGCTGCCACTGTCCACCACGGTAAGCAAATGACGGACAGCACCTTGTCGCCCCTTCACATTCCCGGCGTCGAGAGCAACCTGAAGCCAGGCCTCTACAAGGATCTGATTGACTCCGCCCGCGCCCGCAACGCCGAATACTCGAAAATCTGGGATCTGTTCGCGTTCCAGCCGTCGTTTACCGACGGCCTGTCCACCTTCACCCAGGGAGTTCTGCGGGCGCCGGCCAGCATCAGTCCCGCAATGCGCGAACTGATTGCCGCGTGGACTTCATCCCTGAACGAATGCCGCTTCTGCACTCGCGCCCACGCCGCCGCGGCATCCGAACTGCTCGGCAGCGAAGAACTGGTCCGAAGCGCTCTCGGCGATCTCGAGGCTTCGCCTCTGCCCGAGAAAGACAAGGCGATGCTTCGCTTCACGGCGAAGATTACCCGAGATCTACCCACTTTCACTGCCGCCGATGTGGAGTGCGTGCGCGCCGCCGGTTGGGACGACGAAGCCATCTACTTCGCCATCACCACCTGCGCGCTCTTCAACTTCTACAATCGCTGGATCACCGCCAGCGGCGTTGCCGAGATGTCCGCAGAAGCGCACCGCCAGCAGGGGCGGCATCTCGCCCGGTACGGCTATGTTCGCGACGAAAACCGCTGATATGGCGCCCGCTCTTCAGCCCGAAGCGGCCGGTGCGCCCAACGAGCACAGCATTCGGTATCCGGGATGGCGCATAGCGCTCGCATCTTCAGCTTGCGTGCTGGTCAGCTTCGCGTCGCTACTGGTCTACACTTTCGCCATTTTTCTCAAACCGCTGACTGCCGAGTTCGGCTGGTCGCGCGAGTCGGTGTCCGCGGCCTTCGGTATCGCCGCGCTGGCGGTGGCAGCATGTTCACCGCCGCTCGGCTGGCTGCTCGATCGCTATCCGGCGCGGCGCGTCATTCTGCCTTGCCTGACGATCTTCGGATGCGCCTTCGCGTCACTCTCTCTGATGACTCCCCACCTTTGGCAGTTTTATGCCACCTTCCTGATTCTGGGAATCGTGGGGAACGGGACCGCTCAACTGGCCTATTCCCGCGCGCTGACTACGTGGTTTCGGGCACGCCGCGGGCTGGCGTTTTCCATCCTGCTGGGCGGTAGTGCGACCGGCGCCATTATCCTTCCGCCCCTCGCCGAGGCGCTCATTCGCGCGGTGGGTTGGCGGGCCTCCTTCGCCATCCTCGGCGCCGCTGTGCTGGCGATGGGGCTGCCCTGCGCCAGTCGGGTCCGCGCGCGCTCCGGCACGGCTCATTCCGCGGCGAAGACTCAGGCAGGCGCTTCGGTAAACCAGGGATTGCGCTCTCCCAGCTTCTGGATTATCGTCACCGACCTGTTTCTCATCTCCATCAGCCAGAACGGCGCCATCACGCACCTTTCCGCGATGCTGACCGATCGGGGAATTTCTCCCGGAAAGGCCGCGCTGGCCGTCTCGGCCATGGGGGGAGCCATCCTGGCGGGAAGGCTATCCACGGGCTGGCTGCTCGACCGCTTTTTCGCGCCGCGGGTGGGCGCATGTCTCTTCGCTCTCTCGGCGCTGGGCACGTTTCTGTTAGCCGGGGCGCGAACCTTCCCGGTAGCAGTCGAGGCCGCCGCACTTATCGGCTTTGGGATGGGCGGAGAAGGCGACGTTACGCCTTATCTATTGTCGCGATACTTCGGCCTGAAGTCGTTCTCCACCCTTTACGGCTTCACGTGGACGGCATATGCGGTCGCCGGTGCCGTTGGCCCGGTCATCATGGGTCGCGCCTTTGACATTACCGGATCGTACAGCGCGCTTCTGGTACAACTCGCAGCAGTGACGCTGGTCGCCGGAGCGCTGCTGCTTCTGCTGCCGCGGTACCAACAATCTTTCGCGATCGGTGAAGAATAAATGAGGAGTGAAAGGAAAACATGGCGCATATACAATTGCAAGAGGATCTGCC
The DNA here is from genome assembly GCA_964468605.1 of uncultured Occallatibacter sp. Taxonomy (GTDB): domain Bacteria; phylum Acidobacteriota; class Terriglobia; order Terriglobales; family Acidobacteriaceae; genus Telmatobacter. The sequence goes on along the minus strand of CAYYKV010000228.1, from coordinate 802 downwards.
CGGTATCCGCGGGTTAATGGCGTTCCGGCCGGAAACCGCCGAGCCGCTGAATCAACTCGCCGACATTCTTCTTCGTGGACCAAATATTCTCTCGCCTGGCGAGCGCGAGCTGATTGCAACTTTCGTCTCCTCGCGGAACGACTGTTTCTTCTGCCAGAACGTACATGGGGCCGTGGCGGCATACCATCTCGGCAACAACGAGGAACTGGTTCGCGACGTCAAACAAGACCCCGAACACGCTGCCGTGTCCGACAAGATGAAGGCATTGCTCGCCATCGCGGGCAAAGTGCAGCGTAGCGGGAAGGAAGTAACGGGAGAAGACATCTCCCGTGCACGGGAGTGCGGCGCCAGCGACATGGAAATCCATGACACCGTCCTGATCGCCGCGGCCTTTTGCATGTTCAATCGCTATGTCGACGGGTTAGGGACGTGGGCACCGACCGACCCCGATACGTATCGTCAGCGCGCGCCCCTGACGGCCCGCGACGGGTACGCGAACTCGATTCACCGCATTCTGGCCGAACATGGGTGAAGCATTAGGAGTCGGGGGGGGATGAGCGGTATGAACCGTGTTCAAAGCGGTTCTAGCATCCAGCTGGTTGTCGTCGTTGCGCGCCACGGCGAAAGGGGATTCAGGGATGCTGACAATCGCAGTCCGATTCTTCAAAACTGAACCTCACACGTCGTCCCCCGGATTTTTTTGACGCGAATCCAAAATTTTCCCACCTGGTTAACACTCTGGAGAAAGTGCCCGCACCGAAATTCTCCATTCTGGTGTTCGTATTAGGGTTTAACTTGGGGA
>CAYYKV010000227.1:0-4991 GCA_964468605.1 uncultured Occallatibacter sp. | reverse complement strand
ATCGATCCGGTTCCGTCACGAAAGATAGGAAACAGCAGCTTGCCGCTCTCGCGCGAGTTGTAAAGCCACCCTTGCAAGGTGACGGATTGCCCCTCATGCCGGCCAATCTCGGCGATAGTTGCTGTTGGAGGGGTGGTTTTTGCTGTTTCGGCGGTTGTAGTGGCGGATTCTTCGGGCATTTTGCTTCCTTTGGTGGCTGGGGCGGCCGGACTCTCCAGCATAACGCCGTTGCTTGAGATGCCGCTTCGCCGGCTGTTGCGTCGGTCTGAAAGACACGGGCTTCAGCCCGCACATCCACGCCACCCTCACTCTCCGAGAAACAAAGGAAGCGGCGAAGCAACGATCGAGGCTCGGAACGCGCTCCGCCCGCATGTCGGGCCTCCAAATCCCATTGCCCGCCCATCCACCTGATTCCCTTCGAAGTCTATTGGCCCCAATATCGCGGCTTCGGGAGGACGGGAAGTGAGCTATCATTGACACCTCCCGTGAGGTGACCCAGATGAGTCAGAATGACCTGATCCACTTGGACTCCCACTATAAACAGTGGAAGGAGACCAGAGGTAAGGCCCTCCCGCCAAAACTTGATCCGTTTAATTACTACTGCATCGAGCAATTCATGAAGCCCTTCGACTTGAGCGATGAGGAGATACTTAACGGGATCACAGACGGCGGGAATGATGGAGGGGCCGATGCAATTTATTTCCTAGTCAATCGCGATGTTGTTTGGGAGGATACAGATCTTTCTCCCAAGGCAGCCGTAACCGTTGACTTGATCTTCTTTCAAATAAAAAGTTCCCAAGGATTTTCGCACACAGAGATAGACAAACTTGTCTTTCTAACCGACGACTTTCTCAATCTCTCGGTCCCAACCGACAAGGCTATGGCTCTCAAGTACAACCCCAAGGTCCTCGAGATCATGCGTATATTCAAAGAGAAATATCCCCCTATATCGGGCAACTTTCCGGCAGTTAAGATTGACTACTATTACGTAACCAAAGCCGATGAAGCAAAGCCACATCCAAATGCGGTTAACTCCGGAGATCGAGTGGTCGAACGCGCCAAGGCCCACCTCAGCAAAGCTGAGTCATCGTTTATTTTCGCGAATGCACAGCGGCTACTCGAACAGGTTCAATCGCGTCTACCTGACACTCGGGAACTCGCGTGGCACGAGACACCACTCCAAGCAAACGAAGGCTACGTAGGATTGGTTTCTCTTCCCAGCTATTTCAAATTCATTCAAGAGACCAACGGGGGATTAGCCAGACGAATATTCGAATCAAACGTGCGAGGGTGGCAGGAGAACACGAATGTCAACCGTCAGATAAAGGCGACCTTAGAGTCCAATTCAAACGTGAACTTCTGGCTCCTGAATAATGGCATCACTATCCTAGCGTCAAAAGTTGCTAGCGCCGGGCCGAAACGCCTAAGCGTCAAGGGTCCGCAGGTAGTAAATGGTTTGCAAACGTCACGCGCCATCTACGACTACTTTTCGGGCCACCACTCCCCAAATGATCCCCGGAGCATATTAGTGCGCGTCATCGAGACAGAGAACTCGGAAGTTTTTGATGCGGTTGTTAAAGCAACAAATAGTCAAAACAAGATGCCGCCTGCGTCTCTCCGTGCGACCGATCCGATACATAGACAGATAGAGGAGTTATTCAAGCAATATGATCTTTATTACGACCGTAGAAAAGGAGTCCACAAAGACGAGGGACGTCCGGTGGCAAAAATTGTTGCCGTCACCGAAGTCTTGCAGGCCGTTGTCTCAATGCTTTTGCAGAGACCGGATGATGCAAGAGCGCGTCCAGGAAATTATGTCACCGACGATGAGCGTTACGAAACGGTTTTCGGCCAGGACAAATATCCTCTCCTGATGTACTTAAAGGTCACTCAAATTATGAGGAAGGTGGAATCGACGCTACTCGAAAATGCGGACCTAGAATACGGGGACAGGCGCAACATCAGGTTTTATGTGGCAGCAGTAGCCGTTTGCGAATTGATGAAAACAGTCGCCCCTTCTGCCGACTCGCTAGCTGCCATCGATATGGGGAGTGTTTCAGACGATGTGATCCAGAGATCCCATGACCGCGTCTGGAAAAAATATCTAAAATTGGGAGCCGACGACGCCGTCTCAAAAGGAGCAGATTTACTGAAGAAACTTCAAGGAGATTTGAAACGGAAGTTTTCGCGCTTGGTTGCCGCGAAATAAGAAAGCAAGAGAAGCATTCGGCAAAACATACGGCGTTCACGATTCCAGTGGACGCCGTTTTGTCTGCGCCACGCGAAGAGATGCCGCGCCGCGAAGCTGAATACCGGAAACAGCTTGACGAAAATTCCCGCCTCCGTGGCCCTAAGCGGGGATCGGAGCGGAAGCCTAAACTGCCCTCCGCAGGGTGCCCGTGTCCCTCGCTCTCGGGGACAGGGGCCCAGTGCTCCACCACCCCTCAATTCGAAGGAATAAAGCATGAGTCGAAGCCGCGATCAATCCTCGGGACTCCCACGAGCCCCCAAACGTGCAATTCTGCCGGGTGCGTCTTTCAAGCTTCGGCGGAGCCTCGACACCGCGCAATCGCCAGGCCCACAACCCCCGAGAAGCCGACCTCTCGGTACTAATCGAATCTCGATGAGCGACTCGCCCTCGAATTAAAGCCTGAGTATGATTCTGAAATGGGCGACAATGAAGATCTGATGAAGGTTGGTGCTGAGGCGTTTTTCAAGCCGTTCAGCAATCTAGTGGAAAAACTGGCTGGACCCTTTGCCAAAGAGCTCGGCCTGACCTTCGGTGACGCGGCCCGAGTGTATCGCTACAGCCGGGCCTTAAAACTATTACAAAAGGTTGATAGGATTACTGCTGATGCAGGATTCGAACCCTCTGCTGTTCGCCCCAAGGTGTTGCTTCCCATTTTGAATCATGCCTCGGTAGAGGATGACGAGGACATGCATGATCGATGGGCAGCGCTCCTAGCGAACGCCTCTAACCCGAACCGCAAATTTGAAATTCGGCCCTCATTTCCTGAGATTCTGACCCAGATTTCATCAAAAGAGGCCACGCTCCTCGACTCAATTCAGCAACACGTTGACAAGAACCTAGCAAAGAACCATCCGGACGTTCCGAAGGCCTCAAATTGGGCCTATCTCGTGGATGTCGGAACCTGGAAGACACTTCTGCGACTTTATGCAAACTTGCGCCTGTCACAACTCCCCACATCTGTGCTACTTGATTTTGAGCGACACGGGAAATCCCCAGAGGCAACGGCGGACTATTCGGATTTTCGCATTGCGATTGACAATCTAATTCGGCTCGGATTGCTCCGGGAAGACCAGACGAAATCGCATCCGAGACCCTTGGTACATATCACCGCGCTTGGATACGACTTTGTTCTTGCTTGTAGGTCTCCGACTTCTGTGACGCGTTGCGCGGATTTGCCCTAATGAACGCCCATCAATTCCCTTCCGCACCCACCTGCCGAGCCTCCGGCCAGACCCAGCCCCCTCCCCTCTGCCTGTCAAGAGCCCGCAAGCCTTCGGCCCCGCACATCTCCCTGATTCGGCTCGAAATAAATTTCTCCCCAAGTTTGCCGATTCATTCTCGATAATCGCTATCCTTGACTCAAAGTCAGAAAAAGCTCCTGCGAAGAGGGCGGCGCCATTTCCACGGGCACTGGCTTTGCTGCTCGTCCGCTGACAGCCGGCCGGTGGCGAATGAACGTTTTTTGGGGCAAAACCGTCCCGTTTGGGCTCTTAACTTCTTTAGATAGACGACTTTGGGATACTAAGACCTTTAGAATCAATGAGTTGCGGCAGTTGGTCAGACGTACAAGTGCCTGAAAACAAACCTCTTAACCCCAAAATCGGGAGGGGGGGAGGGGTACCCGGCTATTCTGAGCAGACCCGATCCCGGGCAGCACTCCCAGCGCCGGACACCACGCACCAGTTTCGCCCTGCCAGAATCGATTTTGATTGGACAACAAATCCTGCTTACGTGCATCCTAGCTTCGTAAGGAGCGGCTATGACCGATCGGGTCGAGACAAACGGCGGCGAGGAGATGCACAAAACATTGGCGGATGCCGACACCGCCGAGCGCTTTATTACCGAGAAGCACCTGGGCGAGCGCATCCGGCGCCTGCGGCTCAAGAAGTCGATGGGCCTCGTGGATCTCGGCAAGCACACAGGGCTTTCTGCCAGTTTTCTTTCGCAATTAGAAACGGGCCGGGTGGTGCCGACCTTGCGCAACCTGGCGCGCATCGCAATGGTCTTCTCCAAGGATCTCTCGTATTTCTTTGAAACCGAGCCGTCGCCGATCTTCCGCGTGCACCGCAAGAAAGACCGCGTGCGCATGCCGCAAACAGGAGTGGAACCGCCTACCTACAACTTTGAGAGCCTTGGGTACATGGTGGCCGACCGGCACATGGACCCTTACTTCGCGGAATTCGTTCCGCTGGCCGAAAATGTTGAGCCCAAATCGCACATGCATACCGGCTTCGAATTTCTTTACGTGCTTGCAGGTGAGTTGGCGTTGCGCCACGGGGAACAGGAAGCCAAGCTCGGGCCCGGCGACGCCGTTTATTTCGACGCGGGAACCCCGCACTCCTACCGTTGTGCAGGCAGCAGGCCCGCGGAAGCCGTCATCGTGACCATGCATCAGGCGCCGGCCGATCTTCCGCAATCGCTGCGGCCGCCAGTTGTCGCGGCGCCAATGCGCCCGGCGCAACCTGCAACGCCGCTGAGACCGAGCTTGGCTGAAGACAAATAGCAGCCGCCTAATTCTTTGTTGGTGAAGGGTTCAATTCACCGTAGGTGGGATATGGAGCAGGCTCGGCGCTGGTGGGCATTGCGGCCAGTGTCTTCAAGTCCGCTTGAACCTGATCCCATTCACGGCGGTGCTTCCTGGTCGTGATCGGCGCGTCCGGGTCGGAATAATATGCCTGCACATCACTCTTGATCCCCGGCGGAATCGGTTGACTCGGGTCGCGGGTAAGGCGGTGCAAAA
>CAYYKV010000226.1:0-5043 GCA_964468605.1 uncultured Occallatibacter sp. | reverse complement strand
GGCACAACAGCGGGCATCGCGTAATGTATGTCTCCGCCGCGACCATGCTGGGTGTCGAGGCGACGGAACCCGAGGAACATACCTACACCGAGATCGTGGACGCAATCCGCGTACACGGGGCCGACGCACAGGCCGATATCGAAGAGTTGTGGCGACGTATCGCCTTTTCGATTTTGATAACGAATGTAGACGACCACCTGCGCAATCACGGTTTCCTGCACGTAGATAGGGAATTCTGGCGGCTGTCGCCCGCCTTTGACATCAACCCGTCACCCGAGCGCGTGCGTGAATTGAAGACGTGGATTTCCGAGGATGCAGGCCCTGACATGACCATCGATGCCCTCATTTCCGTGATTGCCTATTTCCGCATCACGGCTACGCGGGCCAAGGAGATCTTGAACGACGTTATGTATGCCGTGAATGGTTGGCGCAAGACTGGACAAAATATTGGCATGAGTGAAGAAGAGCTTGAGCCATTCGTAGACGCCTTCGAACATGACGAACGCGCCGCCGCGAAGAGGCTTATCTGAAGATCAAAGCCGATAACTCTCGATGGTTATGCCATCACCAGCTATATCGGACGAGGGCAGACTGCTGACCGCGTCTTAATCCACGTTGATACAAATCTGCCGGCCAGAGACCTGATCACTAATCGGATGGCTTGCGTTACCGGTTGCTTGCTTTCCGTGTCCCTGCGTTGGGGGGCATGGAGCTGTGAACGAATCAGAAACAGGCATGATTCCTCAACCTTGGCGCGGGCCGCAAATCCGGAAGTCTTCCCAGACGGCTGACCGCATTATTCTCGCGGCATTAGAGTTCCGCAAGCTCCTTCCGTTGAGAAGGAGTCGCGACCTGGCGTGCTTCTCCAGGCAATTCCGTACACTGGTAATTGCAGTAGCGGCCGACAAATGCTTCGAAGCGCTGCACATATTCGGCCGGATCCGCCGTATCCGATAAAACCCGGAACCATGCAGGCAGTACTCGCTTCCAATCGATGCCAACCATCCACGACCCTCCCTCGTCGGCAAAGAAGACCATCCTGTCGTCCGCATCGTCGAAGCGGTCCAGAAGTTCGAACAGAATATCAAACGCGCAGCGCACGCTGGCCACATTCCGCTTCTTCGCTTGCTCCACACAGCGGAAAAGCAGCCGCCGAAAATCGGCAATCCAGGCCAGCGTTCCCAGGGAACTCTGCGTGCAATTCTTCGAGTTGACGTCAAAAGCTTCGTAGTATTCACGCGCAAGGCAGGCCTTCTGAAATGCCTGAACCTCGGCAAGGAGGTCACGCTTCACTGCAACATCGGAGACGAACTGCTCCGGTTTCATATATTGTGCGAGCAACTGGCGGAGCTTGGCTGGAGGAAGAAGCGAGATGGCGTCATCGAGCAGAAAGAAGATGGTCTCGTTGCCGCTCCCGCGGATCGCCCTGCGAATTCGTTTCAGATCGAGTTTGCCGCCGCTCATCGTCGCCTCGGGTCAGTGGTCTTCATTTCAATGACCATCCTATCGCGGGCTATTATGGACTGCGAAACACGTACATACTCTTCATAGGCGAACGTTTCAATCAGGTCCTCCAGTGGATCGCCTTCGGCGGAGGCGCATTGGGCGCAGAAAGAATTCGCGATGAGCAGCGCAAGTTCATCAAATACAACCACCTCGTCGCCAATCTCCTGATCTTCCACAACGTTGTGACCATGAGCAATGCACTGGGAAGGCTGGTCGCAGAGGGGTATGCATTGGACGCGGACCTCATCGCTTGCTCCAGCCCATACCTGACCGGGCATCTCAACCGCTTTGGACTCTGCGCCCTCAATCGGCATAGGGTGCCGGAGCCGCTCGACAGTGTTCGGGAATTCAAAATGCCCCCACACGGAGAAAAGCTCCCCCGAGCTGCCCAGGTCGCAGTGTGACAATCCAACACGAATCCTTGCCATGGGTGAGACAGGATTGAACGACGGGGCATTGGCGATCCTCTCGCAAACGAGAGATTATGAGAAGCCCCAGGCCGCAGCCAGGCTGACTCTAGGAATCCAGGACTTCAGATTCTCGTAAATGATTCGTGAAATATAGTTCTCAAACTTCTATCATCGCAATGAGTTTCAAGAAGGAGCCCCCATGGCGGATTTGGACCGCATCACGCAAAGCCCGGACATGATGAGCGGTCGGCCCTGCATTCGGGGAATGCGAGTCACCGTTGGCATGATTGTTGGCCAGATCGGTGCCGGCGTCAACATCGACGAGCTTCTTGCCGACTATCCGTATCTGGAACGCGAGGACATCATGCAGGCATTGCGCTACGCTGCATGGCGCTCCGATGAACGGGAAGTGTTGCTGGCCGGCGCATGAAGATTTTGATCGACATGAACCTCGCGCCAAGCTGGGCCGCTTAAGCGCCCTCGTTTACTGAGACCGGAAAGCGGTGACGACCCGCGGCTTCCGGTTTCCCGAATTCGCCGCTACGACACTCACCGGCTTATCCCCTCCAAATGCAGCATCGTGGGGAGCAGTGTTATGGCGCGGATTGCGGACGAAAACAGCCACCTTGCCGACATTTTCTACTTGGACAACGCAACAAACGACCGCCTTCTTGCCGAGAACCAACTGCTGCCTCGAATCGGCGCGCATGAGCTGGTATTTGGGCTTCTCTTTTCGAGCATCGTCAATGCTGGATTCATGCATGCCGACCCGCTTGCCGGCCGCTTCAATGGCCCAGACAGGGGGGGCATGGTATGCGGCGTTCGACATTCGTGCGGCACAGGCAGAGGTTGCATTCCACAAAACAACGCAACTTGCCGAGGTGGGCTTGCAATTCCATAAAATCTGATCCTCGGGAACTGTCCCCTTCAGGCGACGGTGTGATCATCACCGCTGCCGCCCCACCCTGCAACTCATCGCCGCCAATCCGTTTCTCTTTCCCAACTGGCATCCTCTGGCGTCATGGCCAGCATAGGGCGGAGTCCTTGCGGCATTGCTACGTGAGCCCGCTCCGCCACTGCCCATCACTTTTCGAGGTTCCACTATGCCTGAACAGCAGCAAAACAGCATCTCCTTGCGCGAATTGGTCCGCATTGCCGCCAAAGTCTACAACGACGATGGGCCCCCAGATGGAGACGAGTCTGCCTGGGACGAGGTCATCGACAGCAACGGACGCCTCGTTGCGCGCGGCGAGCTTGGCGACACGCTGGCAGATTTCATCATCATCGAACTCGCAGAGACCTACGACCCGAAGGCGAGTCGCGAGGAGCAGATCGAGGAAGCTCAACGTTCGATGAATGCCGCCATCATGCAGCTCGACCGCGTGGCGTTGACCTTCGCAGAACTCCAATCCACCTAGTACCCACTCCACCTCACAGAGCGAGCACACCCCCATGAAGACCCTTTCCACGATTTTCGATTACATGCGGGCCTATTCTACGGAGCTGTCCGACCGTATCCTCACCACATTCCGGCCGCTGCACAGTCCCGCGGAGCCGGCTTCACCGCTGTTGGGGTTACTGAACCGCACACTGCTTCCCGCCCAGACAGTCGTGGTCATGGCAGTTGCAAAGTACTTGCACAAGGCCAACGCGGCCAAGATCGTTGGCGAGTGCGGCACCGGCAAAACTTTCATGTCGCTTGCATCCTGCTATGTTCATGCCGACGGAGAGCACCACACCGGTCTGGTGATGGCTGCTCCACACCTGGTGGAGAAATGGGCCCGTGAAATCTTCAACAGCATCCCCCACTCCCGCGTCTTCCTCATCCATGACATGCGCAACGGTGGCGACCCCCGCAAACCCCATGGTGTCACCGAGGTCAGATGGCAAAACAACCGCCTGGTCAGGTCCGGCTGGGCCGGGAGCCTCACCGAGATGCGCCACCTGGGACGCAAAGGCTGGAAGAAGACTTGCCCCGAACCCGCCTGGTTTGTGCTCGGCCGTGAGAAAGGCAAGCTCTCCTATTTCTGGAGGCACGTCTTCACGGTCGCCAAATCCGGCCAGGTCATGGGATCTCTCGTCAATCCCGACTCCGGCGACCGTGTCCTCAACAGCGACGGCGAGAACCTGTACACCAGGGACTTCCGCGACGCCAAGCGCAGCGAAGTCATTATCCGGGGCAGCAAGGGCAAGGACGGCGTTGTCAGCGGCTCTCAGCTGTTCGCGCCCCTCTGGTCCGCCGATCGCAGCAAGCTGCAGCGCATGGCGCCGCTGGACTACATTGGGCGCTACCTAAAAGGCTGGTGGAACTATGCCATCGCCGACGAGGCGCACGAGTTGAATGGGGATACCGCCCAAGGTAACGGCCTGGCCGTCCTTGCACGCGCCGCGGAGAAGACCATCGCCATGACCGGAACGATCATGGGCGGCTACGCGGACGACATCTTCCGGGTTCTTTACCGGATGGATGGCCCCCGCATGGCCCGCGACGGACTTCGATGGGGCACACAGGGGCAGCGCACTTTTCAGGAAACCTACGGAACGATCGAAGAGGTCCGCAAGGTCTACCCACAAGACAACCGCTGTAGCCGCGCGGCCAAAGCCGAGGTGCGCGTGCGCCGCCGGCCCGGAGCATCGCCCCTGCTGTTCGGCACGTACCTGATGGACTCGACTGCCTTCATCTTTCTCGAGGACATCTCGGAGACTCTCCCGGCTTACGAGGAGCAGGTCATCTCGGTCCCGATGGACAGGGCGCTCGCCAAGGCATACGAGACGCTTGAGGAACAGATCAAGGATGCCCTGCGCGATAATCCCAAGTCCACAGCCAGCATCACCAGCCTCATGCTCAATACGCTGCTCTGCTATCCGGACCATCCGTTCGGGTTCGGCCCTCTGAAGGCACTCATCCGGGACGGAAATGGCGACCTGCACCGCGAGGAGATCGCCTGGCCCGAAAGCCTCGACGAGGCCATCATCTACCCCAAGGAACAGTGGCTCATCGACGACCTCCGCAAGGAAAGACTCGAAGGGCGCCGTTGTTTGGTTTTCGCCACATACACCGGCGACCACGACGTCACACATCGTTTGGAGCAAGTGCTGTGCCGCGAAGGGTTCCGCGTCGCCGTCA
>CAYYKV010000225.1:0-5065 GCA_964468605.1 uncultured Occallatibacter sp. | reverse complement strand
AGCGCGAAGTGCCAATTCGATCAAGAATGGACAGTAAATTCAGACCAAATCTTGACCAGAAATGGACAGTAAGATGGACAGTAAGCAGTCTAAGTGATTGAAAATTATGGGAATTTGTTGCGAGGGCAGCGCTCTAACCAACTGAGCTACGTCCCCAAGTTGAGCTTGGGATGCCTCGAAAACACCGGATAATTGCGGCACTTTTTCTCAGGCAACAATCATGAGTGTATCAGAAAACGGCGTGGCCCAACCCCGTAACTCGCTGCGCGCGAACGCCTGTGAAAAGCTGCTGTGACTCACTGAATTGCGACCCGGCCAAGGACCACTTAAGGCCCCCACTTCAAGCGTTGACGACTGCCCTGCCGGCGCGTGTTGAAGGCACGTAGCCCATATCAACCGAAATGCCACGCACGCATTGCACCAGATGGTTGGCAATGGCAGGGAGCTTTTGCGCAGTGACGCGAAACGACGGTCCGGAGACGCTGACCGCAGCCACCGGCAGCCGCTGCGCGTCGAGTACCGGAACGGCGATGCAGCGCAGGCCCTCCTCCAGTTCCTCGTCGTCGACCGCGTAGCCCCGGCGGCGCGTTTTGTCGAGCTCGGCGCGCAATGCTTCGGCTGTTGCAATGGTGCGGCTCGTCATCCGCTCGAAACGGATGCGGCCCACAATCTCGGCCGAGCGCTCCGGGGGAAGGAACGCGAGGATCGCCTTGCCCACCGAAGTGCAATGCACAGGATTGCTGGCGCCGATGCGCGTAATCATGCGTACCGAACGTGTGGGCTCAATCTTGTCGATATAAATGACGCGTGCCGCCTCCAGCAGCGCCAGGTGCGCCGTTTCCTCGGTCTCGGTAACCAGCCTGCGCAAGTGCGGCTGGGCGCGATCGCGCAGATCGTATTGTTCAATTGCCCGGTTGCCGAAGTCGAACAGCCTCAGTCCCAGGCGGAATTTTCCGTTTGTGGTCCGCTCTACCATGCGGTGCCGCTCCAGAACCATCAGGAAGCGGTGCGCCGTGCTCTTGTGCAACTGCAGCGAGGCCGCCACTTGCGCCAGGCCGAGCGGTGTCTCGCTCTCGCCAAGCAGGTCAAGAACGGCAAAAGCGCGGTCCAGAGCCTGAACCTTGTATGTGCCTTGGGGAATCGCGTCTCGCATGTTGATCCTTTGTTCCAATTCTTGGGTTCATCTCTAGATTCTCATATGATGGGACGCGCGTCAACTGGTGAAACGCTCATCTGTACGCCGCGTTTTTCCGCTTTTCGGGGCTTACCTGGTCTGCGCAAAAGTTTGTGCAGCAACCACCGCGTACCGACCGCCATTGACCGAAAACTGCCTGCCCGCAAAGAATAGAGAGAACAGCACCACCAACCCGGCAAATCAGGACGTGGAATGGATAAGGGAAAACTCGGAGTTCTCGTCTTCATCTCTGTCGCTTCAGCCTGTCTGTATGGCCAACCAGCCTTCCAGCCGGTCTGGGTCGTTCACCAATCGCCCGACGAATCCGGGGTTTATTACGCCGGCCCCGAAGTCTCCGCGCCGCGGCTCGTCAGCGTAATGCCTGCGGCCTATCCCGGCTACGACTACGGGAAAAATCGCCAGGGGATGACCGTGCTCGCCATGGTCATCGGAGCCGATGGAGTTCCCAGCCAGATTCAACTTCTTCATTCTCATGGCGATCAGTTCGACCAGGCGGCCATTGCGGCCGTGCAGCAGTCGGTGTTCGAGCCGGGAAAGCTTGCGGGCAAGCCCGTGCCAGTTTGGATCGATGTGCGCGTGGTCTTCCGTGAAAACCGGGCCCAGGCGCTGCCTGAAGTCATCATCGCGGAGCGAGACCTGCCGCCGCCTGCCGAGTCCTTCTTTGAAAACAAACACCATCGCCCCGCTGATTACACGCCGCCCGTTCTCATCCACACTGTCGACGCCGACTTCGCGGATCCCTTTGTCCGCGATCCGATTGTGCAGGTGGCAGCAGTAACGGTGACCGTAGGGACCGATGGATTGCCGAAGGCCGTGCAAATGCGGCGAGGCCTCGGATTTGGTCTCGACAAGAAGGCCGTCGCGGCTGTCTGGCACGATCGTTTCATTCCCGCTACCAAAAAGGGCAAGCCGATCCAGGACCTCGTCGACGTGAAGGTCGAATTTGCAAACCTCTAATCCGTGTTGCGGTGCGGAAGCCTACTTGTCCGTCTCTTCCACCTCGCCGCCTTCGCCCGGCGCAAGAAACAGATTCGCTTCAAGGCCGTGCTGGCGGGTATAGAGATCGAAGTAGCGTCCGCGCAGCGCGAATAGCTCGCTATGATTCCCGCGCTCGACGATGCGGCCCTGTTCGACGACGAGAATCTGGTCGGCACGGCGGATGGTCGACAAGCGATGGGCGATGACGAACGTTGTGCGTCCCTGCATCAGCTCGGCCAGCCCGCTCTGGATCATCGCCTCCGATTCGGAGTCGAGCGAACTGGTGGCCTCGTCGAGAATGAGGATGCGCGGTTCGGCCAGCAGTGCGCGCGCGATCGACAGCCGCTGGCGCTGCCCGCCGGAGAGCTTCACGCCGCGCTCGCCCACGATCGTGTCGTAGCCCTCCGGGAAGCGCTCAGCGAACTCGTCGACGCACGCAGTGCGACAGGCGAATTGGAACTGCTCCTCGGATGCGTCCGGCCGCGAGAACAGGATGTTCTCGCGAATGGTGCCGTCGAAGAGAAACGATTCCTGCAGAACCACGCCCAGCTGCGAGCGGTAGGTGTTCAGGTCCACGGTCGCCAGATCGATATCGTCGATCAGCACTTGGCCTTTTACTGGCGTGTGAAAAGCGCAGAGTAGGCTGATGATCGTCGACTTGCCTGAGCCTGACGAGCCTACCAGCGCGGTCACCGAACCGGGATCGGCGCGGAAGCTCACGTCGTGCAGAACCGGCTTCTCCGGCGTGTAAGCGAAATCCACATGCTCAAAGCGCACCGCGCCTCTGATCTCGCCCATCTTGACGACGCGCGCCGGATCCGCGAACTCATCCTTCTCAGAAAGGATCTCCATAGTTCGATCGATCCCCGCCACCGCCTCGGTCAGTTGCGTGCCGATATTCACTACCTGAATCACCGGCATCGTCATGAACACAAGGAAAGCCGTGTATTGGACATAGGTGCCACTATCCATCCGGTTCTGAAGAGCCAGATGCCCGCTCAACAACATCACGATCGCGCCAACAATTCCTAGCACCGTGGTCGCCGTCATCGACATGACGCTGGTCATGGTCAGCGTTTTCATCACGTTGTCCAGCAGACGCAACACGCCCACTTTGAAAACGGCAGCCTCGCGTTCTTCGGCATGATAGCCCTTCACCACGCGCACGCCGCCCAGCGACTCAGTCAGCCGCCCTGTCACTTCGCCGGTAATCTTGCCCCTCTCGCGAAAGATGGGACGGATGGTCTTGAAGGCGTATTGCAGAACGAAGACGAAAACGCCGACCATGGAGAATACGATCAACGTCATCTCCACGCTGCGGTGCAGCAGGAAGATGAACGCCATGACTGCGGTCAGCAAACCGCCTACAAACTCCACCAGACCCGTTCCGATCAGGTTGCGCACGCCTTCCACGTCGCTCATGATTCGCGATACGAGCAGGCCGCTGCGGTTGGCGTCATAAAAGCTGACCGACAGACGGCCCACATGTTGCTGCACCTGCTGCCGCAGGTCGGCGATCATGCGCTGCGCCGCCTTCGATAACAGCTGCGTGTTCAAAAACGATGTGATCGCCTGGATGATTGTGGCTGCAAACACCGCGACAACCAGCGGCATTAGCTTGGCGCCATCGTGCTTGCCTATAACAAGATTGACGAACGGTCTTGAGACTAATGGCAGCGTCAGGCCGGCGACGCGATTGATGGCCACGAGCACCAGGCCGAGCAGGAGCAGCCATTTTCGCGGCCGCACCAGTCTCCAGATCTCCGGCATCGCCTTCCGAAAGTCGATTTTCTTCTTATCTTGGGCCCCGCTTGCGCGCGGGCCTCCGCCGCGCGGCGAGCGCTCAGCGCGCATTCCAATCCCCATCCCGCCGCGCATCGTTCCCATGGATTATTCCTGACGTGACCTGCGTGCTTGGATGAATGAGCGGACGCAAAGATTCACATAAATCAGCAGCAGGCCAGCCATCGTCAGTTGCGCTGACAGAGCTTTCCAATCCGGATCCATCCCGAGCGACCGGGCGTGTCCGTACCCATGCAAAGCTGAAACAATCGCGCCGATCAGTCCTAGCAGCCCAACCGTCACGTTGATATGCATGAAGAGCTTGCGCCGGCCCTCGCTGGGACTGATGGCAAGAAGGCCCCCGGCAACGAGCGCCAGGCCAAACCACGTGGGAATCAGTGCTGTCGGATGAATGCTCCCCGTGCCCCAGAATCCAATGAGCCCCAGAGCAATCAGGAGAATTCCAAAAACATAAGTGACTCTTGCCATGCCAACCTCCAGCCATGTGCAGGGCAAGAATAACAGTTGCGAGTTGGCTAATGCTGGCTACCGGTTGTCGGCGATTCGCCGGCAGTTTCGGATGGCCATTCGGCAACCGCCGCTCAGAACTCGCAGCTACACCTCCTCCGGTCCAAGCCGAAAACTGATCACTGACAGCTGATCACTGTTTTCTTACCGCTGAATGCGCGCCGATCCGCCTTTCGCCAGTGCGCGCACCTGGTCCAGGGTCGCCATCGTCGTATCGCCAATGAACGTTGTCAGCAGCGCGCCGTGCGCCCACCCCAGCCGCAGCGCGTTTTCGGGCTTTTCGCCGGTCAGCAAGCCGTAAATGAAGCCTGCGGCGAATCCGTCGCCGCCGCCCACGCGATCCACCACGTCGAGCTCCGCTGTCGGCGCCACATACGTCTGGCCATCGATCCATGCCACCGCGCTCCAACTATGCCGGTTGGTGGAGTGCACCTCGCGCAGTGTCGTCGCCACGATCTTCACGTGAGGATGCTTCTTGACCACGTTGTCGATCATTGCAAAAAAGACGCTTGGGTCGAGCTTTGACTTCGCATGAACATCCGGCCCGGGAATGCCGAGTCCCTTCTGCAAATCCTCTTCGTT
>CAYYKV010000224.1:0-5102 GCA_964468605.1 uncultured Occallatibacter sp. | reverse complement strand
GCGCAGAACTTCGAGTCGCGCAAACACTTGCTGGAATACGACGACGTGATGAACAAGCAGCGCGAGGCGGTCTATGGTTTACGCAGGCAACTGCTGGAAGGCGTCGAGCAGCGCGAGATGATTCTGGAAGATTATGTCGGCGGAATCCTTTCCCATCTGCTCGATGAGTTTGCCAACGAGCGCGTGCGGCAAGAGCAGTGGGACTTCAAGGGGCTGGGAGAGAAGCTTGTCGATCATTTTGGATTCAATCTCGCCGCCTCGGGCATCAAGGCGGAAACGCTAAGCCGCCACGAACTGGGCGAGGAGATCTTTGCCAAGCTGACCGAAGCTTACGAGACCAAGGAGAAGATTCTGGGCGCGGCCACAATGCGCTACCACGAGCGAATGGTGATGCTCAGCGTGATCGACGGCCTGTGGAAGGACCACCTGCTCTCGATGGACCACCTGAAGGAGGGAATCAATCTGCGTGGTTATGCGCAGCGCGATCCGCTGGTGGAATACAAGCGCGAGTCGTTCGACATGTTCGAAGCGATGATGATGAAGTTCCAGGAAGACACTGTGCGGTTCCTCTTCCGGATGCAGATTCTCGGGCAGGATGGTCAGCCCGTGGATGCGGCGCCGCGGCCGAGCGGTATTGTGCCCAAGGCTCCGCCAGTGGCCAGCGCCGCGCATCCAATGTCCGGTGACGGCGCGCCGCGTGAGATCGAAATCCATACACGCAAACCCTCGACCACCATCGACGAACTGGAGAAGGAGTTCCACCGCAAAAAGGAGAAGGAGCTTGCAGTGGCCAGCCGGCAGGGCGGCGGAGAATCGAGCCAGCCTTCGCAGCGGCGGACGGGCGAGAAGGTGGGCCGCAACGATCCATGCCCGTGCGGCAGCGGCAAAAAATACAAGAAATGCCACGGTGCGTGAGGCGAACGAGGCAAATTGCTGCTGGACTTGACCGAGGAGTGTTGACGGCTACCGATACAACCTAGCGTAAAAAGCTGAAGAAGCCTTTCTTTCCGTTCTTCTCGGGCACCAGGCCGGCGACAGTCTTGGCCATCAGGCGGATGGTCTGAGAGATGGCGGAGTCTACCATCACCATCGGAGTCGCGGTCTCGCGCGTTCTGCGCGCGGCGGCATAATCATCGGGAATCTTCCACTGCGCTGGCCGAGTTAAAGCTTTGACGATCTGGCCCTCGTCAAAGAGCGCGTCGCTGGTCTTATAGCGGTTGATCACGATTTGCAGGTTCTCTTCGCGCTGGGTAAAGTACTTCACGATCATGCGGTTGGCAGTACGCATTTCCGAGATTCCCACCTGGGTGACGAGAAAGACTGTGCCGGATTTTTCAAACAATGTGGAATCCATCAGGTCGATTCTCGATCCCGCATCGACGACGACATAGTCGTAGATTTCGCGCGTGACCTTCAGGAGCATGTCAACCGCCTCCTTGGTGGCCTGCGCATCGGTCAAATCAGTCGGCGCGGGTAGCACGGACAGTCCCGAGCTGTGCTTCGAGACGAGCGTGGAGAGCAAATTGGCATCCAGGCGATTGGGCTTTTCCAAAGCAGTTGCGATGGAGTATTCGGTTTTAATACCGAGGTTGATGGCCACATCCCCGAGCGGTAGACCGAGATCGATGAGAAGAGTGGTACTGTCACTCTCCTGAGCCAGTGCCAGCGCAAAATTCGACGCAAGCGTGGTCACGCCGCATCCACCCTTCGAGCCGAGAAAGACAAATAACTTACCGGTTTCCTTATTTTCCTGTCTAGGCGACGGCGCCGAGCGATGCGTCGAGGCACGCATCAGAGCCGCGGAGACTTCAGCCGGATCAAGAGGAAGAGTGAAGAACTCCCGTACTCCGGCGCGCATGAATTGGACCGCCCGCTTCATATCGGCGCTGGCCGAGTAAGCCATCACGTAGGTGCGGCCCCCGGCGCACAGGCTCTCGACGAGAGCGAATGCGTAATCCGGTTCGCTGTCCACATCGATGATCACTACTTCGTAGGCCTGCGCCAGCATCTGGGGCAGATCCTCAAGCCTGGGAGGAAACGAGGAGAATTCATGGACCTTGAGGCCGGGGCGCTTGGAGACAGCGCTGGCAACAACTTTGCGGCGTTGTTCGTCCGGTCCCAGAATCGCGACAGCTAAAGTGGTCTCATCCTGGGCGACAGGATCCCTAGGGGGTTGCGACATAGCGAGCAGACTTCTCCCAAATGCCTATGATATTCCATCTCATTGCTGAAATGGGACTTGCTATGACCCTTTCGGGGGAGTTCGAAAGGATGGACATGGGAGAAAAGCTAAGCGTTTGAAGGGAATGGAGTAAGAACGAAGCGCGCTGGCTCCGCATAGGTAGGTCATCGCCGGCAGACGCGGCCGGGCAAGGCTCCGCTGGGCGGGCGAACAGCGGCCCGGGAGAACGAGTGAATGCGCTAGCCGAAAAGCCCCAGCAGACTCCTCCTTTTTTCTTCCTGAGGCATGCCGGAGATATCTCTCGCCATTTTCCGGATCACGCGTGCAATGGGCGAGTTGGCAAGGGCCAACGGCTCGGCTCGGTTCTGCATCTCGCGCACCGCGAAGTAGTCGTTGGGAATGCGCCACTGCGGGGCCACGGTAAGCGCGCGTTCGATTGCGCCGTCATCAATGCCCATCGATTTGGGCGCATAGCGGTTGAGCACGATCTCGAGCTTGGAACCGTAGGCCGGAATCGAGCCGGTGATCATGCGATTCGCATTCCGCAGTTCCGGGACACCGATCTGCGTCACCAAATAGATGCGCGACGCAAGATCGAAGAGATGCGTGCGCGTCCAATCCAGGCGGGAACCGGCATCGATTACCACGCAATCGAAGCTGTTACTGGCAACGGTCAGCAGTTTGTTGGCGGCAGCATTGTCGATGGGAATGTGAGGAAACCGCCCCGGAGCCGCGAGCAGGGAAAGCCCCGAACTGTGACGGACGAGCAAACGGGAGAGAAAGGCGAAGTCGAGGCGCTCGGCCTCGCGCAAAGCGTCGGCAGTCGAGTAATCCGAGGTCAATCCCAAATCCAGAGCCGCGTCACCGAGCGGAAGGTCGAAGTCGATGAGGAGGGTATGCTTTTTCGAGTCCTGCGCGAGTGCCACCGCGTAGTTGCAGGCTACGGTGGTCACTCCGGCTCCGCCCTTTGCGCCGACGAAGGCCAGAATCTTGCCCGCTGTCTTTTTCGGCGTCGGAGCCGCCTGGATGCGTGCTGCGACGCGCGCGACCGCATCTTCCGCCGCGCCGGGAGCGAAGGGGAAAGTGAGGAACTCTCGCGCGCCGGAGCGCATGGCCTGAAGCAGCAAATCCTGGGTACTGCGCTGCGAATACACGACGACGGGGGTCTGGCTAAGGGCGCACAGGCTCTCCACGGTCCGCAGCGCGTCGCGCGTATTGGCGTCCAGACCGACGAGAATCATGTCGAATCCCTGGTCGGTGAGCCAGGGCGCATCTTGCACGGTGGGAAGATAGCCGGGGACGACGCGGACAGTGCCCGTTCTGGCTAAGACCATGGCTCCGTTAACGGCATTGCTTCGCTCGCGATCTGGATCGACAATCGCAATCGATACCTTGGGTAGGCCGACCGAGTCAGGAATATCGAATCGCAGTGAACTTTCGGTTTCCGGAATCTCGAAAGAAGTGGTCATGGGAACCTCGAAGGCCCAAATTCATAAGGATTCTGCAAGCTCCGGCCGAGGACGGTTAAGAGCCGCTCATGAGACTTATCGGCATGAGCGGCGCGCTCATGAGCGCGACCTGATTTCTGCAACTAATTAAGAGAGATTCATGAGGACGGCTTAAGGTGGGAACGCGGACTAACGGGATGAGCCCGCGATCGCGGAAAAGGTGAGGTCTTCGGCTGCGCTGCGGTGCTGCATGCGCCACTGCTCGAAGAGTCGGCCGTAACTAAGGGTGATGTAATCCGCGGGATCGATGCCGAGACGCAGGGCTGTGCGATCAATCCACTGGGAGGGGCCTTCGAGTTCCGCAAAGTCGCCGATGGGTGTTTCATCGATGACGCAGTGGCCCTCGCCGTCGGTCCACTCGGTGCGCCATTTTTCATAACGAAACGCCGCAATGAGTCCAAGACAAAGGAAAAACTCTGCGAGCGCATCGCCGTGCGCGACGCCGGTCTCGGTTTCAACGCGGTGCTTGTGTCGGTCTTGGGCCGCGACGTCCGCACCGGGAAGGCGCTTATGCGTGAGCGTCCAGCGGCCCGCGTAGCTACGGATGCGGAGAATCTCGGTGCGGGCGCGCATCTGGCGATCGGGCGTGTCGTAGAGGGTATTTGCCTCGAAGCTGCGCGGAGTTTCCAGGCGAAAACCCGCGGATTCGAGGCGCTCCTCAAGTGCAGCGAGGTCGGCGACACGGAATTTGATCTCGGTTTCGAGAGCCATGCGTACAAGAGAGTATAAGGCCGCTGGCGGGGACTGGCCGCGGGAAGCGAGAATGGGAGAAAGAACGGGCAAGCGAGGAACAACGTGAGGACGCTGCGGCTCAAAGTGGACGCGAATGATCTTGGCACGCCTGAGGCGCGCGAAGCGTTGGAACATGCGGCGAAAATTCTCCGCGGCGGTGGACTTGTGGCGCTGCCAACGGAGACGGTCTACGGGCTGGGAGCGAATGCGCAGGACCGAGTAGCTGTTGAGAGGATTTTTGCGGCGAAGGGCCGGCCGAAGTGGGATCCGATCATCGTGCATATGGCGTCGCAGGCGATGCTCAGCGGGCTCGTCGAAGACATTCCTGATGCAGCGCTCAGGCTGATGGAAGCATTCTGGCCGGGACCGCTGACGTTGCTCCTCAAGCGGACGCAGGCCGTACCGGACGCAGTCACGGCGGGGCGACCGCTGGTGGGTGTGCGGATGCCCGCGCACCCTGTTGCGCTTGGGTTGATCCGGCGCGCCGGGATTCCGGTGGCCGCGCCCAGCGCCAACCGCTTCGGCCATGTGAGTCCAACAACGGCCGATCATGTCCTCGACGATCTGGATGGGCGCATCGATGCGGTGCTTGATGCGGGACCGGCGCCGCGCGGCGTCGAATCGACGGTGCTCGATCCGACAACGAGCCCGATGACGATCTATCGGCCAGGCGCTGTGAC
>CAYYKV010000223.1:0-5122 GCA_964468605.1 uncultured Occallatibacter sp. | reverse complement strand
GCCTCGACAGGCACGTCGATCGTGCGCGGAAGGGTCATTTGGCGCCGCGGTTTTCTGACGCGTGGGTGGGTTGCGTGTCGACGCGCGCATCAGGGCCTGGCACGCCTTTGTGCTCACGCAGGACGTTGTTGCTCTCGCGGAGCGTCAGCGCGCCAGCGAGCACGAGGAAGACGGAGGCGATCTGCGGCCCGTCGATAAAGCCGCCGAGGGGGACGCCATGAAGGAACGAGCCGCGGCCAGACAATTCGCGGCCGGTCCAGTCGCGCCAAATTTCTGTCATGTAAATGGCCACTCCGGCTCCCATCAGCCAAAGGCCTGCCACATCGCCGCGGCGGCGCTCAAGAGGCAGCCAGACCCACAGCAGGACCGCCAGAGCGAAGAATGCGAGCGCCGCGTAAGCCTGCACGGGATGCAGCGGAACGCCAAGCGGAGTGCCGCTCCAGATGGCGGCCAGAGGGTTTGTGTAAGTGACGGCCCAGCCAACGCTGGGCGAGGCATCTACGCCGTAACCGGAGCCGGCCGCGAGCGCGCCCAGTTGCTCGAATGCCAGGCCGGCGGCCAGTGGCGGGGCGAGCGCATCGGCGGTGGCGCGGAAGGGAAGTTTGCTGTGGCGCGCGTACCATGCGGCGCAACCTGCGCCGGCGAGTGCGCCCTCCAAGGCCAGAAGGGGATGATGCACCATCGCCAAGCCGAACAACCACGCGGGGTGGCTGCGCAGCGCGCTCCAGTTGGCGGCGACCAGGAGCAACCGCGTGGCGGCCAGCGCAGCAAACAGGCTCAGGATAGAGAGATTCCAGACCTTGCCCGCGTCCACACCGACGATGCGCGCCGTGCGCAGCGCAAGCGCCAGCCCAATGAGCACACCGAATGCAGTGATCGCGCCATAAGACGGGATCAGAAGGGATCCGATGTGGAAGAGAACGGGATGCACCTGCAGACAGGATAAGGCAGCGGGGCTAGCGGAGTTAGATAGGGAGAAGAAAGGCAGGGACAGCGGTGCCAGCGGGGCTAACGGAGTTGGCGGAGTTAGTGTGGGAGTGGGTGAGGGGAGAAGTAGAAGCCGACCCGCTGGGCCGTGGGTAATGCGCCGGTGAACCCGTCCTAAGACGGTGGAGCTCTCCGCGGTTCATTAGGCATTCCGGACTGGCGGACACTGCACACAGAACCGATTGTCGAGTCGAGCCCCTGTTCATTGAATGTTGGTTCAACCAGCGTTGACTACCCACCTGCTTTGCAGGCCGGTTTCTACTGCGGATAGTACGGGGCATTGTGGGGAATTGCAAGTCTTGTACTGGATGGGCAAGCTGTGGTACGTTCTTGCGCCGTACCATCGCGGCATGGGGCGCCCGAAATGGCGCAGGCGCTCCTAAAATCCATGCAGGCCGGAAACGAAAGCGCCGGGACTGCAGTCCCTACCGGCGCAACAAACCCTGGCGCGCGACATCTCCGCGTTTCCGGCGGTTTCCGTCTGGCTGTAACCTGCTGAGAATTCGAGGGAGCTGATCGCCCTGCACTGAAGGTAACCAAAATGCAGGGACCAAAGACTCGCCGCACGCAAAGAAATGTCACCGAAATGTAACAGAGTGACTAAAATCACACCGATACCTGAAATCCAGGCGTAGTATCGCCGGTGATTTGTGCGGCAGCAGAGGACTTTGGACCAGAGACATTCAAAATCGTTGAGATGGCGGAAGTATTTTGCCGGTCCGCGCTTGTACATCGGCGTGTCGGTCGCGGTCTTTTCGGCGGCGAGTTTCTGGCTGCTTGCCGGGCTGATCGGTTGCGGCGGTACGATCGTGCTTTCTCCGTCGCCGCCGATTCCCGACAGCAAAGTCACGCCGATTGGCGGTTCGCCGATTCAGCACATCGTCATCATCATGCAGGAGAACCGCAGCTTCGACAATTTGTTCAACGGATATCCCGGTGCCGACACCGCACAGAGCGGAATGAGCGGAAATACATTGGTCCCGCTCGCGCCCGTTTCGCTAGGCGATTCGCGCGACCTCAGCCACTCGCACATGCGTTGGGAGGAAGATTACGATCACGGAAACATGGATGGATTCGCTCAGAGCGGTTCCAACCTGGCTTACTCGTACGTGCCTGAGAAAGACGTGGAACAGTATTGGACGCTGGCCAAGCGGTATGTGATCGGCGACCGGATGTTCCAATCGAATACCGGCCCGAGCTTTGTGGCGCACCAGTACATGATTGCCGGACAATCGGGCAATGTGGCGGAGAATCCAACCGGTTCCGTGTGGGGTTGCGACGCAGCTCCGGGGACGACGGCAGCCCTGATGGGACCGAATGGCACGGAGCTTCCCGGCGTCTATCCCTGCTTCGATTATCAAACGACCGCCGATCTGCTGGATGAAAAGGGTGTGACGTGGCGCTATTATGCTCCCGGGGACGGCGATAATTTCTTCATTCTGTCGGCATACCAGGCCGTCCGGCACATCCGGTTCGGCAAGGATTGGGATGAAAACGTCATCTCTCCGTCGCGGCGCGTGCTGGTCGACATCAAGGCCGGCGAGCTGGCGCAAGTGACGTGGATCGTGCCGGATTTTTCGCACTCCGACCATCCGGGATCGGGGAGCGAGGGGCCGGACTGGGTGGCGTCGATCGTGAATGCCATCGGCACGAGCCAGTATTGGAATTCGACGGCGATCTTCATTTCATGGGACGACTGGGGCGGCTGGTACGACCATGTTGTTCCGCCCAAGGTGGACGAGATGGGCACGGGATTCCGTGTTCCGCTGCTCATCGTTTCTCCCTACGCGAAGAGTGGCTATATCACGCATCACTTCCATGAAGCGAGCGGGTTCATTGCGTTCATCGAGCACAACTTCGATTTGGGCACGCTGGGCGCACGCGACGCAGGAACCGACGCATTCGGCGATTGCTTCGACTACACGCAAACACCGTCTGCGTTTACGCCGATACCGACCAAGGTTACGGCGGAACACATCATCCGCGAAAAGGACAGCGGGCCGCCGGACGACGACTGATAGGCAGGGAATAGGGAGTAGGGAACAGAAAGAAAGGAGCGGCGCAAATCCGCGCGCCGCCCCTATTTTTATTTATTGCGGCGCGTGGCCGATGAATCCATCAGCCCACTGGATGAACCACTTCATATTGGGCGCGTCGGTGTGGCCGCCGTCATCCTGGCGCCAGGCAAGCTGGCCGTCGAGCAAGCCGTGGTTGAACGGGGGCATCGCCGCCGTTTTGTAGTCCCCCTCGACGGCAAGACCTTTTGCGCCGAGCAGCGCGAAGACGCGGCTGGCATCGACCGTGGCCATCCAGCTGCCCTCATGATCGAGCCAACGCGCGTCGCCCTTCTCCGGGAGGCCGTAACTGATGAAGGTGAGCCGCGGCGCGCAGAGAGCGATGAGCTCATTGGAATCGACGGGAAGATCGCCGGGGTTCATGCTGCCGAATGAAGCTTCGAAAGCATCGAACTTGATGAAGTTGCCGGCCATCCAGTAATACTCGCCGGTGGAAAGATTCTCGACGCCCTCGCCGAAGTTGCGGCGCAGCAGAGTGGCTCCGCCCTTGCCCGACGAGCCGACCAGCACCATGGCGAAGCGATCGTCGAAGGCCATCGTGACCAGTGCGGCCTTACCGTAGCGCGAGACGCCTTCGATGCCGACGTGTTTCGCGTCGACCGTGGGATCGGTCTCAAGATAATCGAGGCCCCGGGCCGCTCCCCACGCCCATGCGCGCAGCGCACCCCAATCGTCCGGCTTGCGCGGCTGGCCTTTGTTGACCAGGCCGATGATGCCGCGCGTCAATCCCGCGGCGTTATCGGCCTGCACGCTGGCAGGATCGAAGCGGACGAAGCCCCAACCGGCTGCCACAAGTTCCCATTCGTTGGGTGGATCACCGTCGGCGTTCAACTGCGGAGGCTGAAAGAAAGGGCTCTCCGTGAGCGGCCGCCACGCAGGATGCTTGGCAAAGATGTCCTTGAGGGATGGGTCCTGCTGGACGAGCACTGCCTTCCACGCCGCGTTGATGCGGTCAAGATCGTCGCCGCGCGGTTCGTTGGGATTGGGAAAGCCGGCGCGGGTGAATTGCATGAGGACGGGAACCGGCCCTTTGGCGTTCGCCGGCGTCACCAGAGTCATGTGAATCTTGACGCTGATTGCAGGGCAGCCTGAGTTGTCCACCTCGCCGATCAGCTCTTTGGCGATGACCGGAGTGAAGCCGATCATCTCGTGATCGACGGTGGTCACGGTCCATGTGACCCTGGGAACGTTGGTGGGCACGAAGCCATAGACGTCTTTGGAGAACGCATCGACGAGCTGCGGCCGCCGCTGCTTCCACCACATCTCGGGAGTGGTCACCTTGCTGCCGTCGTTCAGCGTGAGGGGATCGGGAATCGTTGGGAAGGGATTGGCCTTCGACTCGTCGTAGTTCGCCTGGTTCGGGGCATTCGCGCTCCCGTTGAAGCCGGGGCGAAGCGTTTTGATGCCGAGCTGGCCCATCATGTTCTGGAGATCCTGATCGGCCGTAAACGTGACGGGAGTGCAGGGAGTTTGTGCCTGAAGCGTGGCGGTAGCGGCGAAGAGGAGCGCGAGGACACAAACGAAAACGGAGGGCTTGAGGCGGGAATCCATGGTCAGGCTCCGGGGTGATTTGCTTGCAGCGCTTTTGCGGAAAGCGATTGAATCCGGAGAAGATGGTAAACCATCGACGACGAGACAGGCACGGAGCCTGGCAGCGATCCCGAGAATTGTTTCGATGGCGCGCTGCGCGTTGGCGCGGCGTGCTTATGGCGCTGGAATCTTCGCGGCGCGCGGGGCGCGGCGCTTTTTGGGCGCGCCAACAGAGGGTGCGACGGCAGCAGCGGTAACGGGCAGCGCCGCACGAGGAGTGCGGAAGCGCAGGCCGTTGAGCGCATTTTCTCCCATGGCGTGGAGACGGAGGAAGTTGGTTGAGCCGGACTTGGTGCGCGTGCCTGCCACAATGGCGATGACCTCGCGCGGGCGAACGTAGCCGCCCTGCTCGAGCAGGGTCTCAGCGCAATCGACCAGCGCCTCTGTGGAGTTGACCTTGGGACATCGAATGGGCGTGGTGCCCCACAGCAGGTTGAGGCGGTTGACGGTGACGTCAAGCGGGCTGAGCG
>CAYYKV010000222.1:0-5153 GCA_964468605.1 uncultured Occallatibacter sp. | reverse complement strand
AGAATGGCCGCAACTCGTAGCCAAAGCAGGTACATGGCAGCTTTTAAGGTACAGGCGCAGCCCTCAGTATACTGTGATGCTAATCACCTGTAGAGGCAGCGGAGCGGGCGGGATGAAGAGGGACCACTTCAAGGGAAGATTCCCGTTCAGATGAAGGAAATGGGGGCGCTGGGTGAGCTATTGGTTTTGCGGGAT
Organism: uncultured Occallatibacter sp.; assembly: GCA_964468605.1. Taxonomy (GTDB): domain Bacteria; phylum Acidobacteriota; class Terriglobia; order Terriglobales; family Acidobacteriaceae; genus Telmatobacter. Next base: position 4,958 of record CAYYKV010000222.1, on the reverse strand, counting down.
CTCGCCGGTCACCTGAAACCGAGGTATGGCGGTGCGCCAGGAGTCCAAAAGGAAGCTTTGCGCGCGTTCCCGCTGGATCTCGAGCAGGCAATCTTCGGCCTCATAAACGAGCTGGCGAATTGTGCCATTGTCGGCCATGCCGATGGACTTTTCAATGGCAATCAGCTTTTGAAGCAGGATGGTACTGTTCATGAAACGCGGCCCTCGGAATTTTTGGTTTTCTAATCGAGGAAGCCAGTTTGGCGTGAATGCGATTTTTTCGATGTGATTTAAATCACTCGGTTTTCCACAGCAGGCCGCCTTGCCGGCCGCAGTCCGCCGACCAGGTGCACACCGGACCAGGGATCCGGATAAGTCATTCGTAGTGAGCTATTTGCAATGACTACTTGGTCGCGGTGCAGGTGTCCACGCGGCCGGCGAGCCCTCGATGGTGCGGGCGCTGAGAGTGAAAGGCCTTGTGCCGGGAGTTCTTGCCAGGCGGGGACGAACCGATCAGGATGAGTCGATCAGTGGGCCGGCGATGGCCGGTAGATGAGGCCGATCACGATGCCGACGACGAGCCATTCGACAAAATAAGCTGCCGACTGCTGGAGCGTCAGCTTCAGACCGATGTTGAGGTTGACATAGTTGTGCAAGACGAAAGAGCCGATGGCGAACAGGCCGATCAGCGCTCCGAAGCGTGCGCCTTCGACGATGCCGGAACCGCCCTGGTAGACGAGCGCGTAGAGAACGGCCAGGGTCAACATGGAGAGAAACATGGCAGCCATGCCGACCGGCATGTGGCTCATCTGGCCTTGCCGGTCGCGATAGACCGCGGGGTATTTGAGGAACTCTGTTTTGAGCGACGGGATCAGGCCGAAGAGGACGAAGCCAAGAGCCATATAGGCCACGACGGCTCCGATGGCTGCCAGAACGATGCGCAGGAAGTTCATGAATCCTCCTTCCGGAGTGGGGGAACAAGGGCCAGTGCGTTCAATCTTGGGGGCCGGGCCGAGACCGAGTCAAGAAAAATGAGATTGAGCGTTACCCCGGCCTTGCGGGATTCTTCAGCCCAGCATGAGCCGCGCGAAGTCGCGCCTGTCTTCTCGAACCGTCGTGATCCGGAGGCGTAGCCAATCTTTGGGCCGGAGCGAGGCGCCGTCGTTGACGGGGTGAGATCAGCTTGCTCTTGAGCTGTCCCCTCGCGATACTCTTAAAGCCAGCGTGAACCGAATCGACATTCAACCCGGCGTGAGCGCAGCGCGCTCTCATCTTCAGGATGAGAGCCCTGCGGCTGATGAGTTCGTGCTGACGGCGGCGCCCGCGGAGCGGGAGCCTGCCGACAAAGGCGCCTCAGAGTTGACACCATTCATGCGCCAATGGGCGGCCGCCAAGCACCAGAATCCCAATGCGCTGGTGTTCTTCAGGATGGGCGATTTTTACGAACTGTTCTACGACGATGCCGCCGTGGCCAGCCGCGAGCTGCAACTGACGCTGACGGCGCGGGACAAGGAACGCAACATACCGATGTGTGGCGTGCCATTTCACGCTGTGGAGCAGTACGTGGCGCGGCTGTTGCGCAAGGGCTATCGCATCGCGCTCTGCGACCAGATGGAGGACCCGAAGCTCACCAAGAAACTGGTGAAGCGCGAGGTCACGCGCGTGCTCACGCCGGGAACGGCGCTCGATGCGGGGCTGGGGCAGGAGCAGAACAATTTTCTGGCGGCGCTGTTTGAGGATCCGCCGCGGGGTGGGCGCGAAAGCGTTTGTGCGCTGGCGCTGCTGGATGTTTCGACCGGTGAGTTTCGCACGATGGAGTTTCGTGGCGAACATGCGCGGGCACAAGCGATTGATGCATTGCTGCTGGCCGCGCCGAGTGAGGTGCTCTTCGCCGCGGGGGCGGAGGCGCCTGCGCAACTGGAGAAGATTCCGGCGCGGACGCAGGTCGAGGACTGGGTGTGGACTTCTGAGTATGCCGTGCCTCTGGTAGAGCGGCAGTTGAATGTGCGATCGCTCGAAGGATTTGGCTTGGACGGGCACGAGCCGGCGGCGATTGCGGCGGGCGCGGTTCTGCACTACGTGCGTTCGACGCAGAAAAACGAAGCGCTGCACATTGACAGCCTCAAATTCGAGCAGCATTCAACGGCCCTCGAGTTGGATCAGGTGACAGTGCGGAATCTGGAGCTAGTCGAGCCGCTTTTTTCCGGGCAGGACGATCGCGCGACGCTGTTTCGCACCCTGGATGCGTGCCTCACGCCGATGGGCAAGCGCCTGCTGCGAGCGACGATTCTGCGGCCATTGAACAACGCACCGGAGATTGAAGCGCGGTACGAGGCGGTGGCCGAGGCGCACGGCGATTTGCTCAAGCGCGAGGAGATTCGGCGTGCGTTTGGCGGAATTCTGGATCTGGAGCGGCTGCTTGCTAGGATTTCGCTGGATTCGGCTGGGCCGCGCGACGTGCGCGGGTTGGCCGCGAGCCTGGCGCGGCTGCCCGGTGTGAAGACCGCGCTCAATGCCATGAAAGCGCCGCGGTGGCGGGCGATTTCCGAAGCCCTGGACACGCTCGACGACGTGACCGTGCGCATTGTGAAGACGCTGGTGGCCGAGCCGCCGCAGACGCTCGTCGATGGTGGCGCAATCGCGGCGGGAATCGACGCCGAGCTGGATGAGTTGCGATCGATTTCATCGTCGGGGCGGCAGGCGATCGCGGCCATCGAGGATCGCGAGCGGCAACGGACCGGAATTGGCTCGCTGAAGGTGCGCTACAACTCGGTGTTCGGCTACTACATCGAGATCACGAAGGCGAACATGGCGCTGGCGCCCGCCGACTACGAGCGCAAGCAGACACTCGTCAACGCGGAGCGATTCACAACGCCGGAGCTAAAGGAGTACGAACGCAAGATTCTCTCCGCGCACGACCGGTGCATTGAGATCGAGAAGCGGATTTTTGCCGAGCTGAGGAAATTCGTGCTGGAGAGCGCGGGGCGGATCAGGCGCAGTTCCGCCGCGGTGGCCGAAGCTGATCTGCTGGCGTGTTTTGCGCAACTGGCGGCGGCGCGGCGCTATGTGCAGCCGAAGCTGGCCGAGGACCCCGTGCTCGAAGCCGTTGCCGCCCGGCATCCGGTCATCGAGCAGTGGTTGGAGGAGACGCGCGAGGGGCGCTTCATTGCCAACGATCTTTATCTTTGCGCTTCGCAGGAATCTTCTCCAGAAGAGGGAGGTGCGGGAGCACCGCCGAGCCTGCTGCTGGTGACCGGCCCGAACATGGGCGGCAAAAGCACGTACCTGCGTCAGGCCGCGATGCTTGTGCTGATGGCGCAGATCGGGAGCTTCGTTCCGGCCGACAGCTTGCGGCTGGGCCTGGTCGATCGCATTTACACGCGCATCGGGGCCAGCGACAACGTGGCACGCGGGCGATCAACATTCATGATGGAGATGACGGAAACTGCAACCATCTTGAATACCGCGACGAAGCGGTCGTTGATTTTGCTTGACGAGATGGGACGCGGGACGGCAACGTTTGACGGGCTCTCTCTGGCTTGGGCGACAGTGGAATACCTGCACGCCGAAGTGGGCGCGCGAACGCTGTTTGCGACGCACTACCATGAGTTGACCATGCTCGCCGAGAAGCTGCCGCGCGTGCGCAATCTTCGTGTCGGCGTGAAGGAGACGGCGAGCGGAATTGTCTTTCTGCATAACATTGAGCCGGGCGCGGCGAGCAAGAGCTATGGGATCGAAGTGGCGCGGCTGGCGGGGTTGCCGGCGGTGGTAATCGAGCGGGCGAAGCACGTGCTGCGCCAGCACGAAAAGCAGGAGCGTCAGAGCGTGCAGGTCGAGACCGAGGCCGACCCGATGCAGTTGACCATCTTCACGCCGCTCTCGCAGAAGATTGTGGACAGAATCGAGCAAACGGACGTGAATTCGCTGACGCCATTGCAGGCGCTGAATTTGCTGGAGGAACTTCAGCAGGAATTGAAGGACAAGAAAGAATAAGATCCGAGACGCGAGAAAGACTGGGGATGCGAGAAAGATGACGCAAAGTTTACGGAATGCAGCGGGAAGTTTGCTCGTTGTTGGGCTGGAGGGAACGGAGCTGACCGCGATGGAGCGGGCGTGGCTGAAGCTGATGCGGCCGGCGGGGATCATTCTTTTCCGGCGAAATATTGAAGACGCGAAGCAGACGCGGGCGCTTCTTGCCGAGGCGACAAAGTTTTGCACGCGACCTTACACGGCTTTTGTCGATGTGGAGGGCGGAACGGTCGACCGGCTGCGCGATGCGCTCGCGCCGATGGCGCCGGTCGAAGCCGTGGCGCAGGCCTCGCGAACTACCGGGCGCTCTTCACTCGCGCGCGAGCACGGCGAATTGATTGCACGGGCAGTGAAGGCGTTCGGATTCAACTCTCCGCTGGCGCCGGTGCTTGACCTTGGGCTGCCCGCGTCGCAAAAGGTGCTTGCAACGCGATGCGCCGGACCCACCGCGGCGGAAGTCATAGCGTATGCGCGCGAATTTCTGGCCGGGCTTGCGGCACAAGGCGTGGCGGGATGCGGAAAGCATTTCCCCGGCCTGGGCGGGGGGACGCTCGACTCGCACTTGAAGACGCCGAAGATTCGCCGTACGTGGAAGCGGTTGTGGCAGGAGGACGTGGGGCCCTACCGCGCGCTCTGTGACGAGCTGCCGATGGTGATGGTGAGCCACGCGGCGTATCCCCTGACGAAAGACAAGAATCGGCCAGCCAGCGTGTCGAGCTTCTGGGTCGACGAAGTGCTTAGAAGGCGCATCAGCTATCGCGGCTTGGTTCTGTCGGATGATCTGGAGATGGGTGGCGTTGCGAATTTCATGCCGATGGGAGACGCGGCGGTCGAAGCCGTACGAGTCGGCTCGGATCTTCTTCTCATATGCCACCACCCGGAGCCGATCCTGAATGTATATGAGGCGCTCATCACCGAGGGCGAGCGATCGGCGGCGTTCGGCAGGCTGC
>CAYYKV010000221.1:0-5161 GCA_964468605.1 uncultured Occallatibacter sp. | reverse complement strand
CTCTTCTGCTTTTTCTCGCTCGCGCAGGTCATCACCATGCTCGTCATCACGCGAATCCTCCTGCAGTTCTCGCTTCAACAGGTCGGCGTCATCCTGCTGCGCATTCGCCGCCCCGATCTCCCGCGCCCCTTCCGCATTCCCCTCTACCCGCTCCCCCCCATCGTCGCCATGGCCGGCTTCGCCTTCATGCTCTTCGATCCCCGCCGCGCCCAGGCAAAAGGCGGCAGCGGCCTCTTCGAACTCTACGGCGCAATCGCCATTGCCATCAGCGGCACTGCAATCTATCTCTTCCGCGCCCGCCGCCTCAGCCAGTGGCCCTTCACCGCACAGCGCGCCTCAGTCGACTAGGTCCGGCCCCCACACCATCGAGCGCTGTCATCCTGAGCGAAAGTCGCCCGCCCCGGCGGACGGCCTAAGTCGAAGGACCTGTGGTTGCTTTTCGGTCTTCGTAAGCACTCCCTTGCACCCTTGCTCCTTCGCCCCTTGCTCCCTGCTTTTCCCGTAACTCTTACCCCCTCCACTGTGTCTAATAATTGCAGCGGCCCTCCCCAACTGCGAGGTCATTTCATGCTCATCGGCAAACCGCCCGACATACCCTCCTCCGAGATCACTTCACGCGACGCCTATTTCCGGTACCTTAGCCGCCGCCGCTTCCTCAAAGGGGCGGCTGCGGCGGGCGTTGCAACTCTTGCCGCCGATCGCCTCAGCCAATTCATCTCCCCGCGCACCACCGTCCGCGCCGGCACCAAGCTCCAAACCGTCCCGAGCCCTCTCACCACCACCGGCGAGCAGCTTACCCCCTACGACGACATCACCCACTACAACAACTTCTACGAGTTCGGCGTCGGCAAAGGCGATCCGGCCAAGAACGCCGGCAGCCTGCCCACCCGCCCATGGACCGTCAATGTTGGAGGCAATGTCGCCAAGCCTCTCACGTTCGACATCGACACGCTCCTCAAGCTTCGCCCGCTTGAAGACCGCGTCTACCGCCACCGCTGCGTCGAAGCCTGGAGCATGGTCATACCCTGGGTCGGTTACTCGCTCTCCGAGTTCATCAAGCTGTGCAATCCGCTGCCCAGCGCAAAATACGTCCAGTTCATCTCCTACTACAGCTCGCGCGTTGAGAAATGGGCCGGTGAGGATCCAACCATCGAATGGCCTTACTTCGAAGGCCTTCGCATGGACGAAGCCATGCACCCGCTCACCCTGCTCACCTTCGGCTTATACGGAGAAACCCTACCCAATCAGGATGGCGCGCCCGTGCGCATCGTCGTCCCCTGGAAGTACGGATTCAAATCTGCCAAGTCCATCGTTACTGTACGTTTTCTTGACCGTCAGCCTTCCACGACCTGGAACGATCAGGCCAGCGATGAATACGGCTTCTACTCCAATGTGAATCCCAATGTGGACCGTGTCCCCTGGAGCCAGAAGACTGAGCGCCGCATCGGCTTGCCCTTCTACCAGCAAACCCGCACCACCCTCATGTTCAACGGCTACACCGATCAGGTCGGATCGCTGTACGCAGGAATGGACCTGCGCAAGAACTACTGAAGCGGAGCGCCAACTCCACTAACACGGCGGGTGCCCCATGTCCCGACCTTGTGACATGCGATAGCACTAACCCCAGGCCAACCGCCAACTCGCTAACTTGCTCCCTCGCTTCCTCGCTTCGTGCTAACTATGACTCGCTCGACTCTCATCGTCCTCAAGATTCTCGTCTGGCTCGCTTGCCTCGCGCCCTTATGCTGGCTCGTCTGGGGAGCGTTCACCAACAACCTCGGCCCCAACGCTACCGGCGCCATCGCCTTTTTCACCGGCCGCGCCACGCTGCGCCTGCTCGCCATCACGCTGGCCATCTCTCCACTCCGCCGCCTGCTCCCGCGTCTCTCCTGGCTCATCAAATTCCGCCGCCTGCTCGGTCTCTTCGCTTTCTTCTACGCCACGCTGCACATGCTCACCTGGGTCGCGCTCTACAACAACTTCGATCTGCAATCCATGCTCGCCGACGTCGCTCGCCGCCGTTACATCACCGCAGGCATGGCCGCATGGCTGTCGCTGCTGCCTCTGGCGCTCACGTCCACCGCGTGGTCCATCCGCAAACTCGGCGGCAAAAACTGGAACCGCCTGCACATGCTCATCTACGTCGCCGCAATTTGCGGAGTGGCTCACTACTGGTGGCAAATGAAGCCCGGTGTCCTCACGCCGCTCGCCATGACGATTGTCATCGCGGCTCTTCTCCTCGCTCGCCCCATCCTCGCCTGGTTTCAGCGTCGCAAAGCTCGCGTCCCCGCGTCCGTTTGAACGCCGCATCTCCTTGAGCAGTCACTGCGGAAGATCTTCGGATTCCACCGGAACTGGGCTTTGTCTCGTTGTCCCTGCCTGGCCTGCTCGAGTGGCTCCGATCCGGATCAACCATGGCAATGTCTCCGCGGCTCACATCGCGGTTGGCGCACGAACATCCACTGCTTCCGCAAAGTGCAACTTTCGTGTCAGCGAGTGCCGGGCAAAGGTGATTGAAACCATACTGAACGCAGACCTACAGTGAATCTATTCGATTGGATATTCAACAGCCGAAGGGCCAGATAACAAAGAACTGACCTAAGTTGGAGTTTCCGGAGCAGTTGGGAAGAGACAGAGCCGGACGCTCAATGGAGAATCTGTAAATGTCCAACATCATGACCGCGCTGAGAGAGATGGAACTGGAACAGCGGGAGAGCACAACCCAATCAAGGATGCATCTGCTGGAATCCGCGCCAGCGGCGGACGATTTTTCGGCCCTCAAGGAATTTACTGCGCCCACCGCGCTGCAAGTCGAAAACCACGAACAGCAAACAGACGCGCATAAGCCGCAACACGGGCACGAGGCTTTGATCCACTTTGCAAACGATTATTCTGCCCTCGCGGAACGTGTAGTTCGAGTGATTGAAACGGCAGAGCGGGAGCAGCAAGCCTGTTTGGCTGCCGAGAAGCGTGCTGTGCATGCTGAAGCGGAAGTCACCCGGCAGGGGCTGCGCATGGATCGGCTCGAACGGAAGATGCGAGATCTTGAGTGCGAGAGCATCCGCTGGCGTCAGTACGTCGAGCAAATGATCGCATTACTCGATTCGCTTCAGCCTTCAAGTGCCAAGTAATCACGAACTGCCCGGCTAAACTCACCCAGTTCCCCAAAAAAGCAAAGTCCGCCGCAAACTCCGCCGGCTCCGCTAACTTGCCAGCTTGCGAACACGTCCGCGCAGAGGACTGCTAACTTGCGAACTCATTAACACGCGCATAGCGCAGCTAACTCACTAGCTCCGCAAACCCCGTTAACTCCGCTGCCTTACTCGAACAGCATCCTCTGCGCCACAGGTTGATAGCTCTTCCGGTGCAGCGGCGTAGGTCCAAGCCGCCTCAGCGCCTCCAAATGTTCTGCGGAGCAGTAGCCCTTGTGCCGCGCCAGCCCATACCCGGGATACACCGAATCCAGCTCCACCAGCAGCCGGTCGCGATGCACCTTCGCCAGCACGCTCGCCGCCGCAATTGAAACGCTTCGCGCGTCGCCGCCCACCACCGCCTGCTGCACGCACGGCCACTCGATCGTGTCCCGCCCGTCGATCAACAAATAGTCCGGCGTCACGATCAACTGCTCAACCGCCAACCGCATAGCCAGCAGCGACGCCCGCCTGATGTTGATCCGGTCGATCGTCTCCACATCCACCGCCGCAATCGCCCACGCCACGGCGCATTCGCGAATCATCGCGTCGCAATCGTCTCTCTGTTTTTCAGTGAGTTGTTTTGAATCGTTCAGGCCCGGCAATCGGCAGTGTTCAGGAAAGATCACTGCCGCCGCCACGACCGGCCCGAACATCGGCCCGCGCCCCACTTCATCGAGGCCGGCAATGCGCAGCGCACCAGCCCGCCGCGCCGCTTTCTCCAGTGCCCATCCGCACACCGGAGCCCTCCGAGACCTGGTCATGCATTCAGTATAGGAATCCTCAAGGAATCATTGCGTGGAAAAGCCGGACAGCAACCGCTCAACCGCGCTCGAACCCGTAGTCGCGCTCCACACGGCAGATCCGCACCTTGAACTCCTCATACCACCTATCGCGGCCCCGCGCCTGCGCAACAAGGTGACTGGAATTCTGCTTCCACGCCGCTATCGACTCCAGGCTCTCCCAATACGACACTGTGATCCCCAGCCCGTCCCGCGCCGATTCGATCCCCAGGAAACCCGGCTGCGTTGCGGCCAGCTTCTCCATCGCCTCGGCCATCTTTCCGTAGCCGTTGTCTTCCTTCTTTTCTCCTTTTGTCCGCAGGGAAGTGAAGATCACCGCATAATAAGGAGCCGCCGGTGTTGCTGCAATCGCCATGCGATAAGTATAGGTACAAAACTGCTGCGGAAGATGCTAGCCTACCTGACAACATAGGAGGTCATCGGCCATGCCGAAATTCGTCATCGAGCGGGAGATTCCCGACGCCGGTAAGCTGTCCTCGGATCAACTGCATGCCATTTCCCAGAAGTCTTGCAGCGTGCTCAAATCGATGGGCCCTCAAATCCAGTGGATCCAGAGCTTTGTCACCGACGACAAAATCTACTGCATCTACATCGCCCCGGACGAGGCCACAGTTCGCGAGCACGCCCGGCAGGGAGGGTTCCCGGCAAACTCCGTTGCCCAGGTCCGCTCAGTCATCGATCCCACAACCAGCGAATAAGACTTCAGAACGCAGCCGCACCGCGCTATGACCGAATTACAGTCGATTCGCCGGTTACAGCCCACGGCCAAAGAATCGCGCGATCCGCGAAGAATTCCACGCAGCAAAAACCCCGGCCGAAGTCGGGGTTCTTTTTGACTGCGTGAATCGTGTTTTCTGGGAACCGGGGTAAATTGATCCCCGACTCCTGATCCTACACCCGCACTTTGCCGGTCGTGCGGTCCACTTCGCGCAGCCGCGCCGCCTTGCCGCGCAGTCCGCGCAAATAAAACAGCTTCGCGCGCCGCACCTTGTAGCTGCGCACGATTTCCACCTTGTCCACCACTTTGGAGTTGAAGGGGAAGATGCGCTCCACGCCCTGCCCAAAGCTCATCTTGCGTACGGTAAAGGTGCCCTGCGGCCCTTTGTTGATCGCGATCACCAGGCCCTCAAAGGCCTGCAGCCGTTCTTTGTCGCCTTCCTTGATCTT
>CAYYKV010000220.1:0-5179 GCA_964468605.1 uncultured Occallatibacter sp. | reverse complement strand
CTCTTGATCCCCGGCGGAATCGGTTGACTCGGGTCGCGGGTAAGGCGGTGCAAAAGCTCCGCGTAGGTTTGGTCGGTAAGCGGATAGCCGCCCGGTTTGACCACCAGCCCGGTATCGAGGTCGCGATTGGGCAGCGGATGCTTCGTATCTCCTGGACCCAACGGATCTGTCGAAGCCGCTAAGGTCGCAGGCTGTGGCTGCCGCGCTTCCGTTGGCGTAAAGATGGCCAGGCGATCGCGAAGCGCCGTGGTGGCTGAGACGAGGCTGTGCATGTAGTCGGCTTCGGCCGCGGGGCTTGGGCCCTTCACCGCGACCATCGACAGCGGGCCAATCTTCGGCAGCACCCGGAGCGCGCCCGCGATGAGATGCGTCTCGAAGCCGGCTTTCTTGCGATAAGCGTCCCAATCATACAGCGCCGCCGCCTCTGCCGATTCCTTCTCGATCTCTTTCGCATCGGCCGTGTCCGGCTCTGGTGTCTCATGGCCGCGCTTCATCAGCGCGACTGCATATGCCACGCGGGGAATGAACTTCCGCGTCGCGAGTCGGTATTCGCCCACGTTGAATTTATGCCGCGCGCCGGCGCCGAAATCCTCGGTCAGCCCGTATGTCTCATAGAACGCCAGCGCAAGCTGGTGCGTTGGAACCCTGAACCCGATGTGCCGCAGATAGCCCAGCGGCGCTACGCGGTGCTTCGCAATCTGGTCGATGTCGAAGGCAAACTCCACTTGCACATGCTGATGCCGGCCCTCGGCATAGTTCACGCTCGTCCCATAGCGTGCCGCCAGCTTTGGGAACTGGAGCGCAACCGCGCGGTTCGTCGCCTGCGAGTGCCCAATGGAATCCCCAATGTAGTGCGACAGCGCGCCCACGGCAAAGGCCAGCTCATTGACGTTGTGCGCGTTGCGAAAGAGCGCCAGCACAAAGTCGCCGGTGCGCACATAATGCGTCAAGTCTGAAAAATACGAGTCGCCGAACGGGTAGTACCCCAGGTCCTGGATCACGCACCCGCCATAAGCGAAGGAGCGCGCGCGGTCCAGATCGTCCGGAGTGAGATTGGGATAGCGGCTCTTCAGCAGCGGAACAATCGAGTCGTTCCATGTGAGGTCGATGAGCTGCTCATGCGTGAGCAGGGAATACGCAGCCGCGTGCCGGGGACCGCACATCGGCAGCAGCAAAAGAATCAGCGCGATGTTTCGCAGTCGGTTGAAATGCATCATCAATGGGCCGCATGGAGCGCAGTTCAGCGAATTGAGCGGGGTGGAAGCCGGTATCTCGAATTCATTGTATGTGAGCTTCAGGGCGTCGGAGAAGCAATCCCCCGCCGCATGTGTTTCGTTCACTGACGCCGTCGCAGTGAGAGCGAGTGACGCGAAGAGTCGATCAATAGACCATGAATTGCAGTCGCTATGGTGCAGTTTTCTGAATCAGATTCTATGATTACCAAGCGGAACAGAACTACCCGGGACAATTCCCGAAGTCACATACTTCGACGGTTTTTCCCTTCGGTTTGCCGCTTCGACCGATCACACTTAGCTTGCACACCCGGATACATGCCACAGGCTCCGCTCGCACTCACGCCAGAAAACCGACTTGGGCGCTTCACCCATCACTTGTCCGGAATCGCACCTTAAGCAGTGCACGGCAATTGTGAGTGTCACGCAGGCGCAGGTATCATGATCCTTCATGGGTTCTCCGCCGCCAATCCAGCTCGCAACATTGGGCATGTGGGACACGCTGCTCCTCATGGTCCTGGCATTGGTTGTTTTCGGCCCACGGCGACTGCCCAAGATCGGCCGCCAGCTCGGCAAACTGATGTACGAGTTCCGCAAGGCCTCCAACGACTTCAAATTCCAGATGGAAGAGGAGTTACGTAACGCCGAGGAAGCCGACCGCCGCAAGAAGGAAGAAGAGGAGCGTCAGCGTAAATTAGCCGCTGCTCAGGCTCCTCTCCAGCTTGAGCAAACGGTCTCTCAGACCCCGGAGTCCAATGGCACGAGTGCCGAATCTAGCGCTGCCGCCACAATCACAGCCTCTTATCCAGCCGCGACAACCGACCTCTCTGTCGAGGCCCAAGCCGCGGGCTCACAGGAGGCCACGCCGTCAGTCGATCCATCGATCCTGAACATTAAGCCCCCCTCCACTGGCGAGACGATTGCCGCAGAGCGTCCCGGTAAAGCGACTGAAGCCGCAACACCTGTAGCCGAACGATCGGAGCCGGCCACCCACCATGGTTGATCCCCAGGACGCCATCGAAAAAGCGCGGAAAGCGGTCACAGAGCGCGCTGAGCTCCCGGGCATGAGCCTCATGGAGCACCTCGAGGAGCTGCGCAAACGGATCGTCCATTCCGCCATCTACCTCATGCTTGGCTTCATATTCGCGTACGCCTTCCACGAGCGTCTCTACGGTTTCGTTCAGGCCCCGCTCGACAAGCTTGGCATCAAACTCAACTACACCCACCCCATGGATCCGCTCAACCTCTATCTCCAGGTCTCGCTCATCGGGGGAGCTATTATCGCCTCGCCGTTCATCCTTTATCAGGTGTGGCTCTTCATCGCTCCGGGCCTCTACCAGAAGGAAAAGCGCTTCGTAATTCCCTTCATGACCGCTACAGTGGGACTATTCCTGACGGGCGCGGCCTTCGGCTACTTTTACGTTCTGCCCGGCGCGCTACGCATCCTGATCCTGGGCTTCGGAAGCAAATTCAACCCCATCGTTACCATTGAAGAGTACACAGGCTTCTTCCTTTCCATCATCCTTGGCCTCGGCGTCAGCTTCGAGCTGCCCATCCTCATCTTCTTCCTCGCGCTTTTCGGCATCGTCAGCCCGAAGTTTCTCTGGAAGAACATTCGCTACGCCATCCTGGCTGTGTTTCTGGTTGCCGCTATCATCTGTCCCAGCCCCGATCCCGGCACGATGTGCATCTACGCGGTTCCCATGCTGGCTCTCTACCTGGTCGGCATTGGTGTTGCCTGGTGGGTTCACCCCGCACGCAGAAAGAAGAAGGAGGCTGCGGGATGAGTTTTTCCTGGTTTTGGAAAAATGCTGTAGTGGTGGTGTTGGCCTTTCTGGGTCCAATTGCCTTATTTGCGCAGCATTTCGACGGCGCTGCCGCCTACGAGTACGCACGCGAGTTCGCCGCGATCGGCCCGCGCTGGCCCACGGGCCCCGGACATGTGAAGGCCGAGGAGTTTATCCGCAGCCACTTCCAGCGGGACAATGACCATCTCGAGGAAGACACGTTTACTGCCAACACTCCCATCGGCGCAGTGCCCATGTGCAATTTCATTGTGCGTTTCCCGGGCACCAAACCCGGCGTTATCGTTCTCGGCACGCACTACGAAACCAACTATCCGCTGCGCAACATCAACTTTGTCGGCGCCAACGACGGCGCATCCACCACCGGCCTGCTCATGTCTATTGCTGACCGCCTCCGCGATCAGGCCGCCCATTCGCCCGGCAAAAAGCTCGACGGCTACTCCGTTTGGCTTGTCTTCTTCGACGGCGAGGAAGCCATCGAGCAATGGTCGGCTTCCGACTCCACCTACGGCAGCCGACATCTCGCCGCCAAATGGGGCCGCGACGGCACACTCAACCAGATCAAGGCCTTCCTGCTCGCCGACATGATCGGCGACAAGGAGCTCGACATTCAGCGCGAAAGCCATTCGACAGCATGGCTGGTCTCAGTCGTTGCCGACGCGGCAAAGAAGTTCGGCTACCAGCGTTATTTCTTTCAGCAGCAGATGGCGATTGAGGACGATCATCTGCCCTTTGTCGAACGCGGCGTGCCGTCGATTGACGTGATTGACCTCGACTACGGGCCCAACAACAGCTACCACCACACGGCGCAGGATACGATGGACAAAATCAGCGCCCACAGTTTGACGATCGACGGCGACGTTTTTCTCGAGTCGATCCGGTTGATCGACCAAAGATAAGCGCCTAAGCAGCAAGGAGCATCAATTGTCACAAGCAGAAATCGGAATCATCGGCGGCAGCGGGCTTTACTCCATGCCCGGCTTCACCAACATTCTCGAGGAGCGCATCGAGACGCCGTTCGGCTCACCCTCTGACGCCTTTGTACTTGGCGATCTCGAGGGCCGCAGGGTCGCCTTTCTCGCGCGACATGGCCGCGGCCACCGCATTCTTCCCTCCGAGCTTAATTTCCGCGCCAACATTTACGCGTTCAAGAAACTCGGCGTCGAGCGCATCATCTCCGTTTCCGCCGTTGGTTCGCTCAAGGAAGAGCACAAGCCCACCGATTTCGTAATGCCCGACCAGTTCATCGACCGAACGTTTAATCGCGTTGCTACATTTTTCGGCGACGGCATCGTGGGCCACGTCGCATTCGGCGATCCCGTCTGCGCGACGGTCGCCAAAGCCGCCGCCGATGCCTGCGCGAAGGTCGGCGTGGTCGGTAAACTCGGAGGCACCTACGTGTGCATGGAGGGCCCGCAGTTTTCCACGAGGGCCGAATCAAACCTCTACCGCAGTTGGGGCGCCGACGTCATCGGCATGACCAACCTGCAGGAGGCCAAGCTCGCCCGCGAAGCCGAAATCTGCTACGCCACCATCGCCATGGTCACCGACTACGACTGTTGGCGCGAAGGCCACGACGCCGTAACCGTCGAGGAGATCGTCGCGGTGCTGCACAAAAACGCCGACAACGCGGCCAAGGTGGTGAAGGCCGCCGTCGCAGCGATGCCTCGCGAGCGCGCTTGCCCGTGCGTCTCGGCTGCAAAATATGCCGTGCTCACGCAGCCTGACGCCGTTCCGGCCGAAGCGAAAGAGCGTCTGAAGCTGCTCTTTGGCAAGTACCTGGGCTGGTAAACTTGAGAACTAGCTCTCACGTTGCGATGACTGCAACATCACAATCCGCGCTGTCGGCCGATCAGCAGCTCGCTTCCAATTTGGCAAAGCTATGGCCGCATCGGGAGCACGAGGCACCTTCCCTCAGCGGATTCCTTTGCGCGGTGGGTTTGCATCGGTGGCGCTCGCTCGACGCAGCCAGGATCGCGCCTCAAAAACATGTGAGCTTTTGTTTCTGGTGCTCGGTCGTGAAAATCGATGGCCACATCTACACGCCCTGAAACGAACAGTGGCGGCTTCAGTCATTTAGGAGACCTATGTCCATCACCGTAGTCGGCAGCGTGGCTTACGACTCCATCGAAACCCCCGCCG
>CAYYKV010000219.1:0-5236 GCA_964468605.1 uncultured Occallatibacter sp. | reverse complement strand
CCGAAAAGCTGCTCATCCTGAGCCAGGTGATTCTCTCCTTCCAGTTGAGCTTCGCCGTGATTCCTCTGGTCATGTTCACCGGCGACCGCAGGAAGATGGGCGAGTTTACGAACGGCCGCTGGCTGCAGGGGCTGGCATGGCTCACCGCGGCGGTGATTGTGGTGCTCAACGTTTGGCTGCTTGTGCAGACAGCGATGGGTCGCTGAGATTTCTCGGGGCTTTTCCCGATCTTCCCGAGATTCCCCGGAGGTTGCAACGAATCGCAAAAGAACATACCGGTGCCTTCTGGCCTTCTCGCTTTTGTTAACTTCGGTTAACTGCGGCAGCCTGGTTGCGCAGAGCGGCACATCGAGCGCCATCGCCGGAACGGTAGCGGATGCGTCGGGCGCGGCACTGCCCAATGCCGAAGTTTCAGCTACCGATGTCGACACGGGGGCTATGCGCGCGGAAGGAACCAATGGCGAGGGGCAATTCCTCTTTTCCCAGGTGAATCCGGGAACCTATACAGTGACAGTTCGGGCCAGCGGCTTCGCAACGCAGAAGTCACGGCCGGTTGCTGTCGAAGTGGGACGCACCGTTACGCTGAACTTCAATCTCACTCTCTCCGCCGCTGTGCAGACGATCGAAGTGAAGGGCGATCAGGGCCTGTTGTCGCTGGAAAATCCGAATTCCGCGACCACGCTGGAAGCGAAGACCATCGCCAGCTTGCCCAATCCGGGACAGGACCTCACGTATCTCACCCAATTCTCGCAGGGCGCCTTGATGAATACTGCAGGCTCCTCAAGCGACGCCAAGGCCGCGGGCGGTTATGGCAACGTAGAATTCAACGGCCTGCCTGCGACTTCGAATGGCTACATCCTCGATGGCTACGACTCGAACGATCCCTGGCTGGGATTGAATATCGGTCTGGCGACGAACCTGGTCATCGGCCTCGACGCGGTCGATCAGGCGACGGTAAACACCAACTCCTACTCTGTCGATCAGGGTCGCTATGGCGCCTCGCAGGTGAACTACTTCACCAAGTCGGGGACCAACGCGTTCCACGGCGATCTCTATGAGATCTGGAACGGCTCCCTATTCAACGCGGAGGACTACTTTCTCCATGCAAACGACACACCGGGGAACATCGCCAAAAAGCCGCGCTCCGTGGTGAATGAATTCGGTGTCAGCGTGGGAGGACCTATCGCCAAGGACAAGCTCTTTTTCTTCGCCCACTATGAGGGCATTCGCATCGCATTGCCGTTGGTCACGCCAATCACCTTGCCGGCCTCCGCCTATCAGCAGTATGTGCTCCAGCAGCTTGCCACCGGCGGTTACGACGCCATCACGGGACAGAATCTGCCGGCGCAGCCTGAGGAAATCCCCTTTTACCTGAACATGTTTTCGCTGCTGCCCGCGCCAGGAGGAACGCCCGTGCCCGTTGTGTCCTGCCCGCTGGACGAATCCGGGAACCTCTTGCCGGCTCCGCCAAGCGGCGCGCTGCTCGATGGCGGCGGCTGCGCGACCGAGCGGCAGGAGTCCCTGAACAACAGCGACACCGAGAACCTCATCGTGGTGAAGGTCGATCACACCATCAACGCCAAAGACAGCATCTGGTATCGCTTCCAGCAGGATACGGGCCTGCAGGCGGAATGGACGGATCCGATCGACTCCATCTTTAACTCCTACTCGCCGCAACCGCAGCGTACCCTGGTGATCGGCTACACGCATCTGTTCAGTCCGGCTCTGGTGAATCAATTCAATCCGGGAGCGGACTGGTACTCCAGCATCTTCGAGCCGATCAACTACACTCAGGCGCTCGAAACCTTTCCCATTATGCTCGTCGCGGGCAGCGACAGCGTGCCCTTCACCACCATTGGCGGTCTGGACGATACGTTTCCGCAGGGGCGCAAGGTCACGCAGTGGCAGATCAACGATAACCTGACCTGGACGCACGGGCGGCACACCTTGCACTGCGGCGTCAATACGCGCCGCATCGACACCAGCGACTACGACCTCGGAGAAGGCACTGTGCCGACGGTCAGCTACGACGACCTTGGAGAATTTACCTACGGGGCTGCTTATTCGGCCAGCCAGAGCTTTCCCGTCTCCCTGAAAGAAAGAGTAGCGGCCGGCAACCTCGAATACTACGGGATGGACACGTACAAGCCCTCCGCGAAGGCGACCTTCACTTACGGCATGCGCGTAACCTGGAATACCAATGTCACCAGTCCGCAGGGGCTGTTTTCCCGCATGGCCGGCTCCTTCCTGGATGCCTCGCACGCAACCGGCCAGCCGCTGAACCAGGTCGTTCTCGGCCGCGTGCGTAACCTGTTCGCGGCGACGCCGCTGTTCGTGTACCAGCCGCGCGCCTCGATCGCATACCAGCTTCTCGCGCAGACCGCGCTCCACGCCGGTTTCGGCGTCTTCAACGACATCATCCCGCAACAGATTGCCGACAGCGGGCTGATGAACGCCCCCAACGATCCCTCTTTTACCGGCGGAATTGGGGGGCCGGTGGGAGGGCTCGGAATAGCTCCGGGAGTTCCTGGCAGCGCCGTGGACGCGGCGAGTAACGCCAATACGTTGTTTCAGGCAGCCTTCAGCTCGGGAGGCGCGCCGTGCGCGGGAATCCAACCCGGCGCTCCGACCTGTCCACTGGCTGTCAGCCTGAACACCTTCCCCACTGGAACACTCAAGACCCCGTACTACTACCAGTACAACCTCGGTTTCGAGCAGCAGATCGGATCGAGCGGCAACCTGCGCGCCGACATTGTGGGTACGCGCGGACTGCACGAACCCTACCAGGTGCAGCTCAACGGCTACCAGAACGTCTGCGACGGATGCTTCGCTCATTTTCCCTATCGGCAACCGCTCGATCAGCGCTTTGGGAACGTCACTCAATTCCTAACCGGCGCCAACAGTATCTACAACGGATTGCAGATCGTTTACATGCAGCAATGGGGCGGCCTGACGCTACGCGGCAACTACACCTTCAGCCACTGTCTGGACGAAGTGTCGAACGGAGGCCTGCTGGCTTTCTCCACGCAGGGGCTGGAGTCTCCGTTGCCCGGAGAATTGAGCAGGCAATATGCCAGTTGCGACTACGATGTGCGAAATGACATCTCCGCGTTTGGGGTGTATCAGGTTCCGTTCCACTCCGGCAATCCACTCCTGCGCCAAGTTCTCGGGGGATGGTCCTTCTCCGAGACGGGGTTCCTTCATTCCGGACTGCCATTCAGCGTGCTGAGCCAGCAATATAGCGCCAACGGCAACGGCGTGTTTCAGGCATCCAATCCAGCGCAGACGATCCAATTCGCCGCGCCGGAGTATGCGAAACGGGTCCCCGGTGCGCAGCTATATCGCAAAAACCCCTATCCCGGCGTCACCGTGGCCGGAACCAGGCAATGGCTCAACCCCGGCGCGTTCACCTCAATCGTCGATCCCACAACAGGCGCATGTTATACCGGGATGCTGGGCGTGCAGAACGACAATCCAGCCATCTGCCAGTTTGGCAACTCCGGCCGCAATTCGGTGCGGGGACCCCACTTCACATATTCGGATATGTACATCACAAAGTCTCTTCCGATCCGGGAGGGAATCAAACTGCGCGTCGACGCCCAGTTATTCAATGCGTTCAACCACCCCAACTTCGCGCTGCCCAGCACGGTCGAGGCCGGCGTGCCCGGTTCGATTCCGGCAAGTTTCGGAACGCTCCAAGGCATGACCTCGCCGCCGACCGGGTTGCTTGGCGTGGGACTTGGGGGAGACACTTCAGCACGCATGATTGCGTTTGAAGGGCGGATCGAATTCTGACGCCGCCACGAGACAGGCGGAAAGGCCCTCGCCGGTGCCAAAGGCTTCCAAACAGACGGCTGGCGTTCTGGGCGGGAATGTCTTTTTGGCGCCTCATACCGCTTTGGGTTGCCCGGTGACCTATCACACAGAGTGGTTATTGCCGGCCTCCTTTGGGCGTGGTCCAATTGACAGTACTTCTAGCGGCTTGGTCTCTCGAATCAAAGGATTGGGACCTGCTTGATGGGCGACGTCATCCAACTCGAGGCAAGTGAAACGGCCACGTCTGCCGGGTCGCAAGCCCTGTCAGGTGTGGCGGATCGCGTCTATAAGGTCGTGCCTCCAACGGGCGGTGCGAGCCAGGAGGATCTCTACGGCTTCCGCGCGGCCATGTATGAGCCCGCACCAGTTGAGGATCCCGAAGCAGCGGCGAAACAGGCTAGGTCAAAACGGGCATTTGCTCTGTTGCCCATCCTTTTTATCCTTGTGCTTGGGGCTCTCGCCTTTCTAGTTATAACTAGAGTAACCAAGTCAAAAGCTCCACTTCTTTACGTCGATTTGGGATCCCGAAGGTTCGATTCGGCTGGGCTCGGAGCACGGTTGATTGCTCGTTGGGAAGGAAGCACCGCCTACGAGCTTTACATCGATCCACTTGATCCGCAACAGGCCGCCAGCTTTCAAGCCGTTGCGGTGAATCCACCTCACCCCGTATCGGTCGTCATCCGGCTTCTTGATACCACAGGCGCTATTGCATGCCAAAAGGAAGTCGTGCTTCCAACGCCCGTGCCGCTTACAGTCTCCCCAGACCCTTCGCAGGCACTGCTGCCGATGCAGACAGTTGCCGGTGACACAGTGCAGAATATTGCCGGACCGGACGGGCAAATTGCGGAGGTCACCGTTTCCGGTGGCCTTCCCTGTTCCCTGAAGCAGTATCAGAGCATTGCGTCGTGGGAGTTCTTAACCAACTTTCCCACGGTCGACCAACAAGCTGACTGGCTGAAGCATCAAAAACTCAACGACGTCGCAAAAGGCCGAAAGTCCGGTTCCGCTGCAGGCGGTTTGGGGTCTTCGGCGCGGATCCAGCACCTGCCGGCCGCGATTGACGATGATGACGTGATTGTTGGCGACAATCCCACGCGTGGAACCGTTGATACAGAGGGGGGGCGGGTTTTTCTGGTCGGGGTTAGTGGTTTGCGCAGCCGCGCGGCTGAATGGCAGGTGTTTCCCGCCGCAATTCATTTCCGCTGCGAGAAAAACGGGGCCTGCATTCTGACCCGCGTCAATTCGCGCACCACACTGCAGGCGCGGTTGATCAGGTAGATCTCCGTAAGCTACATACCGTTTGTCTCCAGTCCCAGGCACGCTCCGCCGAACTCTCTAGTACCATGAATGCGATGCACGTCTTGTCCGCAGCCGAGATGCAGGCCTGCGATCGCGCCACCACGGAGCGGTTTGGAATTCC